>DATCDC010000101.1:0-59753 GCA_036510915.1 Solirubrobacteraceae bacterium | reverse complement strand
CATCTGGACGCCCTCGACACGTGGTCCTCTCCCGCGTGCTGTGCGGACCCTGAAGACCTCAGAAGCGGCGACGTACCTCAACGTGAGCCCGAACACGCTGCGCGCGTGGGAGCGCCGCTTCGGCTACCCCGCGCCGATGCGCACCGAGGGCAAGCACCGCCTCTACACGCACGGGGAGATCGCTGCGCTGCGCGATGCGCTCAAGGAGGGCCTGTCGATCTCATCGGCCATCTCGCGTGCACGCGAGAAGCTGACCGGCGACACGCCCGTCCTCGTCGGCGCCCTCACGGCCTGCGAGCTCGACCGCGCCGACGCCGCGATGGAGGCCGCGCTGGCGCTGCGCTCGCTGGAGCGCACCGTCGAGGAGGTGCTGCTCCCGTCGCTGCACGAGATCGCACGCCGGCACGGCGACACGAGCGCCCCGTGGGCGTTCGCCGCGCGCTGGGCGGGCGACTGGCTCGTGCGCGCCAGGCGGCTCGCACCGTCCCCCGCGCGCCCGATGACGATCCTCTTCGGCGACGCCAGCCGCGACGAGCTCGACCCCGACGTGCTCGAGACCTCCGCGCTCGAGCTGTTCACCGTCCGCGGCGGCGCCCAGGTGCTGACGCTGCCCGTCACCGGTCTGGCCGGCCTCTCGGACGTCCTGCAGAACTTCCGCCCGCGCGCGATCGTCATCGCCGGCTCCGCCGCCAGCGACGACGAGGTCGCCCGCTGGGCCTACGCGGTGCGCTCGGCGACTGGCCCGTTGCCGGTCGCGCTCTACCGCCGCGGCGAGCGCCGCGCAGCGCGCACCACGAGCACGCTCGTCCTCCCGTCGATGCCCACCGAGGCCCAGCACGAGCTGATGGGCCTCATCGAGGAGCGCCGTCCGCTCGCGCCGAGCCTGCGCCCCGCCGCCGCGTTCGACACCGCCACCCTGCGCAGGAGCTTGAGCGCGTGACCCGTCCCAACCTCCAGGTGCTGCCCGGGCTGGGCGAGGCCGAGCCGTATGTCAGCTTCTGCGGCCACTGCGCCAAGCGCCCGACCGAGGAGGACGTCGCGACGCGCGTCTGCACGAGCTGTCACCTCGGCCTGATCGTCAGCGCGCCCTCGAGCATGGTGCCGGCGGCCAACGAGCCGTTCCTGATCGTCGACGGCAAGCTGCAGATCTGCGCCGTCTCGCGCCGCGCCGAGAAGGTCCTGGGCTCCAGCGAGACGGACATCGTCAACCAGCGCCTCACCGACATCCTGCTTCCGGCGGACGCCGAGGCGTCCGGGATCGAGCACCTCGTCTCGATCATCGTGCACGCCGCTCGCGGCGACGGGACCGTCCACGACCTCGTCGTGCGGCCCGCCGGCGAGTGGGGCATCCGCTGGTTCACCCGTGTAGGGCCGTGCGGCGCGCCGAGCGCCGCACTCATCGTGCTTGCGCCAGAAGGCTGACCGGGACCGACATCCTTGGCTGACGGCGTGCCCGGGGCCGGTCGAGCGTACACTCGACCGGCCCCGACTCTTTCCGTGGACGTTCGTTGCACGCGGCGTTGCGGAGGTTGAGGAAACCTGCTCAAACGTCGACAACTGTGCCCATGGGTGTCATTCGAACCAACGCGGCGGCCGCCATGCTCGGCGTCAGCCCGAACACGCTGCGCAGCTGGGAGCGCCGGTTCGGCTTCCCGGAGCCGCGCCGCACCGCCGGCGGCCACCGGCAGTTCGACCTCGGCCAGATCGAGGCGCTGCGCTCGGCGTTCGAGGAGACCCACAACGTGTCGTCCGCGATCGCGATCGCCCGCGAGCGCGGCTCCGGGCCCGCCTCACCGGCGCGCCTGAAGTCCGCGTTCGCCCGCTTCGACGAGAACGAGGCCAACCGCATCCTCGAGGAGAGCCTCGCGGTGCGCTCGGTCGAGCGCACGGTCGAGGAGGTCCTGCTGCCGGCCGTCGAGGCGCTGGCCGAGGACGGCGGCGACGAAGGCCCCGAGCACGGGTTCGCCTGGCGCTGGGCCACGAGCTGGCTGGCCGCCGGGATGCGCGTCGCCCCGGCCGCGACGCGCGACGAGGGCATCATCATCTTCGATGCGAGCTCGGCCTGCGACGTCGAGTCGCTCTACGCGCAGGCGCTCGAGCTCGCGCTGCGCCGCCGCGGCCTGCGGACCCTGACGCTCGCCGTCGGGCTCGACCCGGCCCGCATGGCGCGCGCCCTGCACGCGGTCGAGCCGCGCGCCGTCGTCCTGGCCGGCCGCAGCGCCGACCTGGACTCGATCGGCCGTCTCGTCTTCGCCGCGCGGCGCATCGGCGGCGACGCGCTCGCGATCTACGACTTCCGCGGCGCGCTGCCGGACAGCGGCGCCAGCACGGTCACCCGGCTCGGCGTGAAGCCGATCGCCGCGGTCGACGTGCTCGTGGGCGGGCTCGACGGCCGCGAGGTCTGGCCGGCCGTGCCGACCGGGCTCGACGGCATCTCGCTCGCCAGCTAGCAGCTGCGCGCGACCGTGGCCGGACCCGTCCGGGCCGGCGGGGATGATTCCCGCTCAGGATGGCGCTCACACCCGGCGATCCCCTCGCGCATCGCGCGCTCGAATCGCTGTTCCGCGCGGAGGCCAACGTCCGGCGCCGGCTCGCCAGCGACCTCGACCGCGAAGGGCTCTCCCCGACGGGCTTCTTCGTTCTCGTGGTCCTGCAGACGGCGGGCGGCGAGCTCGAGCTGCGCGCGCTGCGCCGGCGCCTGCAGACCTCCAAGGCGAACGCCACCGAGGTGATCGACACGCTCGTGGCGCGGGGGCTCGTCACGCGCCACCGGCTGGCGGAGGACCGCCGCGCGGTGGGCATCGACATGACCGCACTGGGCGCCGAGGTCGTCGACCGCCTGTTCCCCGAGCACACCGAGCGCGTGCAGCGCGCGTTCGCCGTCCTGGACGAGGACGAGAAGCGCTCGCTCGCGACGATCTGCCGCAAGCTCGCGGCATGACCCGCGCCGTCCTCCTGATCGCCGCCGTCATGACGCTCGCGGCGCCCGCCGCGAGCGCGGCGACCACGATCGTCCGGCCGTCGGCGCTCAACGGCTGGCTCTTCTACAACGACGAGACCGACACGGTCGACAACACGCTCGGCAGCTTCGTCAGCGGCCCGGCGACCCCGCCGAACGGCACGGGCAGCGCGCAGATCAGCGTCAGCGGAACGCAGCGGCGCGACCTCGCGACCTACCAGTTCGCCGGCACGCCGCTGGCGAACATCACGACGCTGGCCTTCACGACGTACAACCCGTCTGCCGGCAACCCCGGCGCCGCCGACCGCTCGGCCTACCTGCAGTTCAACGTCGACTTCGACGGCAGCGATACGTGGCAGCGGCGCCTGACGTACCTGCCGCGCGACAACGGTGCCGTCACGCAGGACGGCTGGAAGTCGTGGGACGCGCTCAACGGCGGCAACGCCCTGTGGAGGTACTCCGGCGCGACGTGGCCCGGCCCCGGTGCGGTCTCCGGGACGACCCCCAGGACGTGGAGCCAGATCCTCGCCGACTACCCGGGCGTCCGGATTCGCGTGACCGACGCGCAGCTCAGCATGCGGGTGGGCGAGCCCTATCCGGACGGGTACACGGAGAACATCGGGTCGCTGACGTTCGGGACGGCGGTCTCGACCACGACGTTCGCGTTCGCGCCCGACTGCACGACCACGTGCTACGTGAACGGGACGACGGGCAACGACGCGTTCGGCGGCGACACACCCGCGACGGCCAAGCGGACGATCCAGGCCGCGGTGAGCCAGGTCGGCTCCGGCGGCACGGTGCAGGTGGCGGCCGGGACCTACGACGAGGACGTCGCCGTCGCGACCCCGCTGAGGCTCGTCGGCGCCGGCGCGTCCACGACGACGATCAGGGGCGTCGCGGGCGGCGGGGCGGCGACCGTGCAGATCGGTGCTCCGAACGTCGTCGTCGACGGCTTCACGATCACCCGCTCGGGGAATGCCGTCGCCACCTGGAACGACCCGCTGAACACGGCGGGGATCGCGATCCAGGGGACGACGCACGCCGAAGTGCGCAACGACGTCCTGACCGCCAACCGCACGGCGATCGACGTCAACACCAGCAGCAGCGATCGGATCCACGACAACGACATCGTCGACAACCGGACCGGCCTGATCTTCCGGGGGCAGACCGACGACACCTACGTCGCCGACAACGCGATCAGGGACAACTGGACGCTCGGCGTCCTGTTCCTTGACGCGAGCGGCGGCACGAACACGCCGCCGCAGAGCGCGACCGGGTCGGCGTTCGTCGCCAACGACATCAGCGGGAACTGGTACGGCCAGGTCGTCGACCGGGTCGCGGGCGGCGCGCTCCCGGCGCCCGGGACCCGGCCGCTGAACTTCAGCGGGAACTGGTGGGGCACGACGGCCGTCTCGATCTCGACGGCGAACAGCGCGGAGCCCGGCTATGCGGCGCAGATCCCGGTCGAGTTCGGCGGAACGGCGACGCCGCCGGGCGGACAGCCCGACGTGCTGGGGCCGGCCTCGGCGAACGTCGTGTATGTCCCGTACCTCTGCTCCGGGGCGGACGCGTCGCCGGCCGTCGGCTTCCAGCCGCCGCCCGGTCCGCAATGCCCGAACGGCGCGCAGGGCCCGGTCGGGCCCGCCGGAGCGCCTGGTGCGACGGGTGCCATCGGTCCGGCCGGGACCGGCGGATCGCCGGGGGCGGCGGGACCTGCGGGACCGCCCGGACCGGCAGGCCCGGCAGGCCCGGCGGGGCCGGGCTCATCGAGCGTCGGGCGCATCGTCATCGCCTACCCGCAGCGCGGGGCGCCGATGTCGACGGCCGGCGTCGTCTTCCTGTCGGTGCGCTGCGGCGCGGCGGTCGGCCAGTCCTGTGCGGGCCTGCTGCGCATCAGGTCCGGCTCGTCGCTGAAGGGCTCGCTGCTGGGCCAGGCCTCCTTCCTCGTGCGCGGCGGGCGCTCACAGAAGGTCGCGGTGCTGCTCGGCACGGCGGCGCAGAAGCAGGTGCGCGCCAAGGGGCGGATCGCCTCGAACGCCTACGCGACGCGCGCCGTCGCCGCCGGGACGGCGAAGCCGGCGAGCGACACGCAGATCACCGGCCCGATCCTGCGCTCCTAGCCCGCAGCGCGCCGCCCGCGCGTGGGGTTGCGAGAATGCTCGGCCCATGTCCTCGCCGCCGCGCCCCGTCGATCCGAACCAGTCCTTTCCCGAACTCGAGCAGTCGATCCTCGAGCGCTGGCGCGAGCGCGACGTCTTCGCCGAGTCGCTGCGCCGCCGCGCCGGTGCCGAGCCCTGGGTCTTCTACGAGGGCCCGCCGACCGCCAACGGCCGCCCGGGCTCCCACCACGTCCTGGCGCGCGTCTTCAAGGACATCTACCCGCGCTACAAGACGATGCGCGGGCACTACGTCGAGCGCAAGGGCGGCTGGGACTGCCACGGCCTGCCCGTCGAGATCACGGTCGAGCGGGAGCTGGGAATCTCCTCGAAGGCCGAGATCGAGGCCTACGGCATCGCGGAGTTCAACCAGAGGTGCCGCGACTCGGTGTTCACGTTCCTCGAGGACTGGGACCGCCTGACCGAGCGGATCGGCTTCTGGATCGACCTCGACGACGCCTATCGCACGCTGGACGCCGACTACATCGAGTCGGTCTGGTGGGCGCTGAAGCAGATCGCGAACAAGGACCTGCTGTACGAGGGCCACAAGGTCGTGCCCTACTGCCCGCGCTGCGGGACGGCGCTCTCCAGCCACGAGGTCGCCCAGGGCTACAGGGACGTCGTCGACCTCAGCGTCTACGTGCGCTTCCCGGTGCTCGAGGCGGAGGGCCCGCTGCAGACGGGCGACGAGCTGATCGTCTGGACGACGACGCCCTGGACGCTCGTCTCCAACGCCGCCGTCGCGGTCGATCCGGACCTCGTCTACGTCCGTGCGCGCGTTCCCGGCGGCGCGGCGCCGGTGGTCGTCGCCGAGGCGCTCGTCGCGCGCGTGCTGGGCGCGCACGCCGAGATCCTGCAGCGCTTCAAGGGCTCGGCGATCGAGGGCACGCGTTATGAGCCGCCGTTCGGCTTCCTGCCTGCGGCGGCCTACGGCCCCAAGGGCCACACGGTGCTGCTCGGCGACTTCGTCACCGCCGAGGACGGCTCGGGCCTCGTGCACACCGCCGTCGCCTTCGGCGAGGACGACTTCCGCCTGGGCCAGCAGGCCGGGCTCACCGTCGTCAACCCGGTGAAGCTCGACGGCACCTACGACGAGCGCATCGGGCCCTACGCGGGCCGCTTCGTCAAGGACGCCGACCACGACCTCGTCGAGGACCTGCGCGCCCGCGGGCGCCTGCTGCGCGCCGAGGAGTACGAGCACGCCTACCCGCACTGCTGGCGCTGCGGGACGCCGCTCCTGTACTACGCCAAGCCCTCCTGGTACATCGCCACCTCGAGGATCCGCGACCGGCTGCTGGCGGCCAACGAGACGGTCGACTGGCACCCCGAGCACATCAAGGAGGGCCGGTTCGGCGACTGGCTGCGCGGCAACGTCGACTGGGCGCTCTCACGCGAGCGCTACTGGGGCACGCCGCTGCCCGTGTGGCGCTGCGACAACGACCACATCCACGTGATCGGGTCGTTCGACGAGCTCGAGGAGCTGTCGGGCGTGCGCATCGAGGACCCGCACCGGCCCTATGTCGACGACGTCGGCTTCCCGTGCCCGCAGTGCGCGGGCCGCATGCAGCGCGTGCCCGAGGTGATCGACGTGTGGTTCGACTCCGGCGCGATGCCGTTCGCCCAGGAGCACGCGCCGTTCGAGCACGAGGACCGCTTCGAGCGCCGCTTCCCGGCGCAGTACATCTGCGAGGCCATCGACCAGACGCGCGGGTGGTTCTACTCGCTGATCGCCGTCTCGACGCTGCTGTTCGACCGTGCGCCGTACGAGAGCGTCGTCTGCCTCGGGCACATCCGCGACGAGCAGGACCGCAAGATGTCCAAGTCGCTGGGCAACATCGTCGCCCCGTGGGACGTCCTGGACCGCTTCGGCGCGGACGCCTTCCGCTGGTACTTCTTCACGAGCAAGCAGCCGTGGGACGGCTACCGCTTCTCCGTCGAGGCCGTCGGGGACGGCGTGCGGTTCTTCCTCAAGCAGCTGTGGAACACCTACTCGTTCCTCGTCATGTACGAGAACGCCGCGGCGGCGCAGACACAGCCGGTCAGCGACGGCGGGGAGACGGAGCTCGACCGCTGGGTGCGCTCACGGTTGGCGGCGACCGTCCAGGAGGTCACCGACCGCCTCGAGCACTTCGACGCGACGACCGGCGGCCGCGCGATCGCGGCCTTCGTCGACGACCTCTCCAACTGGTACGTGCGGCGCTCGCGGCGGCGCTTCTGGGAGGGCGATCCCGCGGCCTTCGCCACACTGCGCGAGTGCCTGCTGACGGTCGCCAGGCTGCTCGCGCCGTACACGCCGTTCATCGCCGACGAGATCTACGAGAACCTCGACGGCAGCGAGCCGTCGGTGCACCTGTGCGACTGGCCCGAGCCGCATCCGCGCGACCTCGGGCACGAGGTCGCGATGGCGACGGCGCGCGAGACGGTGCGCCTGGGCCTGGCGGCCCGCGGGCAGGCGAAGGTCAAGGTCCGCCAGCCGCTGCGCGAGGCGATCGTCGTCGCCGCGGGGCGTGAGCGCGAGGCGATCGAGCAGCTCGCGGAGATCGTCCGCGACGAGCTGAACGTCGACGCGCTGCGCTTCGTCGACGACGCCGACGAGCTCGGCTCCTACCAGGTCAAGCCGAACTACCGCACGCTCGGGCCGCGCTACGGCAAGAACATGCCGCAGGTGGCCGCCGCGGTGGCGGCGCTCGATCCCGAGCGGGTGGCGGACGCGCTGCGCGCGGGTCGCAGGATCGGCGTCACGATCGACGGGCACGACCACCAGCTCGACGAGGCCGACCTGCTGCTCGCGATGCAGCCGCTCGACGGCTACCAGCTCGAGCGCGAGGGCTCGCACGCCGTCGCACTGGACCTGATCCTCGACGACGAGCTGCGCCGGCGCGGGCTCGCCCGCGAGGTCGTGCACGCCGTGCAGAACGCACGCAGGAGCGCCGGCCTGGCGGTCGAGGACCGGATCGTCCTGCGGCTCGGCGGCGACGCGGAGCTGCTCGCCGCGGTCCGCGAGCACGAGGCGCTCGTCGCCGAGGAGACGCTCGCGACGAGCGTGCTCCACGAGGGCGCGGACGACGGGGAGCTCGCGACCATCGAGGGCCGCGAGCTGCGCATCGGCGTGGCGCGCGCCTGAGGCGCGGAGACGCTAGGCGCCCAGCGCGGCGTCGAGCTGCTGCTCGATGCGCGGCTTGGGCAGCGCACCGATGATCTGGTGAACGGGGGCGCCGTTCTTGAACAGGATCATCGTGGGGATCGACATGATCCCGAACTTCGCCGCCGTCTCCTGGTTCTCGTCGGTGTTGAGCTTCACGACGCGCAGGTCGTCGCGCTCGCCGTCGATCTGCTCGAGGATCGGGCTGACCATGCGGCACGGGCCACACCAGGGGGCCCAGAAGTCGACCAGCGTCGGGGTGTCGCTCTCGACGACCTCGGCCTGGAAGGTGTTGTCGGTGATCTCGGGGAGGGCCATGCGTTTCTCCTTGGACGAGCCTGGGACCGGGCGGCTCCGCCGACGGCCAGAGCCCACTATACAAAGTGTAGTGCGCCCGGTAGGGCGAACGTCACGGGCGCGACGGCCGGGTGGGCGACATCCGCCCCGGCCGGAGCGAGCACGTCCGCCGTGGTCCGGCGCGCGCCGGACCACCGCGCCGCGCTCAGTACACCGGCGAGACGGCCATCAGGAGGTGCGGCCAGACGAAGACCTCGATGCAGGCAGCGATGACGAGCGTCGGAACGGCGATCGCCACCGTCACGAAGGTCGCCGCGAGCAGCTCGTCCCAGCCGTCGTTGCGGCTCGCCACGAGCCACGCGGCGAGCGGGATGAAGAGCGCGACGAGCTCGGGGATCGCGTGCGGCAGCAGCGTCAGGATCAGCGTCTCGGGCCGCACGTGGAGCTGGTGGGAGAGGTCGGCGGCGATGCCCCCGAGCACCCACGCCTGGGTCGCCAGCGAGAACAGCGTCGCGGCCCCGACGAAGGCGATCGCCAGCGGTCCGGCCTTCTCGTGGATCGTGCGCGACAGGCCGGTCTTGTGCTCGGCCTGGATCGGCAGCGAGGCGCCGGCGATGAACCCGGCCACGCAGGCGAGCGCGTGGAGCATCAGCACGAGCGAGTTGCGGAAGAGGATGCGCCCGATCGCGTCGCCGTCGACCGGTGCGTTGAGCCCGGGGAGCAGCGTCTTGGAGGGGTCCGGCGTCGTGCCCAGGGCGATCAGCCAGACGAAGAACAGCAGCACGAGCGCGATCGCGAGCGCGCCGAGGGTCCACGGCAGCAGGACGCGCCGCGGAGCGGCGTTCCACTTGTCGAAGGTCGCGCGGGTGTCGCGCAGCCCCTGGAGCAGGACGAGACGATCGGGGTCCACCATCCCGTGCTTCGGCCGAGACGCACCGCCGGCTGAGCGGCTGGCCGGATGTTCGACGGCCGACCTGCGCTCCCGTCCCCGCGGGGCGGGTGCGCGCCCCTGATCCGCGCTACGGGCGCAGCCGCAGCGCTGGGACGAGCCACATCGCCTCGGCAGCGATGCGCCAGGACATCTTCGACGTCCCGACCTCGCGATCGCGGAAGGTGATCGGCACCTCGACGACGCGGAAGCCGTGCTGCACCGCGCGATAGGTCAGCTCGACCTGGAAGGCGTAGCCACGCGAGCGGACCGTCGGCAGGTCGATCGTCTCGAGCACCTCGGCCCGGAAGCACTTGAACCCGCCGGTCAGGTCGTGCACCGGGATCCCGAGCACGAACTGCGCGTAGCGCGAGCCGCCGCGGCTCACCACGCGCCGCACGAACCCCCAGTCGGTGACGCCGCCGCCCGCGACGTAGCGCGAGCCGAGTGCGACGTCCGCCCCCTCGTCGCGCACCGCACTCAGCAGGCGCGCGAGGTCGGCGGGGTCGTGCGAGAAGTCGCTGTCCATCTCGAAGACGAAGCCGGCACCCCCGTCGAGCGCGTGGCGAAAGCCCGCGAGGTAGGCGGGCCCCAGGCCCTGGCGCTCGGTCCGGTGCAGCACGCCGACCTGCTCGTGCTCGGCGGCAAGCCGGTCGGCGATCGCCCCGGTGCCGTCGGGCGACCCGTCGTCGACGACGAGGATGCGGAAGCCCTCCGGAGCGGCCCGGCCCAGCACGTCGAGCGCCGCGGTGAGGATGCGCTGCAGGTTCTCCGCTTCGTTGAACGTCGGCAGGACGAGCCAGGGTGGGCCGGGCATGAGGCCCGCGTAGGGTAGTGGGAGAGACTCATGGCCGCCGACCCCTCCAACAGTGAGCTGGCCGCCGCGCTCGACGAGCTCGGGGATCTGAACGAGCTCGACGGCGCGATCGTCCACCGCGTCGTCGCCTACCGCACCGCGGCGAAGGCGATCCGCGAGTCGCCGCGCCCCGTCGCGCCGCTCGTCCGTGCCGGCACGGTGACCGAGCTGCCGGGCATCGGCAAGACGCTCGAGGAGAAGCTCACCGCGCTGCTCGACACCGGCACGATTCCCGCGGCCGAGAAGCTGCGCGCGAAGTTCCCTCCGGGCGTCGTCGCGATGACGCGGCTGCCCGGGCTGGGGCCCAAGCGCGCGCGGCGCCTCTACGACGAGCTGGGGATCGACTCGCTCGACGCGCTGCGCGCGGCCGCGCAGGCCGAGCGCATCCGCGACCTCAGCGGCTTCGGCCCGAAGGCCGAGTCGAGCATCCTCGAGGCGCTCGACGCCGGCGCCGGGGATGCGCCGCGCGCCCGCGTGACGCTGCCGACGGCGCTCGAGACGGGCGAGCAGATCCTGCGCGGGCTGCTCGACGAGCCGGCGGTCGAGCGCGTCGAGCTGGCGGGCAGCGCGCGCCGCGCCGCCGACGACGTGAAGGACCTCGACGTAGTCGTCGCCTCCGAGAACCCCGAGGCGGTCGTCGCGGCGTTCGCGGCGCTCGACGTCATCGCCGGCAGCGACCGCGGCGGCGAGGCTGGCTCGCACGGGCGCACGCAGAACGGCCTCGAGGTCGACCTGCGCATCGTCCCGCCGGACCGCTTCGGCAACCTGCTGCAGCACTTCAGCGGCTCCAAGGCACACAACGTCCACCTGCGCGAGATGGCCGTGCGCCGCGGGCTCCACGTCTCCGAGCACGGGATCCTCGACGACGCGACCGGCGAGACCCACCGGTTCGCGACCGAGGAGGAGGTCTACGCACACCTCGGGCTGCCGTACGTCGAACCCGAGCTGCGCGAGGACCGCGGCGAGCTCGAGCCCGGGTTCGAGCCGCCGGACCTCGTCAGCGTCGCGGACCTGCGCGGCGACCTGCACTGCCACACCGTGGCCTCGGACGGGAAGAACACGATCGAGGAGATGGCGCTGGCCGCCCGCGAGCGCGGCCTGGAGTACCTGGCGATCACCGACCACTCCGCCAGCCACGGATTCGGCGACGACGTCTCGGCGGACGCGCTGCGCCGCCACGCCGAGGCCGTCCGCGAGGTTGGCGCCCGCCTGGACGGGATCACGCTGCTGGCGGGCTCGGAGGTCAACGTCATGCCCGACGGCGGCCTCGACTACGAGGACGCGCTGCTCGACGAGCTCGACTGGGTGATCGCCAGTGTCCACACCGCGTTCCGCATGGACGGCGCGCAGATGACCGCGCGCATCGTTCGCGCCCTCGAGCACCCGCTCGTCGATGCGCTCGGGCACCCGACCGGGCGGCTGATCGGGCGCCGCGCGGGCTACGCGCTCGACGTCGGCGCGGTCATCGACGCGGCGGCGCGCACCGGCACGATGCTGGAGATCAACTCCGCGCCCGACCGCCGCGACCTCGACGACATCCACGCGCGCGAGGCCGCCGCCGCGGGCGTGCGGATCCTGATCGACTCCGACGCGCACCGCACCGCGACCCTCGCGAACACGCGCTGGGGCGTCCTCACCGCGCGCCGGGCGTGGCTCCCGGCGGCGGCGATCGCGAACACGCTGCCGTGGGAGCAGTTCGCGCCGCTGCGCAAGCGCGTCAGCGCTGCCTAGACCGGCTCCCCGAGCAGGCGGGGCAGCAGCTCGGACCGCACGATCTGGTCGACGGCGGCGCGCATGTGCGGGGCCAGCAGGTCGATCGAGCGCGCGACGTAGCGCGGCGCCGGGTCGTCGAGCGCGATCCGGATGGCGGGCGCGAGGTCGTCGGTGACGAGGCGCCGGTCGAGCGTGCGCGCCAGCTCGAGCGCCGCGTACGGTCCGGGCGCGGGCGTCGTCACGAGCACACAGCCGTCGGCGAGGGCCTCGAGCTGGGCGATGCCGTGGTCCTCGCGCCGTGGGGCGGTGACGAACACACGCGCGCGGCGCAGCAGGGCGCGGTAGGCCTCGCGCGTCAGCGGCCCGGCAACCTCGACGCCGGCGGGCGGGCGGGGCAGGCGCTCGGGCGCCAGGCCGGCGACGACGAGCGTCTCGCCCTCGCGGCGCGCCTGCGCCCACGCCGCGAGCACGCGATCCAGGCCCTTCTTGTGCGGGTCGGCGGCGTAGGTGAGCGCCGCGACCTCGCGCAGCGCCCAGGGCTCCCCGAGGCCCGACGGTTCGACGGGGATCGGGACGACGAGCGCGTCCGCGTGCGGCTCGGCGGTCTCCGCGAGCGTGCCGGGCGCGGTCGCGATCAGCAACGACGCCCCGCGCAGCCGGCGCGCCTCGACGGGGCGCTGCCAGATGCCGTGGCGCCCCGGCCGCGTGGCCGTCGCCGGCGCGTCGTAGCGGATCGCACCCGGCGCGGGCCACAGCAGCGCCGCGGTCGTCGTGCTGTAGACGATCGCGTGCGGGCGCTCGCGCTCGATGCCGCCGCGCGCGGCGGCGCGCGCGGCGCGCGCCCAGCGCAGGTCGGTCAGCGCAAAGGTCCGCACCTGCGGCTGCGCGGCCGCGGCGACCACCGCGACCCGCGCGCCCGCGCGCCGCAGGGACCCCGCGAACTCCTCGTCCGACGCGCGCAGCCCCGCGGTGGAGCCGAGCGAGACCAGCAGGACGTCCGCGCGCCCGTGCTCCATCACAGCGCCGAGCCGGGCGCGGGGTCGGCGTCGCGGCGCAGACCGGGCGTACGGACGAGCTTGATCGGGCCGACGGCGGATGTCGTCGCCACGAAGAAGGTCACGCCGTCGCGTTCCTCGATCGCGGTCACGGCCGCGTCCTGGTGGCGCCAGGAGAGCGCCCAGATGACGCCGAACCCGGCGGCGATCGCCGCGATCTGCGGCAGGAAGACCGACAGGATCGCCGCGGCCAGGGTCGCGAGCAGCAGCGGCCACAGGCGGTTCAGCAGCACGCGCCCCGCGCGGTGCTCGGGCAGCGAGGTCGCGTTCTGCGCCTCGCGCAGGGCCCGTGCGACCGGCGGTGAGGACTCATGCCGGCGCCCGATCCAGCCGCCGACGAGCACGGCGACGAGCCACCAGCCCGCGGCGACGAGCGTCAGCCGGTCGTCGCCGGTGCTGTTCGCTTCGAGGATCGTGATGATCGCGAGCATCGTCGCCGCGCCCGCGCTGAGGAGCACCGTCGTCTTGAGCAGGTCGACGAACCGCATCGGATCAGGCGACCAGCGCCTCCAGCAGCCCGCGTACGCCGTCGGTGCCGTCCACAACGATGTCGGCCGCGCCGAAGACCCCCTCCGGCGTCTCCTCGGAGCGCACGCCGACGCAGACGGCGGCGCGCAGGCGACCCTCGTCGACGAGGCCGCGCAGGCCGGCGAAGGCGTCGAGGTCGGTCATGTCGTCGCCGACGTAGAGCGCGACGTCGACCTCGCTCGCCGCGAGCAGGCGCCGCACGGCCGCGTCCTTGCCGATCGGAACCGGCGGGCGCAGCTCGATCACGCGCCGGCCCTCGTGGACGTGGAGCCCGGCCTGCGTCGCGTCCTCGGCGAGCTGGCGGGCGAGCGCCTCCGCACGGGCCTCGTCGTCGGCGCCGCGCCAGTGCAGGGCGACGATCGGCCCCTTGTCCTCGCGCCGCAGGCCTGCGGTGCGCATGCGCTCGGCGCCCGCGCTGTCGGCGACGGCGCGCACGCGCGAGCCCCAGCGCGCGGCCTCGGCGTCGACGATCGCCTCGGAGGAGCCGCGCGGCAGCAGCTCCGCGCCATGGTTTCCCGCGTAGGGGATCGAGCCGATCCCGACGATGCGCCGCGCGACCGTCGCGCGGCGCCCGCTGACGCAGCCGACGACGCCGTAGCGCTTGGTCAGCTCGTTGACGAGACGCCGCGTCAGCTCGGGGACGGTGGCCGACTCGGGGTCGCGCACAATCGGCGCGAGCGTGCCGTCCACGTCGAGCAGGACGGCCGCGCGCGCCGGATCGGCGAGCAGGGGCTCGATGGCGTCGGCGAGCGTCGCGGCGGAGGGCACCCGATCTAGTATGGCGGCATGCCTCGGAGCCGACTGCTGCAGCTCGGGGCGGTCGGCGCGGCAGCCGGGCTCTTCAGCGGTCTGTTCGGCGTCGGCGGGGGCGTCGTCGTCGTGCCGCTGCTGATCCTCTGGTTCGGCTACGGCGAACGCGAGGCGACCGGCACGTCGTTCGTCGCGATCCTCGTCGCGGCGGTCTTCGCCGTCACGCTCCAGGCGATCTACGGCAACGTCCACGTCGCCGACGGGCTGCTGATCGGCGTCCCCGCGGTCGGCGGGGTGCTGGCGGGGACGGCGCTGCAGCAGCGCCTGCCCGGCGCGATCATCCGCCTGCTGTTCTCGGTGCTGCTGCTCGTCACCGCCGTCCTGCTCGTGGTGCGCGCGTGATCGGGGTCATCCTGATCGGCTTCGCCGCCGGAATGCTCGCCGGCCTCCTGGGCATCGGCGGCGGGGCGCTGTTCGTCCCCGCGCTCGCGCTGATCGTCGGGCTTTCGCAGGTCGACGCGCAGGCGACGTCGCTGCTGGCGATCGTCCCGGTCGCGCTCGTCGGCGCCTGGCGCCAGCATCGCTACGGCAACGTGCGCCTGGGCGACGGCATGCGGATCGGCCTGTTCGCGATCCCGGCGGCGCTGCTCGGGGTCGTCGTCGTCAACGCGATCCCCGAGCGGATCACCGAGCTGCTGTTCGCGGCGCTGCTCATCTACATCGCCTGGACGCTCGCGCGCGGGGCGCTGCAGGAGCTCCGCGGCGGCGATGGTCGTACGCTGCACCACGACGATGACGACGACACGACCCGTCCTGCGTGAGGAGCGGCCGAACACCGGGCTGCTCGCGCTCGCGGTCATCGGCTCGATCGCCGTCGCCAGCGCGATCGTCGTGCCGCTGCGCGACGTGGCGCCGAACGTGTCACTCGGGGGCTTCTACCTGCTCGCCGTGCTCGGCGTCTCGACCTGGGCCGGCCTCTGGCCCGGCCTGGCGACGGCGCTGCTCGGCGCCGCGGCGTTCAACTTCTTCCTGATCGAGCCGACCGGCCGCTTCACGGTCGCCGACGGGCGCGACTGGTACGCGCTGGCGATCTTCGTCGTCGTCGCGGCGATCGCCAGCACCCTCGCCGAGCGTGCCCGTTCGCGCCTGCGGGTCGCGGAGCTGCGCCGCCAGGAGGCGGCGCTGACGGCCATGGCGGCGAGCGCCCTGCTCGGCGACGGTCCGCTGCGCAGCCGCCTCGCCCAGACGGCGCAGCGCGTCGCCGACGCGGCAGGCGCCGACAGCTTCGAGATCGTCCCCGGGGAGCGCGCCGCGCCCGCCGGCGAGGTCGCGATCCCACTCGATGCGACCCGTGGGCGCGTCGGGACGCTGCTCGTCCCCGAGGGCCTGGAGCCCGGCGTGCAGCGGCGCCTGCGCCAGCGCGTCGCCCCTGCGCTTGGCGCGCTGCTGGCGGCGGCGCTCGAGCGCGATCGGCTCGCCGCCGAGCTCGTCGAGACGGAGGCGCTGCGGCGCTCGGACACGCTCAAGACGGCGCTGCTGCGCGCCGTCTCGCACGACCTGCGCTCACCGCTGACCGCGATCATCGCCGCCGGCGACGCGCTCGGCTCGCCGACGCTCGCCCAGGCCGATCGCGAGGAGCTCTCGTCCGTCGTCGTCACGGAGGCCGGCCGCCTCGACTCGGTGATCGACAAGCTGCTGGACCTCTCGCGCCTGGAGGCCGGGTCCGCCGCGCCGCGCGAGGACTGGTGCGAGGTCGGCGAGCTGCTGCACGCGGCGACCGAGGAGGTCGAGCGCCGCGACCCCGGCGGCGGCACGTTCACCTTCGCGCTGCACGGCGAGCTGCCGCTGGTGCGTGCCGACCCTGCGCAGATCGAGCGCGTCTTCGTGAATCTGCTGGAGAACGCCCGGCGCTACTCGGCGGGGCGCCCGGTGTCCGTGCGCGCGAAGGTCGTCGGCGAGCGGTTGATCGTGCGGATCGTCGACCAGGGCCCGGGCATCCCGTCCGCGGACCAGCGGCACGTCTTCGAGCCGTTCTTCCGCGTCGCCACGGCAGACCGCGCGCACACCGCGCACGGTGGCTCGGGCCTCGGGCTGGCGATCGCCAAGGGCTTCGTCGAGGCCAACGGCGGGCGCATCTCGGTCGAGTCGGTGCCCGGCCAGGGGTCGAGCTTCGTCGTCGAGCTGCCGGTGCCGCACGAGAGCCCGCTGACGGTGGCCCCCTCCTGATGGGCGACCGGCGGCGCATCCTCGTCTGCGACGACGAGCCGCAGATCCTCCGTGCGCTGAAGGTCGTGCTGCGCGAGGCCGGCTTCGAGCCCGTGCCCGCGGAGACCGCCGAGGAGGCGCTCGATCTCGCGGCCGTGCGCCCGCCGGAGGCCGCGATCCTCGACCTCGTGCTGCCCGACGGCGACGGCGTCGAGGTCTGCCGCTCGCTGCGCGGGTGGACCGACATGCCGGTGATCGTGCTGTCGGCCGTCGGCGACGAGGACGCGAAGGTGCGTGCGCTCGAGGCGGGCGCGGACGACTACGTCACCAAGCCCTTCGGCCCGCGCGAGCTGATAGCGCGGCTCGAGGCCGCGCTGCGGCGCGTCGGTGCCGGCGCGACCGAGCCGGCGGTCACGGTCGGCGACCTCGAGCTCGACGTCGCGGCGCACCGCGTGCGGGTGGGCGGCGAAGAGGTCCATCTCACGCCGACCGAGTTCGAGCTGCTCAAGACGCTGGCGCGCAACCGCGGCAGGCTGATGACCCATCGCGCCCTGCTCGTCGAGGTCTGGGGCATCGAGTACGCCGACGACAGCCACGTCCTGCGCGGGCAGATCGCGAACCTGCGCCGCAAGATCGAGCCACCGGACGGGCCGCGCTACATCCGCACCGAGGCGGGCATCGGCTACCGCTTCGCCGCGTAGCCGCCGGCCTGCACGCGATCTGTACAGCCCGCCCCTGAATCGGGGCACGGCCCTGACGGGCGCGGGCGCAGACTCGATGGCATGTTGCTCGACCTTCTCGCAGTGGCCATCGGGATCGGCTTCTTCGCCGCCCTGTTCTTCGCCGTCGACCTGATCGACAAGGCATGAGCGCGAACGCGATCGGCCTCATCGTCGCGGTGCTCGTCGCCGTCTACCTGCTCGTGGCGCTGCTGCGGCCCGAGCGCTTCTAGGAGCCGCCCGTCATGACGATGGATCTCCTCGCACTTGCGATCGTCCTCGCTGCGGTCGTCGTCTGCGTCGTCCCGCTGGGCTCGTACATGGCCCGGGTCTTCACCGGCGAGCGCGTCTTCCTCACGCGCCTCGTCGCCCCGGTCGAGCGCGGCTGGTGCCGCCTGCTGGGCACCGACCCCGAGGCCGGCCAGGACTGGAAGGCCTATGCGAAGAGCGTCGTCGCCTTCTCGGTCTTCTCGTGGCTCGCGCTGTACCTCATCCTGCGCACGCAGACGATCCAGCCGTGGAACCCCGAGGGCTTCCACAGCGGCACGTGGGACGTCTCGTTCAACACCGCCTCGTCGTTCGTGACGAACACGAACTGGCAGTACTACGGCGGCGAGACGACGCTGACCTACTTCGCCCAGATGGCCGGCCTGACGGTGCAGAACTTCGTGTCGGCCGCCGTCGGCATCGCGGTCGCGATCGCCGTGATCCGCGGCCTCGCGAATCGCAGTGGGAAGGCGTACATCGGCAACTTCTGGGTCGACCTCTTCCGCGCGGTCGCCTACATCCTCGTCCCGATCTCGTTCGTGCTCGCGCTGATCCTCGTCTCGCAGGGCGTCCTGCAGACGCTCAGCGGCTACGTCCACCTGAACGGCGTCGCCGCCGGCGTGAAGCAGACGCTCGCGCTCGGGCCGGTCGCCTCGCAGGAGGCGATCAAGGAGCTCGGAACCAACGGCGGCGGCTTCTTCAACGTGAACTCCGCGATGCCGTTCGAGAACTCGAACGGCCTCACGAACGCGCTCGAGATCTGGCTGATCCTCCTGATCCCCGCCGCGCTGACCGCGACCTACGGGCGCATGGTCGGCAGCCGCCGCCAGGGCTGGGCGATCTTCGGCGCGATGTCGGTGCTGTTCCTCGCCTCCGTGGCGGTCGTGTTCTTCGCCGAGCGCCACGCCACGCCGGCGCAGCAGTTCGCGGGCATCCTGCACTCGTCCGGCAACATGGAGGGCAAGGAGGTCCGCTTCGGCACGGCCGGCTCGGCGCTCTGGGCGGCCGTCACGACGGTCACCTCCTGCGGCGCGGTCAACGCGGCCTTCGAATCGCTGACCGCGCTCGGGGGCGTCTCGCCGTTCTCGGGCCTGTCGGTCAGCGAGGTGGTCTTCGGCGGCGTCGGCTCGGGCCTCTACGTGATGCTGATCTTCGTCATCCTGGCCGTGTTCATCGGCGGCCTGATGGTCGGCCGCACCCCCGAGTTCCTCGGCAAGAAGATCGAGGCGCGGGAGATGAAGCTCGCGACGCTCACGGTGCTCGTGACGCCGCTCGCGGTGCTCGTCACCGCGGGCGCGGCGGTCGCCAGCAAGTACGGCAAGCCGTCGATCTTCGCGAGCGGTCCACAGGGCTTCTCCGAATCGCTCTACGCGTACCTCTCACAGGCCAACAACAACGGCTCCGCGTTCGCCGGCTACACGGGCTACTACCAGCCGGTGCCCGGCAACGTCGGCGCCCACGGCATCACGTTCGCCGACCTGCTCGGCGGTGTGACGATGCTCGGCGCGCGCTTCCTCCCGATGATCCTCGTGCTCGCGGTCGCGGGCTCGCTCGCCGCCAAGCGGGTCGTCCCCGCCGGCGCGGGCACGCTGCGCACCGACACGCCGACCTTCGTCGTCCTGCTCATCGCGGTGGTGCTCCTGCTCGGGGCGCTGACGTTCTTCCCGGCCATCCTCCTGGGCCCCGTGGTCCAGGCCCTCACCAACCGCCTCTTCTGACCATGCGCCAGATTCTCCGCCCCGCGATCGTCGCCATCGTCCTCTCGACGCTGGCACTCGGGATCGCCTACCCGCTCATCGTCACCGGCATCAGCCAGGTGGCGTTCCCCTCGAAGGCCGACGGCTCGCTGATCAAGCGGAACGGCCGCGATGTCGGGTCCTCGCTCCTGGCGCAGCCGTTCACCAAGCCGGTGCTCGACAGGAACGGCAAGCCCAAGGTGGACTCCGACGGCAACCCGGTCACCGCGCCAGACCCGCGCTACTTCCAGCCGCGGCCGTCGGTCACGGGCTACAACCCGGCCGGCACGTTCTTCTCCAACCGTGGGCCGAACTCCGCGGTGGCGGCGTTCGCCTTCCGCGACAACGTGAACGCGTACCTCGCGCTCGAGAAGCCCTACGACGCCGGGCTGACCGCCGGGAAGATCCCGGTCGACGGCGTCACCACCAGCGGCTCGGGCGTCGACCCCCACATCTCGCCGGCCAACGCCAAGGTGCAGGCCTACCGCATCGCCTCCCAGCGCGGGATCCCGCGCTCCGCGGTCCTGAAGCTCATCGACCAGAACACCGACGGACGCAGCCTCGGCGTGCTCGGCATGCCCGGCGTGAACGTCCTCAAGCTCAACCTCGCCCTCGACGCGAAGGCCCCCACCCGATGACTGACAAGAACAAGCCCGTCTCGCTCTTCACGGGCGACATCCTGCGCCCGGCGATCCTCGCGTCCTTCGCGAAGCTCGACCCGCGCATCCAGATCCGCAACCCCGTGATGTTCGTGGTGGAGCTCACCGCGATCATCGCGACGGGCGCATGGATCAAGCAGGTCGCCGGCGGCGCGCCGCTCGGCGGCGGGAGCGAGCCCGCGTGGTTCACGGTCACGGTCGCCGCGTGGCTGTGGCTGACCGTCGTCTTCGCAAACCTCGCCGAGGCACTCGCCGAGGGCCGCGGCAAGGCGCAGGCCGACGCGCTGCGCACGATGCGCTCCGACACGCCCGCGCGTCTGCGCGAGGGCGGCACGAAGCTCGCGACCGAGCTGACGCGCGGCGACGTCGTGATCGTCGAGGCGGGCGAGGTCATCCCCGGCGACGGCACCGTCATCGAGGGCATCGCCTCGGTGGACGAGTCGGCGATCACCGGCGAGTCGGCGCCGGTGATCCGCGAGTCCGGCGGCGACCGCAGCGCCGTCACCGGCGGCACCCGCGTGCTGTCGGACCGCATCGTCGTCGAGATCACGCAGGAGCCCGGTCAGAGCTTCATCGACCGCATGATCGCGCTGGTCGAGGGCGCCGAGCGGCGCAAGACGCCGAACGAGATCGCGCTGGCGATCCTGCTCGCCGGCCTGACGCTCGTCTTCCTCGTCGTCGTCGTCGCGCTCGAGCCGATGGCGAAGTTCGCCGGCACGACGATCTCGATGACGACGCTCGCGGCGCTGCTCGTCGCGCTCATCCCGACGACGATCGGCGCCCTGCTCAGCGCGATCGGCATCGCGGGGATGGACCGCCTCGTGCGGCGCAACGTGCTCGCGCTGTCCGGGCGCGCCGTCGAGGCTTCGGGCGACGTCGACGTGCTGCTGCTCGACAAGACCGGCACGATCACCTACGGCAACCGCCAGGCGTCGGAGTTCGTCGCGATGCCGGGCGTCACCGGCGCGGCCCTGGAGTCCGCCGCACGGCTGTCCTCGCTCGCCGACGAGACCCCTGAGGGCCGCTCGATCGTCGAGCTCGCCGAGCGCCTCGGCGTCGACGCGAGCGAGCAGACGCCCGCCGGCGCGCAGTTCGTCCCGTTCACCGCCCAGACGCGCATGAGCGGCCTGGACATGAACGGCTCGAGCCTGCGCAAGGGGGCGGCGGACGCCGTCGCGACCTGGGTGCGCGAGCGCGGCGGGGTCGTCCCCGACGCGCTCGCGCCGGCGGTCGACCGGGTCGCGAACGAGGGCGGCACCCCGCTGGTCGTCGCGCAGGGGACGGACGTGCTCGGCGTGATCTACCTCAAGGACACCGTCAAGGAGGGGATGACGGAGCGCTTCGACCGGCTGCGCTCGATGGGCATCCGCACGGTCATGATCACCGGGGACAACAAGCTCACCGCGGCGAAGATCGCGCAGGAGGCCGGCGTCGACGACTTCCTCGCCGAGGCGACGCCGGAGCGCAAGATGGAGCTCATCCGCCACGAGCAGGAGCAGGGCCGGATGGTCGCGATGACCGGCGACGGCACGAACGACGCGCCCGCGCTCGCGCAGGCGGACGTCGGCGTCGCGATGAACACCGGCACCCAGGCAGCGCGCGAGGCCGGGAACATGGTCGACCTCGACTCGAACCCGACGAAGCTCATCGAGATCGTCGAGGTCGGCAAGCAGCTGCTGATCACGCGCGGGGCGCTGACGACGTTCTCGATCTCCAACGACGTCGCGAAGTACTTCGCGATCCTGCCGGCGATCTTCATCACCGCGTGGGCCGGGCAGGGGCACAGCACCGGCCCGCTGAATCAGCTCAACGTCATGAACCTCGGGACGCCGCAGTCGGCGATCATCTCGGCGATCATCTTCAACGCGCTGATCATCCCGATGCTGATCCCGCTGGCGCTGCGAGGCGTGCGCTACAAGCCCGTCGGCGCCACGGCGCTGCTGCGCCGCAACCTGCTCCTCTACGGCGTCGGCGGCCTGATCGTCCCCTTCGTGGGCATCAAGCTCGTCGACCTCGTCGTGCACAATCTGCTCGGAGCGTGAGCGATGCCGATCGCGATCGAGCCGGCAGCCGGTGGGATGCTCCCGCGGATGCCGCCGGCCTGGGCCACCCACCTGCACGCCGCCGAACTGGACGAGGCGCTCGTGCGCGGCGCCGCGCCCGACGCGAGCCCGCTCCTGCGCGCGCGGGCCGCATGGCTGACGAGCCCGCGGCGGCGGCGCATCGTCGCCAAGGGCATCAACACCTCGATCCGCCGCGGCGCGATCCCCTGGTCGCGGCTCGCGCTGACGACGCGCGTGCGCGTCGTGCCCGAGGCCGCGACCGATGCGCGGGGCGCTCTCGAGCAGCTCGCCCGCCGGCTGCTGAGCCCGATCCCCCCGGCGCCCGCGGGCGTGATCCTGGCGCGTCGCCTGCTCACCGACGGCGTCGGCCCCCTCTACGCGCCCTCCGCCGGGCCAGGGGCGCTGCGCCACGCCGCCGAGCAGGCGCTGCACGCCTGCGAGTCCTGAGGACGCGAGGCTACGGCATGGCCGTGGATCGGACGAGCGGACGCCACAAGGTCTTCCTCGGCATGGCGCCCGGGGTCGGCAAGACGTACGCGATGCTCGAGGAGGGTCAGGAGCTGCGGCGCGCGGGCGAGGACATCGTCATCGGGGTGATGGAGACGCACGGGCGCCTCGACACCGCACGTGTCGCCGAAGGCCTGGAGTTCGTCCCCCGCCGCCTGATCTCCTATCGCGGGGTCGAGCTCGAGGAGATGGACCTGCCGGCGGTCCTGCGGCGCGCTCCGGCCATTTGCCTGATCGACGAGCTCGCGCACACCAACGCCCCCGGCGTCGAGCACGTCAAGCGCTACGAGGACGTCGCCGACGTGGTCGCCGCCGGCATCGACGTCGTCTCGACGATGAACGTCCAGCATCTCGAGTCGCTGAACGACCTCGTGGCGGAGCTCTCCGGCGTGCGAGTTCGCGAGACGGTTCCGGACCACGTCCTGGCGGACGCCGACGAGGTCGTCCTCGTCGACATCACGCCGGGGGAGCTGCTGACGCGCCTGCGCGAGGGCCGGGTCTATCCGCCCGAGCGCATCGACGCCGCGCTGAACAACTTCTTCACCGTCGAGAACCTCGTCTCACTGCGCGAGGTCGCGCTGCGCCAGGTGGCCGAGTCCGTCGGGGCGCAGCGGATCGCCTACGCCGGGGCGGTCGGCACGCGCGAGGAGTCGCTCCAGAGCGCCGCCTCGCAGGCCGTCGGCGACCGCCTGCTCGCGCTCGTCGAGCCCAACCCGCAGGCGCAGCGCCTGATCCGCCGCGCGTGGCGCTCCGCCGCGCGGCTGGGCGCCGACCTCGACGTGCTCTGGGTGCGCTCCTCGCGCGACATGTCCGACGCGGACGAGCGCGGCCTGGCCGCGCTGCGCCAGCTCGTCTCGCTGCTCGGCGCCGAGCTGCACGTCATCGACTCCGACGACGTCGAGCGCGCCGTCGCAGAGTTCGCCGCCGAGCGCGGCTCGACCTACGTCCTGATGGGGCGTCCGCGGCCGGCGTCCGGCCTCGGACGGCTGCGCCAGCCGCTGCCGATGCGCCTCATGCGCCGCCTGGAGGGCGTCGACCTGCGCGTCGTCGCCGACCGTGCGCAGCGACCGGAGCGCGAAGGATGATCGGCGGCGTGCTGCTCGTGATCCTCGGCATCGCGCTCGGGCTCGCCGCCGGCTGGTGGCTGCCGCCGAACGGCCGGCGGCCGGTGGCCGTGCGCCGCGGCGGCGCACGGCGCATCCTGCTGCCGTTCAGCGGTGAGACCATCTCGCGCCGCGCGATGGACTCCGCGCTGCGCCTCGCGGTCGCCGAGGACGCGACGCTGATGCCGGCCTACCTCGCCTCGGTGCCGCTGACGCTGCCGCTCGACGCGCCGCTGCCCGCCCGCGCGGAGACCGTCCTTCCACTGATGGAGGCGATCGAGCAGCGCGCGGCGCGGCGCGGCGTGGTGGTCGACTCGCGCATCAGCCGCGGGCGAACCTGCCGCGACGCGCTCAGCCGGCTGCTGGCGAGCGAGAGCTTCGACCGCGTCGTCGTTCCCGCCGGCGACGGCTCCGACGCCGGGTTCTCCCCGGAGGACGTCGCCTGGCTGCTGGCGAAGGCGCCCGCGGAGGTCGTCGTGCTGCGCCCCGGCCCGGCAGACCACGAGGTCGTCACGGGCGCGGTGGTGCGCGGCCACTTCTGACGGGTTGCGCCGGCTTCTAGGCCTTCAGCCGGCGCCGGAGCGCGGCGACCGTCCGGCGCGCGACCGGGATCTCGGTCCCGTCGCGCATCGCCAGCACGGCGGTGCCGTTGGGTTGCGAGCGCAGCTCGACGGCGTGGTTGAGGTTCACGAGGTGGGCTCGGTGCACGCGCGTGAAGCCCGCGCTGCCCCAGTCCTCCTCGAGCTGGCTGAGCGGCGCCCGCAGCACGAAGTCGCCGTCGTCGGCGTGGATGCGCGCGTAGTCGCCGTCGGCGTCGACGTAGCGGATCGTCTCCAGCCGCACGAGGCGCTTGCCGGCGCCGACGGGGTTGTCGAGCGCCACGACCTCGGGCGCGGTGTGCTCGCGCGCCGCAGGGGCGGGGCCGCCGCGCGCCGCCCGGGCCGCCTCGATGCGCGAGAGCGCGCCGTCGAGGCGCTCGCGCGTCACCGGCTTGACGAGGAAGTCGAGCGCCTGGACCTCGAAGGCCTCGACGGCCGCGTCGGCATGACCGGTGAGGAAGACGACGCCCGGCGGATCGTCGAAGCGGCGCAGCAGCCGGGCGAGCTCGAGGCCCTCGATCTCCGGCATGCGCACGTCGAGGAACAGGGCATCGTAGGAGCCCTCGCCGAGCCTGACGAGCGCTTCGCGCCCGCCGCCGGCCGTGTCGACCTGTGCGACGCGGGCCGAGCCTTCGAGCAGGCGCTGGACATCCGCCAGCGCGCGCGGCTCGTCGTCGACGGCCAGGACGCGGAGACCGCTCATGCGACCACCTCCTCGTGTGCGTTCAGCGTGATCGGCACGCGTTCGGGATCCTCCCCCGCGGCGCCCGTGAGCTCGGCCTCGAGCCCCGGCGGCACGGGCCGGACGGTCAGGATGCACGCGCCCCTGCGCTCGCGCAGCCGGCGCCCGAGCGCTTCGGCGATCGGGCCCTGGATCGATGCGGGCGCCATGCGCCCGCCCGGCAGCGCCTCAGCCGGAGGGAGCTCGACGGTGATGCGATCAGGGAAGCGGGCCTGCTGCAGGCGCAGGTAGGTCGCCGTGTGCGCCAGCTCCTGGCTCGCCGTCACCGGAGCGGGATCCTCGCGCAGGCGGTAGGAGAGGAACTGCCCGAGCTCGGCGAGCACGTCACGGGCGAGGTCCGGGTCGTCCTCGATGTAGCTCGCGGCCGCCGCGAGGACGTTGTTGACGAAGTGCGCCGAGACCGGCGGCGCGCCGCCGCCCGTCGTCGTGCCGGCCTGTCCCTGTGCGCTCATCACTCCGCTCCTCGGTCGGAAACCTAGCGCCCGCATCGGCGTCCGGTGCCGGGGCCCCGCTTGCCGCGCGATCCGTGCCGCCCGTCGTCCCGCGATGCCGCACGGCAGCGCTCATGTCTTGTGGGGGTCTGTGCCGATACGTACCCTCGGACGCGTGCCGTCCGAGAACGAACGCGTGGTGCAGAAGCTCGGCGACATCCCCAATGACGCACTCGAACAGCGCCTGTTCGAGCTGGCGAACGACGCGCTCGTCGTGACGACGCTCGACGGTGAGATCCGGCGCGCCAACGCCGCAGCCGCCGCCCTCGCCGGCCGCAGCGAGGACGACGCCATCGGCGGGTCGCTGTGGGACCTCCTGCACCCCGACGACCGCGGGCCCGTACGCGCCCGCTTCCTCGCGCGGCTCGAGGCGGACGCGATCGCGCTCGAGGAGTTCCGCTGCCGCATCCTGCGCCCCGACGGGGAGCCGCGCTGGTGCGAGGCACGCGCCGCGGTCGACCCCGTTGCGGGGCTCGTCCACCTCGTCGCCCGCGACATCACCGAGCGCGACGAGGCGGACGCCGAGCGCCTCAGCCAGGCCTTCCGCGACGCGCCGACGGGCATGGCGCTCGTCAACGCCGACGGCAGCTTCCGGCGCGTCAACTCGGCGCTCTGCGGGTTGCTCGACATGGCCGAGGCCGACCTGCTGGTGCAGACCGCCTGGGACGTCGCCGAGGATCGCGCCGCCGCCGAGCGCTGGACCGGCCGGCGCTGGGCCGAGGGGTACCCGCCGTCGTTCGAGCTGGAGGCGCGTCTGCGCCGCCGCGACGGCCACGCCGCGATCGCCCTGGTCAGCGGGACGCTCGTCACCGACCCGGCCGGCGAGCCGCTCTACTACCTCTGCCTGTTCCAGGACATCACCGCGCGGATCCAGGCGCAGGACGCGCTCGCCGCCGGTGAGGCCAAGCTCGCCGAGGCTCAGCAGGTCGCCCGCCTGGGCAGTTGGGAATGGGTCATCGCCGAGGACCGCGTCAGCTGGTCGGACGAGCTGTACCGCATCTACGGGCTGCGCCCCGAGCGCGGCGCGATGCACTCCTACGCCCACCACCTCGAGCGCTTCCACCCCGACGATCGCATGCGCGTCTCGCGTGCGATCGAGACGGCGGTCGCGGAGGGCCGCGCCTGGAGCATCGACCACCGCATCGTGCGACCTGACGGCGACGTGCGGATGATCCACGCCCGCGGCGAGGTCGTCGTCGGCGACGACGGGGCGGCGATCACCGTCCACGGCACCTGCCAGGACGTGACCGAGTCGCGCCGCGTCGAGGACGCGCTGCGCGCCGCCGAGCAGCTCTTCCGCCGCGCGTTCGACGACGCGCCGATCGGGATGGCGCTCGTGGACCTCGAGGGCCGCTGGCTGCGCCTGAACCGCGCGATCGCCCAGATGCTCGGGTACACCGAGGCCGAGCTGCGCTCCAAGACGCTCGGCGCACTGAACCATCAGGAGGACGTCGACCTCGACCGTCCGTTCATCCGCGAGCTGCTGGCGGGCCGGCGGCGCAGCTACGCGATCGAGAAGCGCCTCGTCCACGCCGACGGCCGCGTCCTGCACGTCCTCGCGCACGTCTCGCTGATGCACGGCGACGGCGAGCGCCCGCTCTACTTCCTCGTCCAGCTCGTCGACCTCAGCGAGCGCCGCCGCGCCGAGGCCGAGCGCCGCGCCGGCGAGCAGCGCCTGCAGGCGATCGTCGACAACGCACCCGCGCTGATCTTCGTCAAGGACCTTCACCAGCGCTACGTGCTCGTCAACCGGCGCTGGGAGGAGCTCTTCGGCGTCAGCTCCGAGACGGCGCTCGGGCGCACCGCCGCCGAGGTCCTGCCGCCCGCGAAGGCGAGCAGGCTGGCGGACGACCTCGACCGCGAGGTGATCGCGACGGGCGTCCCGCTGGAGGACCAGAGCACGATCGCCGGGCCCGCGGGCGACGCCGACCGCGAGTTCCTGATGGTGAAGTTCCCGCTGTTCGGCCCCGACGGCTCGATCTCCGGCGTCTGCTCGATCGCGACCGACGTGACCGAGCGCCGGCGCTCCGAGCACGAGCGCGTCGAGCTCGAGCACCGCCTCGCCCAGGCCCAGCGCCTGGAGAGCGTCGGCCAGCTCGCCGGCGGGGTCGCCCACGACTTCAACAACCTGCTCTCGGTGATCCTGTCGTGCGTGAACTTCGCCGAACAGGAGCTCGAGGAGGACTCGCCGGTCCGCGACGACGTCCTGGAGATCGGCCGCGCGGCCGACCGCGCCGCGGCGCTCACACGCCAGCTGCTGATGTTCAGCCGCCGCGAGGTCGTCACGCCGGAGGTGCTCGACGTCGGCGCGCTCGTGCGCGATCTGGAGTCGCTGCTGGGCCGGTCGCTCGGCGAGCGCGTGGAGCTCGAGCTGCGCTGCGACGACGACCTGCCGCCCGTGCTCGCCGACCGCTCGCGCCTGGAGCAGGTGCTCGTGAACCTCGCCGTCAACGCGCGCGACGCGATGCCCGAGGGCGGCGCTCTGGAGATCGTCGTGCGGCGCGCGGGAGCGGGCGTCGAGGTGTCGGTCGCCGACGAGGGGACCGGGATGTCGCCCGACGTGCTGGACCACGCGTTCGAGCCGTTCTTCACCACGAAGGACCCGGGCGAGGGCACCGGCCTGGGCCTCGCCACGGTCCACGGGATCGTCACGGACTCCGGCGGCACCGTCGACCTGGACTCCTCGCCGTCCGGCACCGTGGTGCGCTTCACGCTGCCCGGCGTCAGCGAGGCCGTGCCGCCGCCGCCCGAGCGGGTGGCCGAGCAGGCGCCGGTGACCACGCCCGCGACGGTGCTCGTCGTGGAGGACCAGGATCCCGTCCGGCGCCAGGCAGTCCGGATCCTCGCCGCTCAGGGCTACGACGTGCGCGAGGCCGCCGGCGGCGCCGAGGCGCTCGCCGCCTGGCAGCCGGTCGACGTCCTCCTGACCGACGTCGTCATGCCCGGCATGAGCGGCCACGAGCTGGCCGAGCGCGCGTCGGAGCTGACGCCCGGCCTGCACATCGTCTTCATGTCCGGCCACACCGAGGACGTCGTCGTCCTCGAGGGCGCGCGCGACCGCGAGATCGCGTTCGTACAGAAGCCCTTCACGCGCGACTCGCTGCTGCGCACGGTCGCCGAGGCGCTCGCGGCCGGCGGCGCGTCCGTCGGCGCATCGCGCGTGGCCTGAGTCACCGCGCAGGGCCCTCGAGGTCGAGCCCGAGCCCGTGCTCGATCGCGGCCTTGACGCTTGCGTCGAGCGCGTTGACGCGGTGGAGCGTGAGCGCCTCCGCCGAGGCGAAGCGCCGCTGCGGGCCGGCCTCCGGCCCGTGATGGGTCAGCACACAGTGCGCGACGGCGAGCGCCCGGGCCTCGTCGAGGCCACTCGCGCGCACGTACCCGTCGAGCATGCGCAGCCCCAGCTCGACGTGCCCGAGCATGCGCCCCTCGGCGCTGATGCCGATGTCGGCGCCGAGCGTCAGCTCGCGTGTGCGGCCGAGGTCGTGGACGATCGCGGCGGTCAGCAGCACGTCCTGGTCCAGGCGCTGATGCAGCGTGCATGCCTCGAGCGACAGCGTCGCCACCGCGACGGTGTGCTCGAGCAGGCCGCCGAGGTAGGCGTGGTGCCCGCCGCGCGTCGCGGGTGAGCGGCGCAGCGCCTCGCGCAGCTCGTCGTCGCCGAGCACGGCGGCCAGCAGCGCGCGCAGCCCGCTCTGGCGCACCTCGCCGGCGAGATGCTCGAGGAAGCCCTCGAGCTCGTCGACGTCGCGATAGGCCGCCGGCAGGAACTCCGCGGGGTCGGCGGTGCCCGGCTCCACGCGCGCGACCGCCGTCAGCTCGCCCTGCAGCTCGCCGCGGAAGCGCGCGACGCGCCCGCTCGCGCGGACCAGGTCGCCGCGCTCGAAGCGTGCGCCGTGCAGGTCCGCGTCGCGGAACAGGCGCGCGGGCAGCGCGCCGGTGCGGTCGCGCAGCTCCAGCGCCAGATACGGCGACCCCGTGCGGGCCACGAGGCGGTCCTTGCGGGTGCAGGCGTAGATGCCGTCGAGCGTGTCGCCGTCACGCAGCGTGGCGACCGAGCCGGGGCGTTCCGGCGCACCGGAACGTGGCGCGGGCACGGGCTGCAGGCGCCTGGACGGCTCGTGGGAGGACACCACCGCATGATGTACGGTGAACCGGATGCAGCCGCTGATCTGGGAGAGCCGTCCGGAGAGCCTGAGGGCTCCGGCGCTCGTCTGCGCGTTCACCGGCTGGAACGACGCCGGCGAGGCCGCGTCGTCGGCGGTCCAGTTCCTGGGGACGACGCTCGGGGCGACGCGGTTCGCGCGCATCGACCCCGAGGAGTTCTTCGACTTCCAGGCCGAGCGCCCGACCGTCCGGCTCGTCGACGGGCGCACACGCGAGGTCACCTGGCCCTCGATCGAGATCTGGGCGGCGCGCGCGCCGCGGGCGCCGCGCGACCTCGTCCTGCTCGCGGGCCCCGAGCCGTCGATGCGCTGGCGCGGGTTCTGTACGACGATCATCGAGCTGGCCGAGGCGCTCGGCGTGCAGCTGACGGTGACGCTCGGGGCGCTGCTCGCCGACGTGCCGCACACGCGCCCCGTGCCGATGGTCGGCATCGCCTCAGATGAGGGGCTCGCCGAGCGCATCGGCCTGAACCCGACGGACTACGAGGGCCCGACCGGCATCACCGGCGTGCTGCACGCGGCCTGCTCGCAGGCGGGCATGCCGGCCGCGAGCCTGTGGGCCAGCGTCCCCCACTACGTCGCCGCCGCACCGAACCCGAAGGCCTCGCTCGCGCTCGTGCGCAGGCTCGAGTCGCTCGTCGGCGTCAGCGTCGACGCGAGCGAGCTCGAGAACGCCGCCGGCGAGTACGAGCGCCGCGTGACGAGCGCGGTCGCCGGCGACGACGACGTTCGCCGCTTCGTCGAGCGCCTCGAGCAGGCCGCCGACGCCGAGGCGCCGGAGCCCGAGTCGCCCGAGGTGCCGTCGGGAGATGTGCTGGCACGCGAGTTCCAACGCTTTCTCAACCAGCGCGGCGACGACGCCTAGGCGGGTCGCGGACCTCGCAGCGATTGACGCCACGCGCGTGCCGAGGGCAGTGGCTCTGCCACAGCACCTCGGCCGCGCCCGGCGTCACTCATCTGCGATGTCTCGCTCCAGGGGCGTTGGTGGCGGGCCGGTGGCGGCACCGGAGCCACGACGCCGCATCCACCCCGGAGGCCTGTTCGCGCTCTACGTCGCGGGCTACTCGCTGTTCCGGATCTTCGAGGAGCTGCTGCGCGTCGACCCGGCGCACCACATCCTCGGCCTGCGCCTGAACTTCTTCATCGCGAGCATCCTGTGCCTGGGCGGGCTCGCCGTGTTCGCACGGCTGCAACGCGGGTAGGTTCGCGTCATGGCGCCGCGCGTCGATTACGAGCAGCACGGGCGCACCTACGCGCAGCACCGGTGTACGGATCCGCGAATCGCCGCGCGCATCGACGCCGCCCTGGGCGACGCGCGGAGCGTCGTGAACGTCGGCGCCGGCACGGGCTCCTACGAGCCGCCGGACCGCTGGGTGCTGGCAGTCGAGCCGAGCTCCACGATGCGCGCGCAGCGCCCAGCGACGGCCGCCCCCGCGATCGCGGGGCGCGCCGAGGCGCTCCCGCTGGACGACGACGCCGTCGACGCCGCGATGGCGTGCGTGACGATCCACCACTGGGATCGGCCCGCGGTGGGGCTGGCGGAGCTGCGGCGCGTCGCGCGCGGGCCGGTCGTGGTCCTGACGTTCGAGCTCGGCGCTCTGCCCGCCTGGCAGCAGGAGTTCCTGCGCGAGGGGCTCGTCATCGAGCGACCGCGCTTCCCCGCGATCGAGGACGTCGCGGCGGCGCTCGGTGGGCGCACGCGCGTCGAGCGGATCCCGACTCCGGCCGACTGCGCGGACGGGTTCTTCGAGGCGTTCTGGAATCGCCCGGAGGCGCTGCTGGACCCGGCTGTGCGCGCGGCGCAGTCGATGTGGGCGCTGCTGGAGCCGGGGGTCGAGGAACGGATGGTCGAGCGGCTCGCTGGCGCGCTGCGCTCCGGAGCGTGGGACGCCGAGCACGGGCACCTGCGCACGCAGAGGAGCTTCGCGGGCTCGCTGCGGCTCGTGATCTCCGACGCCGGCTGAGCCGGCTCGACGCGCGGCGCCCGTCTGGTAGAACCTGCACCTATGCAACGCCTACGCGTGGGCGCCGTCCTCGGCGTCGTCCTGCTCGCCATCGCGGCCGCACCCGGGGCACTTGCTGCGGCGCCCGCCCCGACGCCGGTCGGCGACGACGTCGGCTTCGTCTCGTTCGGGGCGCTCGCCGAGCGCGTGTCGGTCGCGGCCTACACGCAGGCGCTGCGCGTCCGGGGCTTCTCGCGCCGGGAGCGCGCCCTGCTCTCGGCGGCGCGCGCGGTCAAGCAGCGCGAGGTGCGCCTGCTGGACGCGCCGCTCGGTGGCGACGCGCCGCGCTCGGACGACTTCCACATCGTCGTGCCCGCCACGACGAAGGCGGGGGCGCTCGGGTCGATCCTCGGGCTCGACCGCGCGCTCTGCAGCGTCTACGCCTACGGCACCTCGCAGACCCAGGACCCCGCCACGCGCCTGTTGCTGGCGCGCCTGCTCGCCGGCGACGCGCAGTTCCTCACGCAGGATCGCGTGATGGCCGGCCTCTCGCCACACGCGGGCCTGCCCGCGCCGCTCGACGTCGACACCGAGGGCGCCGTGCTCGATCCCTATCTCCAGCCCGTCGGCACTCCGCAGGAGGTCACCCCATGATCCGCTCGCGCACCCTCCCGCTCGCGCTCACCGCCGCCGTCGCGCTGCTCGCCCTGCCCGCCTCGGCGCAGGCGCTGAACGTCTACGCGGCGACGTCGCTCACCGCCGCCTTCCCGCAGATCTCCGGCGCGGTGGCCTACAGCTTCGGCGGTTCCAACACGCTGCAACTGCAGATCGAGCGCGGCGCGCCCGCCGACGTCTTCGCCTCCGCCAGCCCCGACGAGGCGCAGGCCCTCTTCCGCGAGGGTCGCTGCACCCGCCCGGTGACGTTCGCGACCAACACGCTCGTGCTGCTCGTCCCCAAGTCCAATCCCGCCGGGATCCGCTCGGTCTACTCGCTGCGCGCCGGCGGCCTGCGGCTGGCGATCGGCAATGCCGCCGTGCCGATCGGCGTCTACACGCGCAAGCTGCTCGCGCGCCTGCGGCTGTCGTCGGTTCTGCAGCGCAACACGGTCAGCCAGGAGTCGAACGTCGGCGGCGTCGTCGCGAAGGTCGCGCTCGGCTCGGCCGACGCCGGGTTCACGTACCTCACCGACGGGCGCACCGCGGCCGATCGCACGACGTCGATCGCGCTGCCGCGCTGGGCCCAGCCGCCGGTGCGCTACCAGATCTGCGCCGTCAAACGCGCGGGCGCCGACACCTCGGGCGCGCAGAACTTCATCGCGCGGGTCACGACGCGCGCCGGGCGCAACGTCCTCAGGCGCAACGGGTTCGGGCTGCCGCCGCGGGGCTGAGCTCAGGCCGGATCCAGCGCGCCCCAGATCCCGGGGCCGCGTGAGTGCTCGTAGATGAGCGACGTCTCCGCGTGAGCGACCGCGGGATCGGTCGCCAGGTGGTCGACGACGAACTCGCGCAGGCCCTGGGGGGACTCGGCGGCGATCCAGACCAGGTAGTCGGTCTGCCCCGCGAGGTGGAAGACCGAGAGGACACCGGCGAGGGCCCGCACGTGGGCGGTGAAGTCCTCGATCTGCTCGCGGTTGTGCACGGCGAGGCGCACGGCGACGAGCGCCTGCAGCGGGCGCCCGAGCGCGGCCAGGTCGACCTCGGCGTGGAAGCCGGTGAGCACGCCGGACTCGCGGAGCGCGCGCACGCGCGCCAGGCACGTCGACTGGGCGACGCCCGCGCGTGCGGCCAGGCGCGTGTTGGAGATCCGCGCGTCGGCGCTCAGCGCCTCGAGGATCGTGCGGTCGACCGCGTCGAGCTGGGGGCGAGGATCGTTCGGCATCGCTCGCATGATGACGCACCAGATCGAAGAAGAACAGGTCATCACGGCCCGAGAGCCGAAGAATCTGCGATGACTTGCCGCTCCTTCCGCATGGATGCTTCACTGTGCCGTGCCATGACCCAGCTCACCGCCGGACACACGGACATCAAGGACTCGCTGCTCGACGCGGTCGGGCACACGCCGCTCGTGCGCCTCTCGCGCCTGGGCGCCGGGCTCACGCCGCAGCTGCTCGCGAAGGTCGAGTACCTCAACCCCGGCGGCTCGATCAAGGACCGCGTCGCCATCGCGATGATCGAGGCCGCCGAGCGCGAGGGACATCTGCAGCCCGGCGGCACCATCGTCGAGCCGACATCCGGCAACACGGGCACCGGCCTGGCCATCGCCGCGCGCCTGAAGGGCTACCGCGTGATCGCGGTGATGCCGGACAAGATGAGCAAGGAGAAGATCGACCTGCTGCGCGCCTACGGCGCCGAGGTCGTCGTCGCGCCGACGGCGGTCGCGCCCGACTCGCCGGAGTCCTACTACCGCGTCGCGGACCGGCTCGCCGAGGAGATCCCGGGCGCGTTCCAGCCCAACCAGTACTTCAACCCCGCCAACCCCGCGGCCCACTACGCCAGCACGGGCCCCGAGCTGTGGGAGCAGTCCGGCGGGCGCATCACGCACCTCGTCGCGGGCGTCGGCACCGGCGGGACGATCACCGGCACCGGCCGCTATCTCAGGGAGCGCAATCCGGCGATCGAGATCATCGGCGCCGACCCCGTCGGGTCGATCTACTCCGGCGGCGAGGACGCCGTCAAGCCCTACCTCGTCGAGGGCGTCGGCGAGGACTTCTGGCCAGCGACGTTCGACCCGGCGATCGTCGACCGCTACGTCACGGTCAGCGACAAGGAGTCCTTCCTGGCCACGCGCCGGCTCGCGCAGCTCGAGGGCATCCTCGCCGGCGGCTCGTGCGGCACCGCGCTGCACGCCGCGCTCGAGGTCGCGAGGGACATCGAGGACCCGGACGCGATGGTCGCCGTGATCCTGCCCGACGGCGGGCGCAGCTACCTCTCGAAGATCTTCAGCGACGCGTGGATGACCCAGCACGGGTTCCTCGAGCGCTCCGGCGACGCGACCGTCGGCGAGGTCCTGCTGCGCAAGCAGCAGGGCGGCGAGATCCCGCCGCTCGTCAGCGTCCGCACGAACGACCGTGTGCGCGACGCGATCGCGCTGCTGCACGAGCACCGCGTCTCCCAGCTCCCCGTCGTCAGCGGCCACGACGCGAGCGCCGTCGTCGGCTCGATCGGCGAGCGCGGGCTGCTGCGCCACGCCACCGGCGACGCCTCACTGCTGGGCGCGCAGATCGTCGACGTCATGGAGGCGCCGTTCCCCGCCGTCTCGGTCAACGACGAGGTGCGTGAGGCGGTCGAGCTGCTGAGCGGCGAGCGCCAGGCGCTGCTCGTGATGCAGGACGGCAGCCCCGTCGGGATCGTCACCCGGACGGACCTCCTGGAAGCATTGGCGCGATGAGCGCCTCGAAGCTCCCGCCCGACGCGCGGTTCGCCACGCGCGCGGTCCACGCAGGTCTGGAGCCCGACCCGCACTTCCGGTCCGTCATCCCGGCGATCCACCAGACCTCGACGTTCGCCCAGGACGCCCCCGGCGAGTACGTGGGCGACTTCGACTACGCGCGCACGGCCAACCCGACGCGGCGCGCGCTCGAGGACGCGCTCGGCCTGCTCGAGGGCGGGCACGGGACGGCGTTCGCCTCCGGGCTGGCGGCCGAGCATGGGCTGATCACGGCGACCTGCGATGCCGGCGGCCACATCGTCCTGCCGATCGACCTCTACGGCGGAACCTACCGCCTCGTCGACAAGGTCCTCACGCGCTGGGGCCTTCAGTACACGATGGTCGACCAGACCGATCTCGACGCGCTCGCCGCGGCGATCCGGCCCGACACGCGCATCATCTGGGTCGAGACGCCGACGAACCCGCGCCTGGACGTCATCGACGTCGCCGGCGTCGTCGAGCGCCGCGGCGCGGCGCTCGTCGTCGTCGACAACACCTTCGCCACACCGGTCAACCAGCGGCCGCTCGAGCTCGGCGCCGATGCCGTGGTGCATTCGGCGACGAAGTACCTCGGCGGCCACTCGGACACGGTCCTGGGGGCCGTCGTGGTCGCGGACCCGGGCCTGCACAAGCAGGTCCGCTTCGTGCAGAACGCCGCCGGCGCGATCCCGGGGCCGATGGACTGCTTCCTCGTCCACCGCGGCCTGCGCACGCTGCATCTGCGCATGGCGGCGCACGCGGCGAACGCGCGCGAGGTCGTCGCCTTCCTGCAGCGGGAGCCGGGCGTCAGCGACGTGCGCTGGCCCGGCTTCAGCGGCATGGTCTCCTTCCGCCACGCGGACGCCCATGCGATCTGCATGCGCACGCGCGTCTTCACGCTCGCCGAGTCGCTCGGCGGCGTCGAGTCGCTGATCGAGGTTCCCCAGGCGATGACCCACGGGTCCGTCGAGGGGTCCGCCGCGGCCGTTCCGCCGGACCTCGTGCGGCTCTCGTGCGGCGTCGAGGACGCGCACGACCTGGTCGCGGACCTCGCGCAGGCGCTGAGGGCGGCCAACTAGGGGCGCTCGGCCGCGGGCTGGGCGGCCGGCGCGGTGGCGGCGCGCGGCGCGCGGCGCGGGCGCCGTGCGGCCCAGCGCATCGCCGGGCGCTCGACGACCACCCAGCTGAGCCACGCTGCGCCGAGCGCGAGCGCCAGCACGGTCAGCATGCGCGGCGCCAGGTCGTGCGGCAGCACCCCGGCCTCGCGCGCGACGAGCAGCAGCGGCAGATGCCAGAGGTAGACGCCGTAGGAGATCACGCCGACGAACACGAGCGGGCGCGCCGAGAGCCAGCTGACGCTGCGCCCCGCGCCGCCGGCGACCGCTGCGACGATCAGGGCGAAGCCGACCGCCGCCGGGAGGTTCGCGGCGATGTCGCGCGCGCCGACGAGGTCCAGCGTCGTCTCGTGCCAGGTCGCCAGCGCGATCACGAGGATCGCGCCCGCGCCGGCCAGCAGCGCCGTGCGGGCCGGCGACAGCGGCGCGCGCGCCAGGAGCCGCCGGTGCTCGACCCACAGCGCGGCGAGCATGCCGAGCGCAAAGTGGCCCATGTAGGCGGGCAGCGTCTTCTCGGCGATCGGGCCCCAGCCATGGCGCAGCTCCAGCGCGCGCCAGAGGAGCGTCAGCGCGATGAACCCCACCAGCACCGCGGCCTGCGCCCGCACGCCGCCGCGCGCGAGCCACAGCACGAGCAGGCCGATCAGCGGCAGCGCGACGTAGAACGCCGCCTCGACGGACAGCGTCCACGTGACCGGGTTGAGCTGCATCAGCGTGGCGCCGGAGTAGTTCTGCGCGAACAGGGCGAAGATCGGCAGCTGGCCGGCCGACGGTGTGATCGGGTCGTAGCCGACGAGCGCGAACAGGATCAGGCACCCGGCCATGCAGACGTAGTAGGCGGGAATGATCCGCGCGGCGCGCCGCAGCGCGTAGCGACGGGCGTCGACGGCGGGGCCGCCGGCCAGCGCGGCGCGCGCGAACGCGCGGTGGAGCAGGAACCCGGAGAGCACGAAGAAGCAGATCAGGCCGAGGTTCATCTGCAGCAGCGTGTGGTCCAGCGCGCTGCGGTCGGCGAGCAGGTGCGGGCGGTTGTCGCGGTAGAGCCAGACGTGGAACGAGAGCACCGCCAGCGCGGCGAGCGCGCGCAGGCCGTCGAGGCCGTCGGTTCGCCGCGCGGGGCTCACCGCTCGGCCGCTGGGCAGACGATCCGGTAGTCGCACCACGAGCAGGCCGAGTACGACGGGGTCGGCTCGAAGCCCTGCCCGAGGATGCCGTCGGCGACCTCCATCACCGTCTCGCCGATCCAGTCACGGTCGATCTCGCCGGAGGGGACCGGGATCTTCTCGTCGTCCAGGACGTAGTGGTAGCTCTGGCGCTCGGACTCCACGTCCCAGGCCTCGCGCGCGGCGACGGCGTAGAGCGAGAGCTGGACGTCCTCGCGCAGCTGCGCGGCTGTGCGCGGGCGCCCGGTCTTGTAGTCGATCAGCTCGTACCCGCCGTCGGGTAGCCGGTCGACGCGGTCCACTCGCCCGCGCAGCGTGTGCGCGCCGAGGCGGAACGTGAACGGCTTCTCGAACCAGACCGGCTCGCTGTCCTCGCCGCGCAGGCGGTCCTTGTACCTGTGGAGCGCCGCCTCGGCCTTGACGCGCAGCTGCTTCTCCTCCTCGCCGGCGCCGAACCCGCCCCGACGCCAGCCCGCGTCGAGCAGCCCCAGCAGCTCGTCGATGCTCTGGCCGCCCGACTGGTGGTAGCGCTCGAGCACCTGGTGGACGAGGATCCCGAAGCGCTGGTTCATCGTCGCCTCGGACGGGATCCGGAAGACGCGCGCGAACTTGTACTTCAGCGGGCAGGTGCGGTAGGTCTCGATGTCCGAGGCCGAGAGCACGAGGCCCTCGCCGCGGCGTGGCAGGAAGGCCTCGAGCGACGGCTCGCCGCGCCGCGTGATCGCCGCGCTGCGTGCGCGGGCATCGCGCTCGGCGCCGAGGATCAGGTCGTCGAGCGGGCTGGCCTCGAGGATCTCGCGCTGCTGGGAGGTCGCCGACTGCAGCAGCACGGCGTTGACCTGCGCGAGCGCGTCCTCTACGCCCTGGCCATCGCGGCGGCCCATGACCGCGGCGAGCTTCACGAGCTCCAGATAGCGGGTGACGCCGAGCGTGACCTCGATGTCGGCGTCCAGGCGGAGATCGCCGAGCGTCCCGGCCACGCGCGGGAGGTCGGCGAGCAGCTCGGCGCGCAGCTCGGTGAAGGCCGCGTGCAGCGCCTCCTGAGGGCCGAAGAGCTCCTCGTCGCGCTCCTCCCAGACGCCGCCGACCGCGGCCAGCGCGTCCTCGGCGAACGGCGAGGGCGGCTGCAGCGCGCCGCGCTCGGTGCGCGCCGAGTAGGCCAGGACGAGACCCTCGCGGGCGCGCGTCATCGCCAGATGCAGCAGGCGCCGCATCTCGGCGACGTGGACGTCGCGCGTGTCGGCCGGGAGCTCCTCGTGCAGGAGCGCGTCGGGGATCGGCTCGAGTGCGACGCGCCGCGCGCCCGGCATCCGCGAGGACTGCAGTCCGAGCACGACGACGTGGCGGAACTCGCGCCCCTTGGCCATGTGCATCGCCATCACGTGCACGGCGCCGGCCTGCGCCAGCCCGCCGATCGCGTCGTCCTCCCGCAGCCCGGCGCTTGCCACGGCGGCGATGTACGCCGCGAACTCCCGGCCCGTCGCCTGCGGCGCGCGGCGTGCGTACTGCGCCGCCAGATCGGAGAGCTTCGCGAGGCTCACGAGACGCTCGACGACGTCGGCCTGGGCGGCGAAGAGCTGCTGGCGGCGCAGACCCAGGCGGTCGATCAGGCGATGGACGAACAGGTCCGGCCGGGCCTGGTCGAGCTGCGCGGCGATCTGCCGGTGGAGCTTGAGAAAGCCGAGGATGCGCTCGCGCGCGGCCGGGTCGACCTGCGGCGACTCGATCGCGGCGCCGAGCGCGGCCACCATGTCGAGCTTGCGCCGGCGGGAGATCTGCACGCAGCGTGCGAGATCGACGGCGCGCAGCTCGACGGGCGGGCGGGCCAGCGCGCGCACGACGGCGCCGGCGTCGGCCGGGTCGATCAGCAGCCGCAGCCAGGCGAGCACGTCCTTGACCTCGGAGCGATCGAACAGCGCGGCCGTCCCCGTCAGCCTGTAGGGCACGGCGCGCTCCTCGAGGGCGGCGGAGACGGCCTGCCCCTCCTGGCGCACGGAGCGCACGAGCACGGCGATGTCGCCGGGCTCGACGCCCGCGTGGACGAGCTGCTCGACGTGCGCGGCCGCGGCCTGCGCCTGCGCCCGCTCGCTCGCGCAGCGCCAGAAGCGCACATCGCCCCCGGGCGGCGCCGCCACCGGCGTCGCGATCCGCTCGGGGTCGGCGGCGACGACCGCGTCGGCGGCGGCGAGGATCGTCGCCGGGCAGCGCAGCGAGCGCTCCAGACGCACGGTCGTGGCGTCGCGCAGCTCGGCGGCGATGTCGCGGAGGTTCTTCGTCGCCGCCCCGCGCGCGCGGACGATCGCCTGGTCCGGGTCGCCGGCGGCGGTCAGGCCGCGGTGCTCGGCGGCGAGCATCAGGACGAGGCGCAGGTGCGCGTAGGCGAGGTCCTGCACGTCGTCGACGAGGACGTGGCGATAGCGCTCGGCGACGCGCGCGCGCACATGCGGGCGCTCCAGCAGGCGCGCCGACAGCAGCACGAGGTCGCCGGTGTCGAGGGCGCCGTCCTCACGCAGCATGCGGTCGTGCGCGCGGTAGACCTCGGCGAACTCGCGCTCGCGGTCCGAGCGCTCGTCGCCGGGGGGCAGCGAGCCGGCCCAGGCGACGACCTCGTCGGCGGTGATCATCGCGTCCTTGAGGCGGTCGATCCGCGCGACGATCGTCTCGAGCAGCGCCGCGGGATTGCCGCGGAAGTCGTGCAGGCGCAGCGTGAGCTCGTCGACGCGCTCCAGCAACATGGCGAGGCGGTCGGCGGGGGAGACGGTGACGACGAACGGGTCGAGGCCCGCGTCGAGCGCCTCCTCGCGCAGCAGGCGCGCGCAGAACCCGGCGATCGTGTGGACGTGCAGCTCGGCGAAGCCGCGGTCGATTCCCGCCTCGACCTGCGCGCGCAGCGCGTCGACGGCGCCGGCGGAGTGGCTGATCGCCAGCACGTGCTCGGGTTCCAGGCCGCGGGCGGTCGCCAGCCACGCGTGGCGCGCGGCGAGCGCGCGCGTCTTCCCGGTCCCCGCCGCGCCCAGGACGATGAGCGGGCCGCCGGTGTGGGTCACGACCTCGCGCTGGCGTTCGGTGAGGCCCTCGAGCGGATCGGGCACCCACCTAGGATAGGTGGACGATGGCCGCGCCGGGAGCCGCTCTCTCCTACGACTGGCTCGGCGCGTGCCGGCGGTCGACCGCCGCGCTCACGACGATCCTCGCCGCCGCCGCGCCCGGCCCTGAGCGCCTGCGCGAGACGGGCACGATCGGAGAGGGCGGCGACCGCACGCTGGTCCTCGACCAGGCCGCCGAGGACGCCGTCTTCGGCGAGCTCGAACGCCTGCACGACGACGGGGCGCGCTTCACGGCGGTCAGCGAGGAGCGCGGCATCGTCGACTTCGGCGACCCGCAGCTGCGGGTCGTCGTCGACCCGATCGACGGCTCGCTGAACGCCAAGCGCGGCCTCGGCCACCACGCGCTCTCGATCGCGGTCGCCGACGGCCCGACGATGGCCGACGTGGCGTTCGGCTACGTCTTCGACTTCGGCCCGCGCGAGGAGTGGCGGGCCGTGCGCGGCGCCGGCGCGTGGCTCGGCGACGCGGCGCTCGTCGACGTCCCGGGCGAGCGCCGCACTGCGGACGGGCGCCTGGAGATCGTCGCCGTCGAGTCCGCCGCCCCGCGGCGCCTGGCCGCCGCCTCGGAGGGCCTGACCGCCGCCGCCCATCGCGTCCGGGCGATCGGCGCGATCGCGATCTCGCTGTGCCAGGTCGCCGCCGGGCGGGTCGACGGGATGGCGTCGCTCGGTCGCTGTCGCTCGGTCGACGCCGCCGCGGCGCAGCTGATCGTGCGCGAGAGCGGCGGCCTGGTGGCGTTCCCCGGCCTGTCCGGGCCGCTCGCGGCGCCGCTCGACGACCTCCGCGCGATCGCCCCGGTGGTCGCCGCGCGCACGCAGGCCGGCCTCGAGCTGGTCGCGGCGATCCCCGTCGCGCCGTAACCCGCGCCGCCCCGCCGCGTACGAACAGGTGTACGAACGAACGGGTGTTCGATTCGTGCTACACTCTTCGTAAGCTCATTAGTTCTAAGTACTACCACTCTTCGACAGCGAGGCATCTCATGGCTGACACGACCACCACCAAGAAGGCGACCACCACCGCCAAGCGCAGCACCGCCGCCAAGCGCGCTGCTGCGAGCAAGACGGCCGCTGCACGCACGACGGGCGCCCGCAAGGCCGCCACGACGCGCGCAGCCAACCGCACCAAGGCCGACGCCAAGAGCGTCCGCACCGACGCGAAGAGCGTCCGCACCGACGCGAAGACGCTCAACGCCGACGCCGTCTCGGCCGGCCGCTCCGCGGCCCTGCTCGCCGGCAACTACGCCGAGCGCGCAGCGTACGTGCAGGTCGGCGCCGTGCTGACCGCGCGGGACACCGTCGTCGAGACGATCGAGGACCTGCGCGCCAAGTACGGCACGCGCGACTCGGCCGAGAAGGAGCTCAAGAAGCTCGAGAAGCGCGGCGAGACCGCCCGCACGCGCGCCCAGCGTCAGGTCAGGAAGAACCGCACGCGCGTCGAGCGCGAGCTGAAGACCCGCCGCAACCGCGTCGAGCGTGAGCTCAAGAAGAACCGCACGCGCGTCGAGCGCGAGGTGCGCTCCCTGCGCAAGGACGTCCAGTCGCAGGTCACGAACATCCAGGTCCCGCAGGTCCAGGTCCCGGACGTCGTCACCCCCGCGATCAACGCCGTGCTGCCGGTCATCGAGCGCGTCCAGAAGATCGCCGCGTAGCACCACACCTCACCGCGGTCCGGGCCTGAGAGGGGCCCGGGTCCGCGGAGGTTCCCCCGGCCTCATATCCCGCCGGTGGATGCAGCACCCTCTCCTCCCCGTCAAGGGCCGCCAGCGATGGCGGCCCTTGACACGTTCGGGGACCTGCGCGGGCTGCGACAATGGAGCCATGCCCACGCATGACGAGATCCTGAAGTCCCTCGAGGCCGTGATCGACCCGGAGCTGCGCAAGTCGATCGTCGCGCTCGGCATGGTGCGTTCGATCGACTCCCGCGACGACGGCTCCGTCGACGTCACGGTCTCCCTGACGACGGCCGGCTGCCCGATCCGCAACCACTTCCAGGACGCGGTCGTCAAGGCCGTCGCCGCGCTGCCCGGCGTCACGAAGGTCGGCGTCGCATTCGACGTGCTGTCCGACCAGGAGAAGGGCGCCCTGCAGAGGAAGCTCGGGCGCGGCTCGCTGCCCGAGGGGGCGCTGGCCCAGGTCTCCAACGTCGTCTGCATCGGCTCGGGCAAGGGCGGCGTGGGCAAGTCGACGATCACCGCGAACCTCGCCGCGGCGCTGGCCGCCGAGGGCAAGCGGGTTGGCGTGCTCGACGCCGACGTCTGGGGTTACTCGATCCCGCGCATGTTCGGCGTCCAGGGGCGCCCGCCGGTGTCGGCCGAGCGCAAGATCCTGCCGCTCGAGTCCGCCGGCGTGAAGATCATGTCGATCGGCTTCTTCGTCGAGGAGGACGCCGCCGTCGTCTGGCGCGGCCCGATGCTCCACAAGGCGCTGACGCAGTTCCTCGAGGACGTCGACTGGGGTGAGCTCGACTTCCTGCTCGTCGACCTGCCCCCGGGTACCGGCGACGTCTCGATGACGCTCGCGCAGCTGCTGCCCCAGGCGAAGTTCATCATCGTCACGACGCCACAGGCGACGGCGCAGAAGGTCGCGCGCCGCTCGGCCGAGATGGCCGCGAAGGTCGACCTGGAGGTCGGCGGCGTCATTGAGAACATGGCCGGGTTCGTCACTCCGGGCGGCGAGCGCTTCGCGATCTTCGGCGAGGGCGGCGGCCAGGACCTGGCCGACGAGCTCGACGTCCCGCTGCTCGGCAAGGTGCCGCTCACGATGCCGCTGCGCGAGCAGTCCGACGCCGGCGAGCCGCTCGTCTTCACCGACCCCGACGATCCGGCCTCGCAGGCGATCCGCCAGGCGGCACGCGGGCTCGTGGCGATCTTCCCGGTCGAGCTGCCGGTCTTCCAGGCCGTCTCCGCCGCACCGGACGCGGCCGCGGCCGCCGAGGCGCCCAGGCCGGCCGGCATGAGCCTGCCGATGGCCTAGGCTGCCCGCGCCGCTGGGCGGCGCGTTGCCGCCGTCCAGCGCAGGCCGACAGCAGTACAGGTGCGGTCGAGGCCGGTCGATACGAGCTGCGATGGCTGACATCCGCCAGTCGCGCTCCGAGCTGCGCCGAGAGGCCCTGCGCGTGGCGCGCGGCCTCTCCGAGGGCGACAGCGCGCTCGTCGCGGTCCTGCGCGAGCTCGAGCAGGAGCGCGGCCGCGCCACCGAGACCGTGCGGGCGGTGGTCCGCGCGCTGGCGGTCACGCTGCAGGCGCGCGACGGCTACACCGGCGAGCACGCGGACGCCGTCCACGACCTGTCCGTGACGGTCGGCGCGCGCCTCGGACTGGACAGCGCCCGGATGGCCGAGCTGGCGGCAGTCGCGCTGCTGCACGACGTCGGCAAGATCGGCATCCCCGACGGCGTGCTCCACAAGCCCGGCCCGCTCGACGACGCCGAGTGGGACCTCATGCGCGAGCATCCGGAGATCGGCGAGCGGATCCTCTCGTCGGTCCCCGGCCTGGAGGCCGTCGCGCGCGCGGTGCGTCACGAGCACGAGCGCTGGGACGGCGGCGGCTACCCGGACGGCCTTCGCGGGCAGGCGATCCCGCTGAGCTCGCGCATCGTCCTGACCTGCGACGCCTGGCACGCGCTCGTCAGCGATCGCCCCTACCGCACCGCGCTGCCGCGCGAGGCCGCGATCGCCGAGCTCTGCCGCTGCTCCGGCACGCAGTTCGACCCCCGCGTCGTCAGCGCCCTGCTGGCCGAGGTCCACGACCCGAGCCCGACCGGGACCGTGCGCCCGGACATCGACACGCTGCTGACCGGGACGGTCGGCGCCGAGCCCAGCCTCGAGCGCGAGCTCGTCGCGCTGATCTCCGTCGCCTCCGCCGTCGCCGCCGCGCACCGGCTCGACGACGTGCTCGACGTCGCCGCGGAGGAGTCGCGGGTGGCGATCGAGGCCTCGTCGCTGTCGATCGAGCGCTGGCTGCCCGAGCGCGGGATGCTGCGCACCCTCGTCAACGTCGGCGAGCTCGCCCCCGGCGAGGAGCATCACCCCGCCGACGAGATCTACCACCTCGAGGGCGACCGGGTGCTGCGCCGGATCCTCCAGGAGGGCGGGACCTACTACTGCTCCGTCGACGACCTGGACGCGCCGGCGATCGAGCGCGACCTGCTCGTCGCGCTCGGCAAGCACTCCTCGGTCGCCGTCCCCATCCGCTTCGGCGGCGACGCCTGGGGCCAGATCTGGGCGGCGCGCACGGCCGCGCAGCCGCCGTTCGGTGAGCGCGACGCGCGCTTCCTGCATGCGATCAGCGGGCAGATCGGCTCGGCGATCGGCCGCGCGGAGGTCTTCTCACGCGTCTCCGAACTCGCCCAGACCGACGGGCTGACCGGGCTGCTGAACCGCCGCGCCTTCGACGAGGCGCTCGAGTTCGCGCTGCTCGAGGCGCGCGGCGAGGGCCACGACCTCTCGCTCGTGCTGTGCGACGTCGACAACCTCAAGGAGATCAACGACCAGGACGGCCACGAGGCGGGCGACACGGCGCTGCGCACCGTCGCGCGCGCGCTCGAGCGGGCGGTCGCGGGGCAGGAGCGCGCGGCGATCTACCGCATCGGCGGCGACGAGTTCTGCCTCCTGCTGGAGGACACCGACGAGCTCCGCGGCCGGGAGATCGCCGAGGTCCTCACGCACCGCCTCGCCGACGGCCGGCCCGTCATCGGCGTCTCGTGCGGCGTGGCCGCGCTGCGTGGTGGCCACGGGCGCCCGGCCGACCTGCTGCGCGCGGCGGACGCCGCCCAGTACGCGGCAAAGCGCGCCGGCCGCGGCCGCGTCGTCGTGGCCGGCCCGGGCAGCGCCGCCGAGGGGCCCGCCGACGACTCGCAGCTCGCCGAGCGCCGGGCGCTGCGCGACGCCGGGCTCGTCGATCTCGGCCGGCTGCTGACCGACGTCCTGGGCGCGCTCGACGGCCCGCTCTGCGACGCAGGCCCCGTCGAGCGCATCGCGGGCGTCCTGCGACGCGTCGCCGACGTCGTCGACGCCAGCGGCTGGGCCGTCGCCTTTGCGGCGAACGGCGCCGAGCCACGGGACGTCGCGGCCGCGGCCCGCCCCGGCCGGCTCGCAGGCCTGGCGCGGCGTGCGCCCTGGGTGACCGGCGCGGACCTCGTCGCGCTGCGCCTCGGCCGCGCGGCCGACGGCCCGGGCTTCGTCATCGCCTGCGAGGATCAGCGCGCGCCGGAGGCGCTGCGCGAGCGGCTCGCCGGCCAGGGTCTCGACACGCTGCTCGCCGTCTGCGTCGACACGCCCGGCGGCACGTGGATCGCCCAGCTCGCCGGAGATGCGCGCACCGGTGCGCTCGGCGACGTCGAGCCGCTGCTGCGCGTCCTCGCCCCGCAGGCGCTGCAGGATCCGCGCGGCGCGCGGCTGGTCGCCGCGCTGTAGGCCCGGCCCGGACAAGCGGACGGCGGACCCGAAGGCCTGCCGTTCGTCCACGGGAAGGTCCGTGTCCAGGTGCCTCCGTGCCTAACGGTTGGCGTAGTACTCCACGTTGATGCCGGCGAACTTCTGCCACTCGTCGGGCAGCTGGTCCTCCGCGAAGCAGGCGTCGACGGGGCAGGCCTCGACGCAGGCGTCGCAGTCGATGCACTCCTCAGGGTCGATGTAGAGCATCTCGACCTTGTCGTAGTCCGGCTCGTCGGGCGTCGGGTGGATGCAGTCGACAGGGCAGACCTCGACGCACGAGTTGTCCTTGGTGCCGATGCACGGCTCTGCGATGACGTACGCCATGTGCGGAAGTTGATCCTCGGGTATCGGGGCTTCGTGAACGTTCCCAGACGGGCGCTGCATCCTACCGAGCGGCGGCGGCGGGCCGCGATACGCTCCCGCCGATGCTGCTGCTGACCGGCGCCACGGGGCTCATCGGCTCTGCGCTCCTGCCCCGGTTGACCGCCGCGGGGACGCCCGTGCGCTGCCTCGTGCGCGACCCGCGGCGCCTCGGTCCGGAGCGCGTGCGGGTGCAGATCGCGCTCGGCGACCTCTCCGACCCGCCATCGTTCCGCAACGCGATGCGCGGTGTGACGACGGTCGTGCACCTCGCGGCGGCGATCCGCGACCAGCCCGGCGGCTCGATCGAGGAGCTGAACGGGATCGCGACGTGGCGGATGGTCGAGGCGGCCGAGCGCGCGGGTGTCGAGCACTTCGTCTTCTTCTCGGCGCTCGGCGCGACGGGGCACGACCGCACGCGCCTCCTGCGCACGAAGGCGCTCGCCGAGGATGCCGTCGCCGGCGGCGCGATGCCGACGACGACGTTCGCGCCGTCGATCGTCTACGCGCCCGGCGACGTCTGGATGACGATGCTCGAGCGCCTGTCGCTGCTGCCGCTGGTGCCGCTGCCCGGCCGCGGCCGGGCGCTCTACCAGCCGATCTGGGCGCAGGACGTCGCCGACTGCGTGATGACCGCGTTGGAGGCCGGCCCCGGGGTCGGCGGGGAGCGCCACGAGCGCTTCGAGCTCGCCGGCCCCGAGACGCTCAGCCACGAGGCGATCGTCCGCCTCGCGCTGCAGTCGTTCGGCCGCCCGCGGCCGCTCGTGAAGCTCCCGGCGGGCGCCGTGCGCCAGGTCCTGCGCCTCGGCGAGACGATCCTCGGCGGCCGCGCACCGGTGACCTGGGACGAGGCCGAGCTGCTGGAGGTCTCGCTGACCACGCCGCGCGGCACGCGTGACGCCGAGGCGCTCGGCGTCACGCCGCAGGCGATGGCCCGCGTGCTGGGTGTCGCGTAGCGCCGCGGGCTCAGACCGCCGCGCGCCGCGCCGCCCACGGCAGCGCGCGCTCGAGCTGCGCGGCGAGCGCGAGCAGCGCGCCCTCGCCCTCGGGCTGGCCGATCAGCTGGATCGGCACGGGCAGGCCGAGGTCGTCGCGGTGGTAGAGCGGGACGCTGATCGCGGGCGACCCGGTGAGGTTCGAGACGGGCGTGAACGGTGTGAACAACGCCGCGCGGTGGAAGCCCGTGGTCATCGGGTCGGCGCTGCACGTGTCGATCGTGCCGAGCGGCAGCTGCGGCTCGGCGAGCACGGGGCAGAGGATCGCGTCGTACTGCGCGGTCCACTGCACGATGCCCTTGGCGGCCGCCTGCAGCTGGATCTCGGCGCCGGCGTAGCTCAGCGCGTCGATCTCCCGGGCGGCGTTCCACAACGCCATCGTGAGCGGCTCGAGGTCCTCGTCGGTCGGCTCGCGTCCGGCGATCTGCGCGGCGAACGCGGTCTGCAGCGAGATCATCGGCGCCCACAGCGCGCCGAACATGTCCTCCAGGCCCGGCATCGCCCACGGCGGGTCGGCCTCGACGACGGTGTGCCCGAGGTCGCGCAGGAGGTCCGCGGCGTCGGCGACGGCCTGCACGTAGACCGGGTCGGCCTCGGCGCCCGCGACCGGCGAGAGCGTCGTGAGCGCGATCCGCAGCCCCCGCGGCTCGGCCTGCGCCTGGCCGGCGAACGGCGTCGCGGGCGGGGCGGCCCAGGCGACGTCGCCGACGTCCGGGCCGGCGATCACGTCGAGCGCCACGGCGGTGTCGTTGACCGTCCGCGTCAGCACGCCGTCGATACCCAGGAACGAGTAGCCGCCGAACGGGGCGGGGGTCACGCGGCCGCGCTGCGCCTTGAGGCCGACCAGGCCGCAGCAGGCGGCGGGGATGCGCGTCGACCCGCCGCCGTCGTTGGCGTGCGCGATCGGGATCATGCCCGCGGCGACCGCGGCGGCGGCGCCGCCGGACGAGCCGCCGGTCGTGCGCTCGGGGTCCCATGGGTTGCGCGACGGGCCGAAGCGCCGGGGCTCCGTCGTGTTGACGATGCCGAGCTCGGGCAGATTCGTCGTCCCGACGATGATCGCGCCGGCCGCGCGCAGCCGCGTCACGAGCACGGCGTCCAGTGGCGCCAGGAAGTCGCCGAAGAACTCCGAGGCGAACGTCCAGCGCTTGCCGGCGACCGGGCGGTTGTTCTTGATCGCGATCGGGACGCCCGCGAGCGGCCGCTCGTCGCCGGGCCCGACCGCGTCCGCGGCGGCGAGCGCGTCGTCGTGGAAGACGTCGATGAACGCGTTGTAGGTCGGGTTGAGCGCGTCGATGCGCTGCAGCGAGGCCTCGACGACCTCGCGGGCGCTGAGCTCGCCGCTGCGCACGAGCCCCGCGAGCTCGCTGGCGGGGCGGAACATGAGGTCGGCGGCGGTTGCGGCGTCGGTCACGGCGTTCTCCTCGGACGGTGGACCGCAAATCTATCCGCCGGCCGGCTTCACGCAGAGCGCCCAGGCCGGATCACTACTCTCCCCGTGCCCGAACGCACAGACCAGGGGAGCCACCGTGACTGAGGTTCAGTCAGGCCTTGAAGGCGTCGTCGCCTTCGCCACCGAGATCGCAGAGCCCGACAAGGAGGGCGGTGCGCTCCGCTACCGCGGCGTCGACATCGAGGACCTCGTCGGCGCCGTCCCGTACGAGAAGGTCTGGGGCCTGCTCGTCGACGGCAGTTTCGACCCCGGTCTTCAGCCCGCTGAGCCGCACCCGCTGCTCGTACGCTCGGGCGACCCGCGCGTCGACGTGCAGGCCGCCCTCGCGATGCTCGCCCCCGAGTGGGGGATGGGCCAGGTGCTCGACATCACCGACGACCAGGCGCGGACGGACCTCGCACGCGCCTCGGTGATGGCGCTCTCGTTCGTCGCGCAGTCCGCGCGCGGGATCGGCGTCCCGTGGGTTCCGCAGGCGACGATCGACCAGGGCACGACGATCGCCGAGCGCTTCCTGCTGCGCTGGCGCGGCGAGTGCGACCCCGCGCACGCCAAGGCGATCGACGCGTACTGGATCTCCGCCGCCGAGCACGGCATGAACGCCTCGACGTTCACCGCGCGCGTCATCACGTCGACCGGCGCCGACGTCGCGGCCGCGCTGTCCGGCGCCGTCGGCGCGCTCTCGGGCCCGCTGCACGGTGGCGCGCCCTCACGCGTGCTGACGATGCTCGACGAGGTCGAGCAGCTCGGCGACGCCGACCGCTGGGTCAAGGACGCGCTCGACCGCGGCGACCGCCTGATGGGCTTCGGCCACCGCGTCTACCGCGCCGAGGACCCGCGCGCGCGGGTGCTTCGCCGCACCGCGCGTGAGCTCGGCTCACCGCGCTTCGCGGTCGCCGAGGCGCTCGAGCAGTCGGCGCTGGCCGAGCTCCACGCGCGCAAGCCCGACCGCGTGCTGGCGACGAACGTCGAGTTCTGGTCGGCCGTCGTCCTGGACACCGCGGCGGTGCCGCCGGAGCTCTTCACGAGCATGTTCAGCTGCGCGCGCGTGGCCGGCTGGTCGGCGCACATCCTCGAGCAGAAGCGCGAGGGGCGCCTGATCCGGCCGACCGCGAAGTACGTCGGGCCGGCGCCGCGGCCCATCTCGGCGGTGGGGTGAGCCGCATGGCCGCACAGGACAACGGAATCGAGGTCCGCAACCTCCAGCGCGAGTTCAAGGGCGGCATCAAAGCCGTCGACGGCATCGACCTGTCCGTCGCGCCCGGGGAGATCTACGGCTTCCTCGGGCCCAACGGCGCGGGCAAGTCGACGACGGTCCTGATGCTCGTGACGCTGCTGCCGCCGACAGGCGGCTCGGCGACCGTCGCCGGCATGGACATCGTGCGTGAGGGCCCGGCCGTGCGACGCGCGATCGGCGCCGCGCTGCAGGAGGCCGCGCTCGACGACTTCCTCACCGGCTGGGAGCACATCGACCTGCAGGGCGGGCTCCACGGGCTGACGAAGGAGCAGTGCCGCAGGCGCGGCGAGGAGCTGCTCGACCGGGTCGGGCTGACCGACGCGGCGAACCGCAAGGTCGGCGGCTACTCCGGCGGCATGAAGCGCCGGCTGGACCTCGCGCTGGCGCTCGTCCACGACCCGTCCGTGCTGTTCCTCGACGAGCCCACGACGGGTCTGGACCCGCAGAGCCGCAGCGCGCTGTGGAGCGAGGTCGAGCGCCTGGCGCGCGAGGACGGCGTCACCGTCTTCCTCACGACGCAGTACCTCGAGGAGGCCGACGTGCTCGCCGACCGGGTCGGGATCATCGACCACGGCCACATCGTCGCCGAGGGCACGCCGTCGGCGCTGAAGGCGCAGATCGGCGGCGTCTCGCTCGAGGCGACCCCCTCCAACCCGAACGACAAGGAGCGCCTCGGGGTCGTGCTCGCGCGCTTCGGGGAGCCTGCGGCCGGGAGCCCGAAGAGCGTCGCCGTCCGCCTCGACGAGGGCGCCGAGGCGCTCGCCGACGTCGTCCGCTCGCTCGACGGCGAGGGCATCGCCGTCGCCGATCTGCAGCTCCATCAGCCCTCGCTCGACGACGTCTTCCTGGAGAAGACCGGTCGCTCGCTGGAGGGCGACGACGACGACGCGGGCGACGACGCGCCCGCGGCCGAGCGCGCGGCCGAGGTGGCCTCGCGGTGACGAGCGTCGCGATCGACGCGCTCGCCACGCGGCACGAGCCGCCGCCGCTTCGCCAGGTCGCGATGATCGCCAGGCGCTCGGTGAACCGCACGTTCCGCCAGCCCGCGCTCGTGATCCCCGTGATCCTGTTCCCGCTGATCCTGCTCGCCGTCAACGCGGCGGGCCTCAGCTCGATCACGAAGCTGCCGCACTTCCCGACGGACAGCTACATCAACTTCGCGATCGTCGTGTGCTTCGTCCAGGGCGCGCTGTTCGCGGCGATCACCGCAGGCACGGAGCTCGCGTCCGACATCCAGAAGGGCTTTCTCGACCGCCTCGCGCTGACGCCGGCGCGGCGCTGGGCGGTGCTCGTCGGCGCGACGTTCGGCGGCACGGCCGTGTCGGTCGTCGGGTCGGTCATCTACCTCGTCGTCGGGCTGATCTTCGGCGTCCACATCGAGACGGGCGTCGTCGGCGCGATCGTCCTCGTCCTGCTCGCGGTCTACATCGCGCTGGCGTTCGCCGGCATCGGCGCGTGGCTGGCGATCCTGACCGGCTCGCCCGAGGCGGTGCAGGGGATGTTCCCGCTGCTGTTCGTCCTGTTCTTCCTCTCGACGATGAACCTGCCGGCCGACTTCATCGAGAAGGCCTGGTTCCGCGCGATCGCAAGGGCGAACCCGATCAGCTTCCTGATCGACGGCATGCGCGGCCTGGTCATCGGCGGCTGGGACGCCGGCACGCTGATCCCGTGCGTCGCGGTCGCCACCGCCATCCTCGTGCTCTTCTACGGGCTCGCGGCGCGGTCGCTGCGGCGGCGGGTGCAGCGCACATGAGCGCCAGCACGCTCCAGGTCTCGCTCGCGATCGCGCGCCGCGCGATCATCCACACGTACAAGAACCCGGCGATCATCGTCCCGTCGCTGGCGTTTCCGCTCGTCTTCCTGCTCGCGTTCGCCGGCGGCCTCTCGGCGGTCTCGAACATCCCGGGCTTCACGTTCAAGTCGGGCTACACGGCGTTCCAGTTCGTGTTCGTCTTCCTGCAGATGGCCGCGTTCGGCGGGCTCTTCACGGGCTACCGGCTGGCGGAGGACTACGAGAGCGGCTTCGCCCGGCGCCTGCTGCTCGCGGCGCCGAACCGGATCGGGATCGTCACCGGCTACGTGATCGCGGGCCTGTTCCGCTTCCTCGTCATCGGGGCGATCCTCTGGGCGCTCGCGCTCGCGACGGGGATGAACGTCGACGGGAGCCTGCTCGAGGTGCTCGGCCTCGTCGGCCTGGGCGCGCTGATGGCGGTGATCTGCTCGCTGTGGACGATCGGGCTGGCGTTCCGCTTCCAGACGGTCGACATCGGCTCGTTCATGCAGACGCCGATCTTCATCCTGCTGTTCCTCGCGCCGGTGTACGTCCCGATCGCGCTGCTCAGCGGCTGGCTGAAGGGCGCGGCGTCGATCAACCCCGTGACGCTCATCATCGACGCCGGCCGCGGCTTCATCTCCGGCGAGCCGACGAAGGTGCTCTACGCCTACGCCGCCTCGCTCGCGATCGCAGGCCTCGCGTGGGTGTGGGCGACGCGGCAGCTGCGGCGGGCTGAGCGCGGGTCCTCCTAGCGGCTCGGCGCGGCAGTCAGAAGACCCCTCTGGGGATCAGGCCGTGCTCGCGGGCCTGGCGCTCGAGTTCGTCCCTGAAGTCGGGGTGGGCGATCGAGATCATCGCCGTGGCCCGCTCGGGGATGGACTTGCCCTTGAGGTTGACGATCCCGTACTCGGTGACGACGTACATCATGTCCGCGCGGCACGTGGTGACGACGTTGCCGGGCGTGAGGTCGATGGCGATGCGGCTCGCGCACACACCGCGACGCTCGTGGGTCGAGGACATGCAGATGAACGACTTGCCACCCTCGGAGGCGTAGGCGCCGCGCACGAACTGTGCCTGGCCGCCCGTGCCGCTGATGTGGCGGTGACCGGAGGACTCACTCGCGGCCTGGCCCTGCAGGTCCATCTGCGTCGTGCTGTTGATCGCGACGACGCGATCGTTCTGCATCACGATGTGCGGCGGGTTGGTCAGGTCGACGGCGTGGCAGAGGAAGTCGGGGTTGCGGTCGGCGGTCTCGTACTGGATCGCCGTCCCGGCCCCGAACGTGCACACGACCTTGCCGGGGTGGAGCGTCTTGCGCGCGCCGGTGACGACCCCGGCGCGGTAGAGGTCGACGATCCCGTCGGTGAGCATCTCGGTGTGCACGCCGAGGTCGCGCACGCCACTGTCGCGCAGCAGCGAGCAGACGGCGTTCGGCATCGCCCCGATCCCGATCTGCAGGCAGCTGCCGTCCTCGACCTCGGCGGCGATCAGCTGCGCGACGGCGCGATCGGCGTCGGTGGGAGCCGGGTTCGGGATCTCGGGAAGCGGGCGGTCGTCGCCCGCGATCACGTAGTCGACCTCGCTCTCGTGGACCGCGTTCTCGATGCCGTCCACGCGCGGCAGCGCAGCCGACACCTCGACGATCACGAGCTTCGCGCGCTCGACGATCGCGCGGTGCCAGAGCGCGGCGAGGCTGAAGTTGTAGAAGCCGTGCTCGTCCCTGGGGCAGGTCTTGAGCACGACGACCTCCGGCGGGTCGATGAAGCGCCGGTAGTAGTCCGGGATCTCCCCGAGGTTGCACGGGATGTAGTTGGCCAGGCCGGCGTCGCCCTTGGCGCGGTCGTAGGCGGTGAAGTGCCAGTTGAACCAGTGGAAGTGCTCGCGGGCGGGGTCGGCCTCGAGCACGGCGCGCGGGCGCAGCGTCAGGCACGCACGGATCTTCACGTCCTCGAGCTCATCGGCCCGCTGCGCGAGCGCAGCGTCGAACACATCCGACTGCCCCAGGCCGGTGCCGTACTCGACCCAGTCACCGGAACGCACGAGCGCCGCGGCGTCCGTCGCGGAGATCGCCTTCGCCCGCGCGCGATGCGATCCGGTCTCTCCGAGCGCCCCGCGTGCCGCCGCCATGCCGTGCCCCTATCCGTGTTCGGTTGCGCGAGCGTACGGACGCGCCGCCACCACCGCAACACAGGCTGATGTCTCACCCCGGACGGCGTGAGAGATCACTCGGCGCTCAGCGGCGGGCCGAGCAGCGACATGCCGTGCTTCTCGAAGATCGCTGCAACGACCTCCCTATCGGGTGTGCCGTTGCGTGTCGCCGGCCCCAGCTCCTCGTAGAACCGGTGCCCACCCCCGGGCGTGTACACGACGATGATCTGGCCGGGCTCATCGGTCAGGTTCAGGAACGCGTGTGAGACCTTCGAGGGCAGGTACGCGAAGCCGCCTTCATCGAGCTCGAAGACCTCGTCGCCGATCCTGACCTTGAAGCGCCCCTTGAGGACGTGGATCGTCTCCTCCTGCCTGTGGTGCACGTGGAGCGGCGGTCCGCCCTTCGGCGCGACCTCCACGGTGAAGTAGTCGAAGGCGCCGCCGGTGTCCTCCCCGGTGACCTTGAACACGAGGTCGCGCCCCGGTCCGGATTGCAGTCGCATGCCGTCGCCTGCGGCCAGGACCTTGTGATCAGCGGTTGCGGTCGGCATTGCGCAGTTCCTCTGCGGCGTTCGGGTGCGGGCACCAGAGTATTTGCTACGAGCAAACAATAACCCGGAGTATTTGCCGCTGTCAAGTAGTTCCGCTCCTCGCGCGGCGCGGGGGCGATGCTCAGGCGACGACGACAGGGTCGCCGGCGCGCACCAGCCCGGGGCCCGACGGCCGGGCGTCGATCCCGAACAGCGTGCGGTGCTCGCGCGCCAGCCAGCGCAGGATCTCGGCGTCGCGGCGGGCGGGCGCGAATCAGGCCGGAACACCGCCGACTTCTCAGATCACGACCGCGCCCGCGCCGAACTCCACGCAGAACTTCGGGCCACGTGTACCAGCGACCAACGACGAGGGGCCCGGCATCAAGCCGGGCCCCTCGAGGCGAAACCCGCTGCGGCCCCCGGAGGGACGTCAAGAGGGGTTTCGCACAACCCGACCCGGCGGAGCCGGGATCGAGTTGGCGACGTCACCTACATCATGCCGCCCATGCCGCCCATGTCGGGCATCCCGCCGCCGGCACCGTCGTTCTTGTCGGCCACCTCGGCGATGATCGCCTCGGTGGTGAGGATGTTCTTCGCGATCGAGGCGGCGTTCTGCAGCGCCGAGCGCGTGACCATGGCCGGGTCGATGACGCCGGCCTCGACGAGGTCGACGATCTCGTTCGTCGCGGCGTTCAGGCCGAAGCCCTTCTTGGCCTTCAGCACGTCGGCGATGACGACCGAGCCCTCGAGGCCCGAGTTCTCCGCGATCTGGCGGAGGGGCTCCTCGACGGCGCGGAGCACGATGCGTGCGCCCGTCTTCTCGTCGTCGTCCGTGAGGTCGTCGACCTTGACCTCCTTGGAGGCCTGCAGCAGCGCGACGCCGCCACCGGGGACGATCCCCTCCTCGAGCGCCGCGCGGGTCGCCTGGAGGGCGTCCTCGACACGGTGCTTCTTCTCCTTCATCTCCGTCTCGGTGGCCGCGCCGACCTTGACGACGGCGACGCCGCCGGACAGCTTGGCGAGGCGCTCCTGGAGCTTCTCCCGATCGAAGTCCGAGTCGGTGTTCTCGACCTCGTTCTTGATCTGGTTGATGCGGCCCTTGATCGCGGCGCCGTCACCGGCACCGTCGACGATCGTCGTCGTGTCCTTCGTGACCACGACGCGGCGGGCGCGACCCAGCTGCGAGATCTGCGTGTTCTCGAGCTTCAGGCCCATCTCCTCGGTGATGACCTCGCCGCCCGTGAGGATCGCGATGTCCTCGAGCATGCGCTTGCGGCGATCGCCGAAGCCCGGGGCCTTCACCGCGACGCCCGTGAAGGTGCCGCGGAGCTTGTTGACGACGAGCGTCGCGAGGCTCTCGCCCTCGACGTCCTCGGCGATGATGAGGATCGGCTTGCCCGACTGGATGACGGCCTCGAGGACCGGCAGCACGTCGCGGACGGAGCCGATCTTCTGGTTGGCGATGAGGACGTAGGGATCCTCGAGCACGGCCTCCATGCGGTCCTGGTCGGTGACCATGTAGGGCGAGATGTAGCCCTTGTCGAACTGCATGCCCTCGGTGAACTCGAGGTCCATGCCGAACGTCTGGCCCTCCTCGACGTTCACGACGCCGTCCTTGCCGACCTTCTCGATCGCGTCGGCGATGACGTCGCCGATCTCCTCGTCGCCGGCCGAGATCGTCGCGACGCGCGCGATCTGGTCCTTGCCGGTGACGTCCTTGGCCTGCTTCTCGATGCCCGCGACGATCTGGTTCACGGCCTTCTCGATCCCGCGCTTGAGCGCGAGCGGCTGAGCACCGGCGGTGACGTTCTTCAGACCCTGGCGGACGATCGCCTGCGCGAGCACCGTGGCCGTCGTCGTGCCGTCGCCGGCAACGTCGTTGGTCGCCGTGGCGACCTCGCGCACGAGCTGCGCGCCCTGGTTCTCGAACGGGTCCTCGACCTCGATCTCACGAGCGATGGTCACGCCGTCGTTGGTGATCGTGGGGGCGCCGAACTTCTTGTCGATGACGACGTAGCGGCCCTTGGGGCCGAGCGTCACCTTCACGGCGTTGGCGACGGCGTCCACGCCGGCCTCGAGGGCCTTGCGTGCCGCTGAGTCGAACTTCAGTTCCTTGTGAGCCATTGGTTCTCAGGTTCTCCTTCGGGGCCTAGGACTCGACGACCGCGAGAACGTCGCTCTCGCGCAGGACCAGCAGGTCCTCGCCGTCGACCTTGATCTCGGTTCCGCCGTACTTGCTGTACAGGACGGTGTCGCCCTTCTTGACGTCGAGCGGAATGCGCTTCTCGCCGTCCTCGTCCCAGCGACCGTCGCCGGCGGCGACGACTTCGCCCTTCTGCGGCTTTTCCTTCGCGGTGTCGGGGAGGACGAGACCGCTGGCGGTCTTCTCCTCCTCGTCGATCGCCCGCACGATCAGTCGATCGCCCAGGGGCTTGAGCTTCATTGGTGATGACCTCCGAGTGGCCGGGGGTAGTGGTGTGTTCGGATGGTGCGCGACCTTCGATTGGCACTCGACAGGGGTGAGTGCCAGCGCGTGGTCTGATCATAGCGTTCGGCCGCCCGAGAGCAAGGCTTGTTGGCACTCTCGTGCCAGGAGTGCCACGGATCGCCCGGTTCTCGGTCATTCGGCCAGCCGGCGCCCGGCATGCGCGTGCGATCGCGCCCGCCGGCCGATTCCCGGGGCATGTCCTCCCGCTCATCCGCCCCGACCGGACTGCTCGTCGCTGCGGCAGGCGCCGCCGGCGTACTCGCGTCGCTGTGGCTTCCCTGGTACCTCATCCGGCTCCCGCAGTCCTTCCGCGACGCGCTCAGCTCGCTCGGCGGCCAGGCGCAGCCCGGCGTGGCGCCGACCTCACCGGGCGCCGCGCTCGGCAACGCCCTCGGCGGCGTGATGAAGGGCCTCGCAGCCGCGCTCCCGACCGAGATCACCGGCAACGGCTGGCAGGTCATGCACGGCGGCGACGTCGCCCTCGCGATCATCGCCGGCGCCGCACTGCTCGTCGCGCTCGCCGTCGGCGGCGGGCTCAGCGGCGTGAACATCGAGCTCGGCGCCGCCGGCCGCTTCGTCGCCGCGCTCGGCGCCGCGGCCGTCGCGATCGCGAGCTACCACGTCATCTCGCGCCCGGGCATGGGCGCCGGCGCGCTCTCGGCCGACGTCAGCGTGAAGTACGGCATCTGGGTCGCCGTGCTCGGCGGCGTCGCGATGATCGCCGGCGGCCTGATGGTCGGCCGCGCGACGACGTCCTCGCCCGCAGCGGCGTTCGCCCCGCCCGTCGCCCCGATGGGCGCCGGCGGCCCGGCCCCCACGCCGTGGGACAGCGCCGCGTCGGCGCCGCCGCCGGGGACGTTCTAGTTCTGAGCGCCGCCGATGCCCAACCGGGCATCGGTGTAGCTCTGCGGGTTCTCGACGATCTGCGAGAACCGCACCACGGTGACGATGTCGTCCATCGTGACCGGCCGGCCATAGATCTGCTCGAGGAAGTGGATCAACTCGTCGTGCCGGCGGAACTCGGGGTTGTCGTGTTCGATGTCGCGCGGTGAGAGGTCGCGCACGCGCTTGACCTCGACCATGTCGATCACCGCCTCGAAGATCTTCTCGCGGGGCGAGTACTGGTAGCCGATCGTGACGAGGACCGCCTGGTTCTTGCGGTACTTGTGCGACTTGTCACCCACGCGGATCGTGGCCGTCTTGCGGCCTCGACGCAGCTGGTCGGCGAAGATCGTGGAGTAGAAGTTCAGCACCTGCACAGGCGCTGGCAACCCTACTCGACGTCGCCCGCCCGCGACAGGGCCAACGTGGCCATCTCGCGGTCACCGGGGTGGGTCAGGGCCTTCGCGGCCTGTGCGAGCGGCATCCAGCGGGCCTCCTCGACCTCGTGGTCGTGGTCGGCCGGGTCGCCGGCGCGGTAGGCGAGCAGGAAGAAGCGGACGACCTTCGCGACCCGGATCCCGTCGCGCTGGTACCAGTAGCGCACGTCCCCGAGCGGGCCGACGACGTCGCAGTCGACGCCCGCCTCCTCGCGCACCTCCCGCAGCGCCGCCTCCTCGATGCTCTCGCCGGGCTCGGGATGGCCCTTGGGCAGGGCGAGGACGCGCGCACCGTTGGCGGCCCGGCGCGTGGGAACGATCACGACGCATGCGCCGTCCCGCACGACGACGCCGCCCGCGGACAGCTCGCGCTCGACACGCGGGCGCTTGGAGCGCGGCCTTCTCGACGCGGCGGCCTTCTTCGCGCCGGGCACTAGTACACGTACCCCGACAGGGCCGCCGGCTCGTGGACGATGATGCGCCCGCGGCCCTGCGTGATGACGCCCGCGCGCTCGAGGGTCGCCATGAAGCGGCTCGCGGATTCGCGCGAGGAGCCGGCCAGCTGCGCGACGTCGGCCTGCGTGATGCGGACCTGCACCTCTCCGCCGCCGGCGCCCTCGGCCTGTGCCTGGGCGACGAGATCGGTGAGCACGATCGCCACCCGGCTCTGCACCGTCTGGAAGGACTGGCGCGTCAGCCGCTCGTTGGCGACGCGCAGCCGGCGCCCGAGCGAGATCACGAGCTTCGAGGCGATGTCGGGATGCTCGCGCATCAGGCGCCGCATGTCGCCGCCGAGAATCGCGATCACGACCACGTCGTCGAGCGTCTCGACGGTCGCCGAGCGCCGCTCGTCGTCGAACATCGCCAGTTCGCCGAAGATGTCCCCGGGCCCGAAGTGCGCCAGCGTGATCGTGCGCCCGTCGGGATGCTCGCGCACGGCGCGCGCGTGGCCGCTGCGCACGACGTAGCACGTGTCGCTCGTGTCGCCCTCGCGGAAGATGACCTCGCCGGGGCCGAATCGGCGCGGGACGGCGACGTGCTCGACGCGCAGCAGGTCCTCGTCGCCGAGCGTCTCGAACACCGGGACGCGCGTCAGCAACTCGTGGGTGTCGTCCGTTCCGGTCGCCATCGCCTCCGACCAATCTAACCGGCGCCCTCACCGGCGCGAGCCTTCCGGCGCACGGCGCATACTGGTCCGATGGCATGGATCGCCCGTCACATCGCGCTGATCGCCGCGCTCGTCCCGGGCGCTCTCGGCGGCCTCGCGCCCCCAGCGTCGGCGGCGGGCGCGAGCCCGTGGGCGAGCGTCAACGTCTGCGACCCGCCGACCGCGCCCGGGGCGGTCGGCGTGCGCGTCGGGATGCCGGCGGGGCCCGGAACCCAGTGGATCCGGGTGCGCATCGAGTACTACGCCGCCGCCGGGGGGCGCTACGTGCCCGCGGCCGCCGGCGGCGACGGCGGCTGGACGCGGCTGGGGACGGGGGCGATGGGCGTGCGCGGCGGCACGACCTTCCACTTCGACGTGCCGGCCGCCGGGCACCAGCTGATCCTGCGGGGCACCGTCACCCTCGAGTGGCGCCGCGGCGGCCGGACGACCCGGCGCGCGCGCATCCACACGCACGCCGGTCACGCCGCCGACGCGGGCGG
>DATCDC010000100.1:0-35776 GCA_036510915.1 Solirubrobacteraceae bacterium | reverse complement strand
GCCGTGGTCGCAGACATCCTGACGCTCGCTCCGGCCCTCGCCGCGGAGCTCGCGGGCGTGCCCTGCGGCACGCTGATCCCCCACGTCGACCCCCGCCCGGCGCGCGGCGCGCCGCCGTTCTCGCTCGGCGCGCGCATGCCGCGGACGGCCGCCGGGCGGCGCATGTGGGACGCGCTCGCGCCGTTCGTCGGCCGCGGGCTCGCGCTGGGACGCACGGAGCTCAACGAGACGCGTGGGCGGCTCGGCCTCCCGCCCCAGAGCCGCGTCCATGGCGGGATCTCCGAGCGCCTGGCGCTCGTCGCCACCTTCCCCCGGCTCGAGTACCCGCGGGAGTGGCCGCCCGGGTCGCACGTGATCGGGCCGCTGCTGTGGGAGCCGCCGGCGGTGGACGTCGCGCTGCCGCCCGGCGAGGGCCCGCTCGTGCTCGTCGCGCCGTCGACCTCCCAGGACGCCGAGCAGCTGCTGGTGCGCTCCGCGCTCACCGGCCTGCGCTCGTTGCGCGACGTGCGCACGCTGGCGATCGGCGACCGCGATGCACTCCTCGCGGCCGTGGGGCCGCTCCCCGAGCACATGGCGATCGCCCCGTGGGCCAGCTACGCACGCACGATGCCCGCGTGCGACGTCGTGGTCTGCCACGCCGGACACGGGACGCTCGCCCGCGCCCTGGCCAGCGGATGCGTCACGGTGTGCGCCCCGATCGCGGGCGACATGAACGAATGCGCGGCGCGCGTGGACTGGGCCGGCGCGGGCGTGCGGATCCCGCGGCGGCTGATCGGGCGGCGCAGCGTGCGCCTCGCGGTCGAGCGCGCACTGGGCGAGCCGCGTCTGCGCGCGGCGGCGGCGGGATTCGAGCACTGGTACGAGTCCCACGACCCTGCCGGCGATGCGGCGGCGCTCGTCGAGGACCTGGCCGCGGGGAGGCGATGAGCGCGGCTTTCCTACTCCGGGGGTGGGACTCGAACCCACAACCTAACGGTTAACAGCCGTTCGCTCTGCCATTGAGCTACCCCGGACCGGTTCGCCTCCGCATCCGCAGGCGGCGCGTGCGTCATCTTAGCCGGGAGTGACCGATGACCGTGCTCCACCTCGACATGGCAGCGGGCGCAGAGGAGAACGCACTTCGCCGCCTCGCGCCAGAGCTCCTCGATGCTGCGCGACAAGCCCCGACTCCCAAGCCCGAACGACTTGGTCGCCGGGTTCACGTGATGGAACTCGAGTCGCTCGCGCGAGGGATGACGGTCCAGACGCCTGGCCATCTCTTCCAGACTCAGCCCCTCGGCGATCCATTGCTGCAGAACCGCTCGTTCCACCATGCGAACACTAGTTCGCATTCCGGACGGATGTCGTCCCCCCTACTCCACCCCACGCGACTGCGCCAGCGTCTCCTCGACCTTGCGCTCGACCTCGGCGCGCAGCTGCTCGCGGCGGGCGACGAGCTGGGAGAGGTCGCCGCTGCCGGCGTGCTTGGAGACGTTGATGGCGCGCTCGAGGCGCTCGACCTGCAGGCGCAGGCGCTCGGCCTCCAGCGCGGCGCGTGAGGGCGTGGCCTGACGGGCGCGGACGTGCAGCTCGGCGAGCACGCGGCCGAGCTCCTCGTCGTCGCCCGGAGCCTGCGGCGCCTCTTCGACGGTCGCGTCGCGCAGCAGCACTGCCGCGCGGCGGTACGCAGGCACCGTGAGGTCCTCGTCGATGTCGATCTGCGTCAGGGCCACGCGGCCTTCGGCGGGAAGCGCGATGCACTGGATCAGGAACGCGCGTTCGATGCGCGCCGACGGGCCCACGACCTGCGTCGTGAGCGAACGCGGCGGCGGCGCGGCGTGCACGGGCGTCTCGGGGCCCGGCTCCTGCGCACGCGAGGCCGGCGGCTGTACGCGCCGAGGCTGGGCGAGCCATTCGGAGAGTTTCGTGGCGCCGACGCCGACCTGCTCGGCGACGAGCTCGGTCAGCTCGTCGCGCATCGCGCTCGGCGGGAGGTCGGCGAACACCGGCTTGAGCGCGTCGACGACGAGATCCTTGCCCTCGGCGCCGGAGAGGTCGCCGCGCGCCAGCTCGCGCTCGACGCGGAAACGGATGAACGGCACGGAGGCGGCGACGCGCTCGCGCATGCCCTTCCCGCCCTCGCTCGCCACGACGTCCGCGGGGTCGCTGCCCTCCGGGAGCGAGACGACGCGCAGCTCCAGCCGGCGGCCCGACGCGACCTTGGCGGCGCGCAGCATCGCCTCCTGCCCGGCGCCGTCGGCGTCGAGCGCGAGGACGACGACGGGCGCGAGGCGCGCCAGCTCGGTCACCTGCTCGTCGGTCAGCGCGGTGCCCATGAGGCCGACGGTGTTGCGCAGGCCCGCCTGGTGGAGCGCGATGACGTCGGTGTAGCCCTCGCACAGGACCACCTGCCCGGCCTTCGCCGCGGCCGCGCGCGCCAGGTCCGAGCCGAACAGATGGCGGCCCTTGTGGTAGACGATGTTGTCCGTCGAGTTGACGTACTTCGGCTGCTGGTCGGCCCCGACCGCGCGGCCGCCAAAGCCCAGCACCCGCCCGCGCGCGTCGCAGAGCGGGAACGTGATCCGCCGGCGGAAGTAGTCGTAGAGCTGCCCGTTCTTGCCGCGGCGCACGAGGCCGGCGTCGTAGAGCTCCTGCTCCGAGAAGCCGTTGCGCCGCGAGGCGAGCAGGACGCCGTCCCAGGCGCTCGGCGCATAGCCGACGCGGAACTCGCGCAGCTGCTGCTCGTCCAGGCCGCGCTCCAGCAGGTAGCGGCGCGAGTCGGCCGCCTCGTCGGACTCCCACAGCAGCCGCACGTACCAGGACGCCGTGCGCTCCAGCAGCTCCAGCAGCCGGTCGCGCTCCTTGCGCCGCTCCGCGGCCCGCGGGTCCTCCTCGGTGAGCTCGAGCTGCACGCCATAGCGGTCGGCGAGATGCTCGACGGCCTCGCGGAACCGCAGGCCCTCGGTGAGCTCCACGAACTTGAAGAGGTCGCCGCCCTCCCCGCAGCCGAAGCAGTGGAACACCTTGCGGTCCGGGTCGACGCTGAAGGACGGCGTGCGCTCGTCGTGGAACGGGCAGCAGCCCATCAGCTGCTGGCCCGAGCGGCGCAGCTCGGTCTTCGCGCCGACGAGGTCGGCCATGTCGACGGCCTGCCGAAGGCGCTCGATCGAGTCGTCGGTGTACAGGGCCATCGGAGTTCAGCGTACGGCCGGCGCGCGATCTACGCCGCGAAGGACTCCGGGACGGTGAGCTGCTCGAACACGCGGATGCAGTAGCGGTCGGTCATCCCCGCCAGGTAGTCGGTCACGCGCTGGGCGATGTCGGCGCCCGGCGCCCCGCCATCGTCGGGGATCCGCGACGGATCGCCGGCGTAGTGCTCGAACAGCGTGCGGATCACGCGCTCGATCCGCGCGTGCTCGGTGCGGGCGATCGGGCCGAGGTAGACGTGGTCGAACATGAACGTGCGCAGCTCGTCCATCGCCGCGCCCGCCGACTCGCCCTGCACGATGTCACCGGCGACCGCGGAGTGCTCGACGAGGTCGTGGACGAGCGCGTCGATCCGCTGCGACCCGGTCCGCCCGAGCACGGCGAGCGGCGCCGCGGGAAGGTCGGCCTCGTCCAGCACCCCGGCGCGCACCGCGTCGTCGATGTCGTGGTTGATGTAGGCCACGCGGTCGACGATCCTCACGATGCGCCCCTCGAGCGTGCGCGGCATCGGCGCGCGGCCGGAGTGGCGGGCGATCCCGTCGCGGACGTCGTCGCCCAGGTTCAGGCCGGCGCCGTCGCGCTCGAGCACGTCGACGACCCGCAGCGAGTGCTCGTAGTGACGGAAGGATCCGTCGAAGCGCTCGCGCAGGCAGTCGTCCAGGACCGCCTCGCCGATGTGCCCGAACGGCGGGTGGCCGAGGTCGTGGCCGAGGCCGATCGCCTCGGCGAGGTCCTCGTTGAGGCGCAGCGCCCGGGCGACGGTACGCGCGATCTGCGTGACCTCGATGGTGTGGGTCAGGCGCGTGCGGTAGTGGTCGCCCTCCGGTGAGACGAAGACCTGGGTCTTGTGCTTCAGGCGCCGGAACGCCTTGGAGTGGACGATCCGGTCGCGGTCGCGCTGGAGCGGAGAGCGCAGCCCGCAATCGGGCTCGGGGACGCGGCGCTGAGCGGGCCACGAGCGCGCCGCCGCCGCGCTGAGCGTCTCCTCCTCGAGCACGGCCCGGCGCGTGGCGAAGCCCGCTGCGACGGGTCCGGGGTCGGCGTGCGGGTCCACGGCCGGATTGTCGCATCAGGCCGCGACTGAGCGCAGCCGGATGTGCCCGTGATGGGCGACCGTCTCGGTGACGGCGCGGTCGGCGATGCGGACGATCCGCATCGCCGTTTCCGGGGACGCTGCGAGCGGGTGCCCGAGCGCCTCGACGAGGAACGTGTGCGCCTCGGGCTCCAGCGGGAACGAGCCGGCCTCGCAGGCCACGCAGACGACCCCGCCGGCGGCCGGCGAGTAGCCGCTGATGTGGTCGCCCTCGCCGCAGGTCGCGCACGCCGCCAGCTGCGGGGCGAGGCCCGCGGCGAGCAGCAGCTTCAGCCGGAAGGCGAGCTGGCGCGCGGGCGTCGCCGTCGCCGGGTCCCCGTCGAGCAGCGCGAGGTACGTGCACAGCAGGTTGAAGACCTCGGGGTGCGGCTCGCCGGAGTCGAAGATCCGCCCGACGGCGTCGCAGGCCCGCGCCGCCCCGTCGAGCGCGTCGGCGTCGGTGCGCAGCCGCGCGTACGGCGCGATCGTCTGGGCGCTCGTGACGGTGAGCAGGTCGCTGCGGCCCTCGTGCAGCCCGAGCTCGACGCGGAAGAACGGCTCCAGGCGCCCGCCGAAGCGGCTCCTGGAGCGCCGCACACCCTTCGCGATCGCCCCGATCCGCCCGCGCATCGGCGTGTACACGTGGAGGATCCTGTCGGCCTCGCCGTAGCGCATCGAGCGCAGGACGACGGCCTCCGTGGTCAGCGGGCCGGCCACGCGAATGACCCGGATCGGCGTGCTATACGTAATGAAGTAATGGCTGAGGTCATCGTCTACTCCACCGATCCGTGCTCGTTCTGCGCGCGGGCGAAGGACCTGCTCTCCAAGCGCGGCATCGCGTACGAGGAGGTCAATCTGGCAAAGGACCCGGAGGGACGCGCCGCGCTGCTCGAGCGGACCGGCATGCTGAGCTTCCCGCAGGTCATCGTCGACGGCACCCTGCTCGGCGGGTTCCGCGAGCTCATCATGGCCGACCAGAGCGGCCGGCTCGAAGAGCTGACGACGGCCGCCGCCTGACCCCGCGCGGGCGCGGCTGGCAGCGCTCGCACGCGTAGGTCCCCCGCCCCGCGGCGACGAACTTCACGATCGTCGCCCCGCAGCGCGGGCAGTCCTCCCCTTCGCGAAGGTGGACGAGGAACTCGTGCTGGAAGCCGCCGCGCACGCCGTCGGGGTGGCGGAAGTCGTCGATCGTCGCGCCGCCCGCGTCCAGGCCGGCGTGGAGCGCATCGCGCACCGACCCGGCGAGCGCGTCGCTCTGCGCGCGCTTCAGCGAGCCGGCCGGCCGCAGCGGGTGGATGCCCGCGCGGAAGAGCGCCTCGTCGGCGTAGATGTTGCCGACGCCGGCGATCCGGCGCTGGTCGAGCAGGAAGGCCTTCACGGGCGTGCGGCGCCCGCGCGTGAGCGCGTGGAGCGCCGCACCGTCCAGCGCGCCGTCGAGCGGCTCGAGGCCGACCCGCGAGGCGAAGAAGGCCGCCAGGGCCTCGTCCCCCGCGACGAGCTCGCCGGTGCCGAAGCGGCGTGGGTCGCAGAAGCGCAGCTCGTGGCCGTCGCCGAGGCCGATCGCGACGCGCTGGTAGCGCTGGTCGGGCGCGGGGTCGTAGAGCAGCGTCCCGGTCATCCGCAGGTGCATGATCAGGAAGAGCTCGTCCTCGAGCTCGAACACGAGCCACTTGCCCCGGCGCGAGAGCGCCTCCACGGCGCGCCCCTCGACCGCGTCGGCCAGCTCCTGCGGCGCGAGCGGTGCGCACCAGCGGGGATCGAGCACCTCGAGCGAGGTGACGCGCCGGCCCTCGACGACGGGCGCCAGCCGGCGGCGGATCGTCTCGACCTCGGGCAGTTCGGGCATCCCGTCGAGGATACGGCCGCCCGAGCCGCGATCAGAGAAACGCGGCGCCCGGCAGGGCGGGCTCGTCCTCGCCCGTCAGCCAGCGCAGGGCGCTCGCACCGACGTCGGCCATCGCCCCGTCGTGGCGCCCGTGACGCACGGCCGGGAACGCGGCCAGCAGCGGCACCTGCTCACGCGTGTGGTCGTAGTGGGCGAGCGCCGGGTCGACGCCGTGGTCGGCGGTGATCACGAGCAGGTCGCCCGGGCGCAGGCGGTGCAGCCAGCCGCCGACCGCAGCGTCGATCTCGCGCAGCGCGCGATGGAAGCCGGCGACGTCCTTGCGGTGCCCGTAGAGCTGATCGGTCTCCACGAGGTTGGCCATCGCGAGGCCGTGGCCCATGCCGTCGACGAGGGCATCCAGCGACGCGAGCGCCTGGGCGTTGGTCGCCCCGGGGTGGGCCTCGTCGATGCCGCGCCCCGTGAAGAGGTCGCCGACCTTCCCGACCGCGTGCACCGCCACGCCGCGGTCGTGCAGGGCGTCCAGATGCGAGCGCCCGGGGGGCGGCACGGCGAAGTCGCGGCGCCCGTCGGTGCGCTCGAACGCTCCCGCCGGGCCGGTGAACGGCCGCGCGATCACGCGGCCGACGGCGTCCGGGCCGGCCAGCTCGGCGCGAGCGGCCGCGCACGCCGCGATCAGCTCCGCTTCGCTGAGGACGTCGCCGTGCCCGGCGAGCTGCAGGACGGAGTCGACCGAGGTGTAGAGGATCAGCTCGCCGGTCCGCAGGTGCCGGGGCGCGAGCTCGGCGATCGCCGCGAGACCGTCCATCACCCCGCCCCCGCAGGTCGGGCGGCCCATCGCAGCCTCGATCCGGGCCACGATCGGCGCGGGGACGCCGTCCGGGTACGTCGGGAGCGGCGTCTCGGTGACGACGCCCATGAGCTCCCAGTGGCCGGTCGTCGAGTCCTTGCCGGGGCCCTGATGGGCGAGGCGCCCGTGGAGGACGGGCGCCGGCGAGGGCGCGACCCCGGGGAGCGGCAGGATGTTCCCGAGGCCCAGGTGCTCGAGCGCCGGGAGCTGCAGCCCCCCGCAGCGCTCGGCAAGGTGCAGGAGGGTGTTCGCGCCGGCGTCTCCGTAGTCGGCGGCATCGGGCTCGGCGCCGGCGCCGAGCGCGTCGATGACCACGACGAAGGCGCGGCGTTCGGCAGGGCTGTCGGAGGGCGCGGCGGGCATCGGCGGCAGCGATGCTCGCACAGGCGGCGGGCGGCTCTCCCGCCGCAGCTCAGGCGCCGGGCGCGCCGAAGCGCAGGCCGTCGAGCGCGAGCGTCAGGAAGCGCTCCCACCCGGCGCCGGGTCGCCACGGCGCCGTCGTCATGACCTGGCCGACGCCGCACATGATCGCCGAGATGTCGTCGACGCCGGCGTCGGGACGCAGCTCGCCGGCCTCGACGCCGGCGGCGATGATGACGCTCGTAGCCGCGATCAGGCGCTTCTTCTCGGCGTGCGCGCACTCCATGAGCTCGGGGCGCTCCGCCATGATCTGCGCCATCGCCGCGTCGCCCTCGACCCGCCGGGCGGAGTCGTGCAGCAGCCCGCCGAGGCGGTCCCAGGGCGAGCCCTCGGCGTCGCGTGCGGCTTCGGCCAGATCGGCGAGCGAGTCGAAGTGCTCGGCCGCCAGCGCGCGGAACAGCTCGTCCTTCGTCGCGTAGTGGCGGTAGAGCGTGCCGACGCCGACGCCGGCGCGCCGCGCGATCTCGTCCATCTGCACGCCCGTCCCGTACTCCGCGAAGGCGGAGCGCGCGGCGGCCATGATGTGGTCGCGGTTGCGCCGCGCGTCGGCGCGCATCGGGCGCTCGGTGTCGGTGATCGGGGTGACGGGCATGTGCCAGGACGCTGGAGCTCGAGAACCGGAACTTCCGTTCCGCTATGGTGTGCAAAAGTGGAACCGGAGTTCCTCTTCCGCTTGATTCTAGCCTGATCACCGCCCTCCTTCATCACGGGAAAGCACTGATGTCGACGCCCACGCTCGCACCACCGTCCACCGGCCGCGCCACCCACGTCGGCGGCGTCCACAAGAACCTGATCCTCGCCCTGCTGGCCGCCAGCCAGTTCGTCGTCGTGCTCGACGCCTCGATCACGAACGTCGCGCTGCCGTCGATCGGGCGCGCGCTGAGCTTCTCCCAGGACAACCTCTCCTGGGTCGTCAACGCGTACACGCTGACCTTCGGCGGCTTCCTGCTGCTCGGCGGCCGCCTCGCCGACCTGCTCGGGCGCCGGCGCGTCTACATGGCGGGCCTGGTGCTGTTCGCGATCGCCTCGCTCGTCGGTGGCCTTGCGCAGAGCGAGGCGATGCTGATCGCCGCCCGGGCGGTCCAGGGGCTCGGCGCCGCGCTGCTCTCCCCCGCCGCGCTGTCGATCCTGACCACGACGTTCAGCGAGGGCACCGAGCGCAACCGCGCGCTGGGCGTCTGGGGCGCCGTGGCGGGCTCCGGCGGGGCTGTCGGCGTGCTGCTGGGCGGCGTGCTGACCGAGTACCTGAACTGGCGCTGGGTGCTGTTCGTGAACGTGCCGATCGCCGTGGGCGCCGTCGTCCTCGCACCGCGGCTGATCGCCGAGAGCCGCGCACAGGAGCGTCCGGAGTCCTTCGACGTCGCCGGCGCGATCACCGTCACCGCCGGACTGTCGCTGCTCGTCTACTCCCTCGTGAACGCGAACTCCGCCGGCTGGGGCTCGGCGGAGACGATCGTGCTGATCGCTGCGAGCCTGATCCTGCTCGTCTCGTTCCTCGTCATCGAGCGCCGCTCGAAGGCGCCGCTCGTCCCGTTCGACGTCTTCTCCTCGCGCACGCGCACCGGCTCGTACATCGTCGGCGTGCTGCTGGCCGCAGCGCTGTTCTCGATGTTCTTCTTCATCTCGCTTTACATGCAGCAGGTGCTGCACTGGTCGGCGATCCGCTCCGGGCTCTCCTACCTGCCGCTGGGCCTGACGATCATCTTCGCCGCCGGCGCCGGCTCCCAATTGGTCAACCGGATCGGCTTCAAGCCGGTGCTCGTGACCGGGCTGCTGTTCGTGACCGCCGGGATGCTCTGGTGGTCGCAGATCAGCGTGAACGGGACGTTCCTCAGCGACGTCCTGGGGCCCGAGCTCGTCGCCGCCGTCGGGCTGGGCCTGGCCTTCGTCAGCGTCACGATCGGCGGCACCTCCGGGATCTCCGAGGACGAGGCGGGCCTGGCGAGCGGGCTGCTGAACGCCGGCCAGCAGGTCGGCGGCGCGCTCGGCCTGGCGATCCTTGCGGCCATCGCGACCGCACGCACGGACGCCGTGAGCGGCCCGCTGTCGCACGCCCTGACCTCCGGCTTCCAGGCTGCTTTCCTGACCGGCGCCGCGTTCGCGCTGATCGGCGCGATCCTCGCGATGACCCTCGTCTCCAACGCCGACAGCCGCGAGCTGCTGGCCGCCGCCCACGCCGAGGACGCCGCCCTGGCCGCGGCAGGCTGAGCGGCGCTCAGTCCGCGTGCGCCCGCGGATGGGCGCGGAAGTACTGGTCCTTCAGGCGCTCCGCGGAGAGATGCGTGTAGATCTGGGTCGTCGCGATGTCGGCGTGCCCGAGCATCTCCTGCAGGGCGCGCAGGTCGCAGCCTCCGGCCAGCAGATGCGTCGCGAAGGTGTGGCGCAGCGTGTGCGGGCTCATGCGGTCCTGCAGGCCCGCGGCCGCGGCGTGGCCCTGGACGATCTTGTAGAGGCCCTGCCGGGTGAGCCCGCTCCCGCGCTGGTTGACGAACAGGTGCGGCTCCTCGCGCAGCCCGACCAGGCGCGGGCGCCCATGACGCAGGTAGTAGCGCACCGCGGTCACGGCCTCGCGGCCCACCGGGACGAGTCGCTCCTTGGAGCCCTTGCCGCGCGCCCGCAGCACGCCCGCGTCGAGGTCGATGTCGCCGACGTGCAGGCCCGTGGCCTCCGAGGCGCGCAGGCCACAGGCGTACATGAGCTCCAGCAGCGCCCGGTCGCGCATCGCGGCCGGCGTGCCGCCGCGCGGGGCGTCGAGCAGGCGCGCCACCTCGTCGCGACTGAGCACCTGCGGCAGGCGCTGCGTCTTGCGCGGCGCGCGCAGGTCGGCCGTCGGGTCGTGGTCGATGAGCTCCTGGCGGCGCAGGTGCCGGTAGAACGAGCGCAGGCACGCGGCCTTGCGCTGCAGCGTCGCCGGCGCGACGGGCCCGCGCTCGGCGGTGCCCGCGGCGAGCTCGTCCAGGAAGCCCGCGATGTCCCCGTGCTGGACCGCGAGGGCGTCGCACTGGCGACGGTCCAGGTAGGCGCCGTACTGGAGCAGGTCCGAGCGGTAGGCCTCGAGCGTGTTGCGCGAGAGTCCGCGCTCGAACTCCAGGTAGGCCAGGAAGTCCAGGACCTGGTGCTCGAAGGAGCGCGTCGTCTGCGTGGGGGCAAGTGCCATCCCCGTCAGGTTCGGGGCGGGCGCACCGCGTTCCTTGCCGGTGCAACGTCGTGTGCGGGGCGCCGCTCAGGCGCGCAGGCGCTCGCGCAGCCACATCAGCCCGATCAGCGTCTTGGAGTCGCGCGTCGCGGCAAGCGCGCCGTCGAGGTCGGCGAGCGGCCAGCGGACGATCTCGATCCGCTCGTCCTCCTCGGCCTGGGCGTGCGCCTCGGAGAGCTCGGTGGCGTGGAAGAGATGGACGACCTCGTCGAGGACGCCCAGGCTGGTGCAGAAGTCGAGGATCGGCTCCCAGCGCGCCGCCGAGCGCCCGATCTCCTCCGCGAGCTCCCGGCGCGCGGTCTCCAGCGGCGGCTCGCCCGCGACGTCGAGCTTGCCCGCCGGGATCTCCAGGGCGTCCGGGTCGCCGACCGCCTGGCGCGGCTGGCGCACGAGCAGCAGATGGGTCTCGTCGTGGACGACGATCCCCACGGCGCCGGGGTGGTGGACGATCTCGCGCTCGATCTCCTCGCCGTCGGCATAGCGGAAGCGATCGCGGGTGACGCTGACGATGTGGCCGGCCCAGATCGGCTCGCTGGCCAGGTGTTCGAAGCGCCGCTCGCGCGCAGCGCTCATCGCGCGACCTCCGCTCGGGCCGCGGCGAGGACCGAGCCCGCGGCGAGCGCCGCCGTGAAGAAGAGCTCGTCCTCGTCGATCGTGCGGCCCATCGTCCGGTCCGGCAGGGCCGCCGTGCGGTAGCCGCCGAGATCGGCGGCGCCCTCGCGGACGCGGTGATGCGGGCCGGCCGGCACGAGGTCCGCCGCGCCGGGCGGCGCGGCGACGACGACGTCGGCGAGCAGCAGCTCCAGGACGGTGCGCGTGTGGTGCGAGAGGCCGCGGTGGCGCTCGCGCTCGTCGCCGCTGGACATCCGCGCGCACAGCACCACCGGGCAGCCCATCGCGAGCGCCGCGTGGGCGCTGTCGAGGGCCGTCATGCCGCCATGGCCCAGGGCGGAGGCCGAGCCGAGGATCCCCGGCCCGGGCGCGCAGACGGCCGCGTCCCAGCCCAGATCGTGCAGCCCGTGCTGGAGCGCGCCGGCGGTCGAGATCGCCTCCCCCTCGCCGCCGTACGCCGCGCCGGCGGTCAGGAAGCCCGCGAGCAGCCCGCGCTCGCGCAGTGTGCGCACGACGCGCGAGTGGCCGCCCGGCAGCGCGCCGCCCGGTGTCTGGACATAGCCGAGCCGCAGCCCGGGGCGCGCCCGGCCCGCCGCCCAGGCGAGCGGGGCCAGCTGCCCGTGCAACGAGGCGACGCCGACCGGCCGGCCCAGCGGGGCGTGCAGCCCGGGCCCCTCGACGGGCAGCACCGCGTGCTGCAGCGAGGAGTAGTTGAGCTTCATCACGTGCGCGCCGCGGACGCCCTCGCCGTCGAGCCCGCGGGTGAGGTTCACGTGTACGACGTCGAACCCGCCGGACCCCAGCGCCAGGTCGGCCGCCTGGGTGTTCACGACGACGTCGTCACCGCGCTGCGCGGCGCCCACGAGCGCGACGTCGGCGATCGCCGCGCGCGGACCGCGCCCCGGGACGTCGACGCTGAGGCGCTGCTCGGGTCCGTCCGCGGCGCCGGCCTCGACGACGTGCCCGCGCCGCAGGACGAGCGTCATCCGAGCGCCCGCAGCTCGTCGAGCAGCGCGAAGGTCACGTCGAGCATCCCCTCCAGCGCGGACTGGCTGACGCGCTCGTCGGGCTGGTGGTTGCGCTCGGTGCCGTTGGCGAGGTTCGCGCAGGAGAAGCCCTGCGCCTCGAGCGCGTTGGCATCCGACCCGCCGCCGGTGAGGATCCGCCGCGGCTCATAGCCGCAGGTGCGCAGCGCCGCCTCGGCGGCGAGCACCTGCGGCGCGCTCGCGCGATGGCGGTAGCCCTCGAACAGCCGCTCGACCAGCACGTCGACGTCGCACTCGCAATCCGGGTCGTTCGCGGCGTCCTGGAGGTGCTCGATCGTCTCGGCGACGATCTCGTCCACGGCGCCCTCGGACAGCGAGCGGGCCTCGCCGATGATCCGGCAGCGCTCCGGGACGACGTTCGTCCCGGCCACCCCGCCGTGGATCTGGGCGACGTTCAGGGTGGTCTCCTCGTCGATGCGGCCCGTGCGCATCGCGGCGATCGCCTTCGCCGCGGCGACGATCGCGCTGCGCCCGTCCTGCGGGCGGATCCCGGCATGCGCCGCACGACCGATCAGCTCGGCCTCCCAGCGCACGTACGTCGGCGACGCCACGACGATCTCGCCGATCGGCGAGGCGTGGTCGTAGACGTACCCGAAGTCCGAGCGCAGCGTGGCCGTGTCGAAGGCCTTCGCGCCCGCCAGCGCGCGCTCCTCGCCGACGGTGAACAGCAGCTCGACGGCGACCGGCGAGCCCTCGATCGCCGTGCGCCGCGCGAGTTCGAGGAGCACGGCGACGGCGGCCTTGTTGTCGGCGCCGAGGATCGTGTCGCCCGCGCTCTCCCAGCCGCCGTCGACGAGGACCGGCTCGATCGGCCCCTCGTGCGGGACGGTGTCCAGGTGGGCGCACAGCAGCACGCAGCGCTCCGAGCGCCCCGGGATGCGCGCGATCAGGTTCCCGCACTCGGCCTGCGCCTCCGCGGCGGCGCCGTCCTCCTCGACGGCGATGCCGAGCGCCCTCAGCTCGGCCGTCACCCGGTCGGCCATCGCGCGCTCGCGCCCGGACGGGCTGGGGATCGCGCACAGCTCGGAGAACGTGTCGTTCAGCCGGCGGCGCTCGACCTCCGAGGCCGGTCTCATGGGCTCGCTAGGCCGTGGGACGGCTGGCGCGGACCTCGCCCTCGGGCTCATGCTCCGCGCCCGCGCCGCGGTGCGCCCGCGCGCGCTCCAGCGCGGCGGCGACGAAGTCGCGGAAGAGCGGCGCCGGCCGCTCGGGCCGGGACTTGAACTCGGGGTGGTACTGCGAGGCGACGAAGAACGGGTGCTGGTCGCGCGGCAGCTCGATGACCTCGACGAGCCGCTCGTCGGGCGACGTGCCGGAGACGACGAGCCCCGCGGCCTCCAGGCGCTTGCGCAGGCTGATCGACACCTCGTAGCGATGGCGATGGCGCTCGTAGACGACCGCCTCGTCGTAGATCTCGCGAGCGCGGGTGTCGGGATGGAGCTTGATCGGGTCGGCGCCCAGGCGCATCGTGCCGCCGAGGTCGGAGACCTCCTTCTGCTCGGGGAGCAGGTCGATCACGGGCCACTCGGTCTCGATGTCGAACTCGGTGGAGTTCGCGCCGTCCATGCCCGCGACGTGCCGGGCGAACTCGCAGACGGCCATCTGCATGCCCAGGCAGACGCCCAGGTAGGGGATCTGCAGCTCGCGGGCGACCCGCACGGCGCGGATCTTCCCCTCGATTCCGCGCCCGCCGAAGCCGCCGGGGACGAGCACGCCGTCGGCGCGGCCCAGGCGCTCCCGCGCGGCCTCGTTGCTGTCGAGATGCTCGGAGTCCACCCAGTCGATCTCGACCTTGCCCCCGCACATGTTGCCGCTGTGACGCAGCGCCTCGGAGACCGACTTGTAGGCGTCCTCGAGCTGGACGTACTTGCCGACGAGCGCGATCCGCACGGGCTCGGAGGCCGCGCGGGCGTGTTCGACGACCTCGCGCCAGCCGTCGAGGTCGGCCGGGGGCGCCTCGATGCCGAACTCCTCGCAGATGAAGTCGTCGACGCCCTGCTCGTGGTACCAGAGCGGCACCTCGTAGATGTCCTGCACGTCGACCGCGGAGATGACCGCGTCGACGGGGAGCGAGGCGAACAGCGCGATCTTCTTGCGGATGTCCGCGGAGAGCTCGCTCTCGCTGCGGCACAGGAGCATGTCCGGCTGGATGCCGATGCGGCGCAGCTCGTTGACCGAGTGCTGTGTGGGCTTCGTCTTGAGCTCCCCTGCGTGCCCGATGTACGGGACCAGGGTCAGGTGGATGTACATGCAGTTGCGCCGGCCGACGTCGACCGGGAACTGGCGGATCGCCTCGAGGAACGGGAGCGACTCGATGTCGCCGACGGTGCCGCCGATCTCCGTGATGACGACGTCGACGTCGCTCGTCTCGGCGATCAGCCGCACGCGCTGCTTGATCTCGTCGGTGATGTGCGGGACGACCTGAACGGTCGCGCCGAGGTAGTCGCCGCGGCGCTCGCGGCGGATCACCGAGTTGTAGATCCCGCCCGCGGTGACGTTCGAGGCGCGCGAGGTGTTGGCGTCCGTGTAGCGCTCGTAGTGGCCCAGGTCGAGGTCCGTCTCCGCCCCGTCCTCGGTGACGAAGACCTCACCGTGCTGGTAGGGCGACATCGTGCCCGGGTCGACGTTGATGTACGGGTCGAACTTCTGGAGGCCGACGCTGAGGCCCCTGGCGACGAGGAGTCGGCCGATCGACGCGGCGGCGATGCCCTTCCCGAGGGAGGACACGACGCCACCGGTGATGAAGATGTAGCGCGGCTTGCGTTGGGCGTCAGGCACGGTTCTGCAGTCTCCCGAGTGAGTCTAGGTGACGGAGCCCCGGGGTTCCCTCGACGAGCGAGTTGATCGAGCGGAACTCCCCGTAGGCGGTGATGAGGGTCAGGACGGCCAGGGCGATCACCAGGCCGGTGGTGCTGAGGGTCAGGACGAGCCACAGGCCCGCGACGGCGCCCGCGGCGTTGGACCCCGTGTCGCCGAGCATGCCGCGCTCACGCAGGTCCAGGGCGCCCGCGATGACGATCGGGCCGATCCACAGGCCCAGGTCGAGCAGCGGGTTCGCGTCCATCGAGCCGATCGTCAGCGCCGCCCCCAGGAGGACGAACGCCTTGACCGAGCGGCCGGGCCGCAGGTCCAGGAGGTTGAAGAGGTTCGTGGCGAGCACGATGACCGCGGTCGCCAGCAGGAAGCGCGAGACGCCGGGCTGGGTGACCGCGCTCCAGGTCAGCGCGAGCCCGAGCGTGCCGACGGCCTTCAGCGCCCCGGTGCTGAACGACCCGCTCGCCGCGGCGGCGCCGTGGCCGCGCCAGCCGCGCGAGGGCCCGGCGTACGCGTCGTCGGCGAGGCCCAGCAGGGCGACGCCCAGCACGAGGAACACGCCCTCGACGTCGAGCGTGCGGCTGTCCCACAACCCGTTGAGCAGCGCCAGCGGCACGAGCGCGGCGAGCGCGGCGGCCGCGATGAGCAGACCGAGCGGGCACGGGATCTCGACCTGGCGGTAGTTGGGCTTCACGTGGCCGTTCTCGCGCAGGAACCGCACGAGCGACGGGGCCATGGCGCCTGCTGCGAGTGTCGAGAGGACGAGAGGCAGGCCGCGCACCGTGGGAACCTAGCGAGCCTCCCGGACGCGTAACGCTGAGGCCCGATCCGGGACTGAGCGGTGTGCGTATCAGCGACAGAGACCAGATGACCGGAGGCGGCATGGACCCCAGCGTGAAGGTGGAGAAGACCGAGGAGCAGTGGCGTGCCGAGCTCGACGAGCAGGCCTACGCCGTGCTGCGCCAGGCGGCGACCGAGGCGCCCTGGACCGGCGCCTACGTCGACCAGAAGGGCGACGGCACCTACCGCTGCCGCGGCTGCGGCGCCGAGCTCTTCAGCTCGCAGACGAAGTTCGAGTCCGGCTCGGGCTGGCCGAGCTTCACTGACCCGGTCGTCGCAGGCGCCGTCGAGCTCAAGGAGGACCGCTCGCACTTCATGGTCCGCACCGAGGCCGTCTGCGCGCGCTGCGGCGGCCACCTGGGCCACGTCTTCGACGACGGCCCCGGCGCGAGCGGCCAGCGCTGGTGCATCAACTCGGCGGCGCTGGACTTCGACGCCGGCGCCGACGCCGCGTAGGGGTCCGGCTCACCCGCCGGCCGCCGCGGCGGCCGGGGTGACGCTCTCGGGGCCGGGCAGCAGGCTCTCCGCCTGCGGCCCGACGCCGAAGCTCCCGGTCGCACCGGACAGCGCGAACACCAGCGCCGCGCGGCCGGCGCGCTGATCGATGTTGTCGACGCTGGAGAGGTTGCGGTCGCGGTACCACGTGACCTGCGAGGGATCGGTCGTCGTCTGCTCGACCCCGACGGCCGCGACCGGGTTGTCCGTGACGCCGCGCATCAGGCCGTTCTCGAGGTCGCTGGTCTGCTGCTTGGCCTCGCCCTTGAGGTCGGGCGCCTTGCGATAGACGACGATCGCGTCGAAGGGTCCCAGCGTCCCCGAGCGCGTCGCGAACAGCGCGTCGGCCTCGGAGCGCAGCAGCGCCCCGCCCTGGACGAGCTGGATGCCGATCCGCCTGCCGAAGGGCTCCAGCAGCGTCGGATCGTCGGCTATCGCGCTGTAGCGCGATGGCCCGGCGGCGTCGCTCAGCGCGCGCAGGTCGGGCGGCTCGCGCACGGCGAGGATCCCGACGAGCCTGCCGTTCGTGCCCACGAGCGCGGCGCGGACGTCGGCGGCGACCGACTCGGACGGCGCACCGAGGAAGACCAGGCCGATCTTCAGCCCGTCCAGGCGCCCCGCGACGAGCAGCGGGTAGGCCGCGGCGGAGTAGCGCTGCTCGGCGTCGAGCTGCTTCCGCGTCGTCGCCGCGCGGTCGTTGGCCTTCTTGATGTCGTCGCGCAGCGATTCGCGCACGGACTTCTCGGCCGAGGAGACGAGGCCGGCATCGCCGATCGCGACGCCCAGCAGCAGCCCGACGACGAGCGCGACGAGGACGGCCACGAGAGAGATGGCGTGATAGCGGAAGTCGAACACGGTGGGACTACCTCTGCGCGGCGCCGCTCATGGGCTGCCGCCCAGGAGCAGCCGCAGCTTGAGCCACAGCAGGTCGGCGACGTCGCGCAGCGCGGGGGTCGCGAGTATGACGGCGATCAGCGCGATGAGGCCGACGACCAGCACGAGCGCGACCGGCGCCACACCGGGCGCTGGACGGTAGAGCCGGCTGACGCCCTTGGCGTCGACGATCTTCTCGCCCAGGCGCAGGCGCGTCAGGAACGTTGAGGACATCCCGCGCCGGTTCTTGTCCAGGAACTCGACGAGGTTGAACTGCGAGCCGACAGAGACGATCAGCGACGCGCCCTTCTCGTTGGCGATCAGCATGGCGATGTCCTGGCTCGTCCCGGGTGCGGGGACGACCTTGTGCGCGAGGCCGAGCTGCTCGAGCAGCTCGCGGCCGGGTGCGCGCCCGTCGGGGTAGGCGTGGACGACGAGCTCGGCGCCGCAGCGCAGCGTCGCCTCCGATGCGGAGTCCATGTCCCCGACGATCATGTCGGGGTCGAAGCCCGCCTCGAGGAGCGCGTTCGCGCCGCCGTCGACTCCGACCAGGACCGGGTGCACGTCGCGGATGAACGGGCGCAGCGCCTGGAGGTCGGCCTGATGGTCGACGCCGCGCACGACGATCAGCGCCGGGCGGTCGCGGAAGTCGGTGTCGAACCGCGGGAGCTCGATCTTGCCGGACAGCAGATCCTGCTCGTCGACCATGTGCTCGACGGTGTTCTGGGCGAACGCGCGCAGCGCCCCGCCGATCTCGCGCCGGCGCAGCTCGGTCGCGCGCAGCACCTCGGCCGGTTCGTGGGCCTCGCCGGCGGCGATCTCCACGCCGCGCGCGAGCACCGTGCCGCCGCGCAGCTCGACGGGGTCGCCGTCGCGCAGCTCGTCGAAGAGGCGGTCGTCCGGCAGGTCGACGAGTGGGATGCCGGCCTGGACGAGGAGCAGCGGGCCCATGTTCGGGTACTCGCCCGTCGAGGAGACGCGGCAGTTCAGGACCGCCGCGGCGCCGACGGCGATCAGGTCCTCGGCGGAGACGCGGTCCAGGTTGCGGTGGTCGATGACCGCGATCTCCCCCGGCCGCAGCCGCTTGACGAGCATCTTCGTCTTGCGTCCGAGCCGGACGGGACCGCTGACGACACGGGTCTGCTCGAGCGCGGCGGGCTCCATCCCCGCCGAGTCTATGCGGCCTTGCGCAGCTCGCTCGCGTGTCGGCGGGCCACGGCGTCGCCCTCGTCGGCGCCGAGCATGCGGGCCAGCTCGCCGACGACGTCGCGCTCGCCCAGCTGCGTGACCGTCGTGCGGGCCGGGTCGGCGGCGGGATCCTTGGCGATCGAGAAGTGGCGCTCGGCGAGCGACGCGATCTGCGGCAGGTGCGTGATGCACAGCACCTGCTGGCGCTCGGCGAGCTCCTGCAGGCGCGAGCCGACCGCGCGCGCGGTCCGCCCGCCGATGCCGGCGTCGACCTCGTCGAAGACGAGCGTCGCCGCCGAGCCCGCGTTCGCAACGCCGAGCAGCGCGAGCATGATGCGCGAGAGCTCCCCGCCGGAGGCCGTCTCGCGCACCGGCGTCGCGGGGACGCCCGGGTTGGGCGCGACGAGGAACTCGACGGTGTCGGCGCCCGTCGGGCCGGGCTCGCGTTCACCCAGCAGCACCTCGAAGGCCGCGCCCTCCATCGCCAGGTCGGCGAGGCTCGCGCGCACCTTCTCGGCCAGCCGTGGGGCGGCCTTCGCCCGGGCGCCGTGCAGCCTGCGCGCCAGCGCGTCGCGCTCGGCGCGCGCGGCGTCCAGGTCGGCGCGCGCCTGCTCGAGCGCCACCCCGGCGTTGGCGAGCTCGTCGTGGCGCTCGCGGCAGAGCTCGGCGTGCGCGAGCACCGCGGCGATCGTGCCGCCGTGCTTGCGCTTCAGGCGGTCCAGCACGCCGAGGCGCTCCTCGGCGCCGTCGAGCGCCGCCGGGTCGCCCTCCAGACCCTCGGCGTAGTCGCGCAGGCCGCTCGCCACGTCGTCGGCCTCGAGCGAGAGCGCGCGCAGGCGCTCGGTGAACACGTCGAGCACCGGGTCGACCCCGCCGGCGGCGTCCAGCGCCGCGGTGGCGCTCGCCAGGCGCGCGGCGGCGCCCGCGCCGTCCTCGTCGCCGAGCGCCGTCAGGGCGCCTGCCCCGGCCGTGCGCAGCGACTCCAGGTGGCGCAGACGCTGACGCGTGGCCAGCAGCTGGCGCTCCTCGGCCTCGTCCGGCTCGGCGTCGTCGATCTCGCGCAGCTCGAAGGCCAGCAGGTCGAGTTCGCGCTCACGCGCGCCCGCACGTCCTGCGAGCTCCTCCAGCGCCCGCTCGGCGCTGCGCGCGCGGCCATGGGCGGCGGCCGCCGCCGCGCGCAGCTCGGCCTGCGCGGGCCCGCAGAAGGCATCGAGGACGTCGAGCTGCGCGGAGGCGAGCGTGAGGCGCCGGTGCTCGTGCTGACCGTAGAAGGACAGCTGGGCGTCGGCGACCTCGCGCAGGTCGGCGAGGTTCGCCGAGCGGCCGTTCACGTACGCGCGCGTGCGGCCCTCGGCGCTCACGCGACGGGCCAGGACGAGCTCCTCGGCGTCCTCGGGCAGCCGCTCGCCGAGCGCCGCGCGCAGCGGCTCTGAGAGCTCGAAGACGCCCTCGACGTAGGCCTCCGCGGCGCCGGGCCGGACGATCGACCCGCGCGGCCTCCCACCGAGCAGCAGGTCGAGCGCGTGGGCCAGCACGGTCTTGCCGGCGCCCGTCTCACCCGTCAGGACGTTGAGGCCGGGGGCCAGGCACAGCTCCGCCCGCTCGATGAGCAGGAGGTTCTCGACACGCAGCTCGAGCAGCACCCGACGGGTGTACCAGCGCGCCCCGACGGACCGCCGACCACAGCGCGCCCCGTGCGGCAGGCCGGTGTGCGGCGCGTCACGAAGAGGCGAGCTTGCCGAACTTGTCGCGCAGGCGCCGGTAGAACGAGGAGCCCGGCAGCAGCGCGAGATCGGTCGCCTCGCGCAGGAACCCGGCCGTGATCGTCTCGCCGGGCCCGACCTCGCCGGCCGGGCGCCCGTCGATCGAGACGTCGACGGCGCCGTGCGAGCGGTTGTGCACCGACAGGACGTCGTCCGGGGCCACGACCAGCGCGCGCGCCGTCAGCGAGTGCGGCGCGATGAACGACACGACGAAGCCCTCCACGCCCCACGCCAGCACGGGCCCGCCGTTGGCGAGGTTGTAGCCGGTGGATCCGGCCGGCGTGGCGACGACGAGGCCGTCGCAGCGCACGCGGCCGACCTCCTCCCCGCCGACGAAGTAGGCCAGCTCGGCGACCCGCTCCCCTGCGCGCCGGGTGATCGCGACGTCGTTGATCGCGGCGTGCGGCCCGTTCGGGTGCTGCACGGCGATCGCCGGGAGGGTCAGGGTCTCGAAGTCCCCGGTCAGCGCACGTTCGAACCCGTCGTGGGCCTCGTCGCGCTCGATCGTCGACAGGAACCCGACCTCGCCGAAGTTCACGCCGAAGACGGGCACGCTGGTCCCGGCATAGCGGCGCAGCGCGCGCAGGATCGTGCCGTCGCCGCCCAGCGTGATCGCCAGCGAGACGTCGTCGGAGACCTCGGCGTCCGGCAGCACGCCGGCGCCGGCCGCGATCGACGGGTGCTTGCGCGTCTCGTCGGGATCGAGTCGCACGGTGATGCCGTGATGCTGGGCGCGTGCGATGAGGTGGCGCAGCGCGTCGTCGGTCTCCCCCGGCCGGGCGTGCGAGAAGACGGTGACCTGACGTGCGCCGCTCATGCGCCGGCCTCATCGAGCGCCGCCTCGAGGTCCTCGAGCTCGCCGTCGCGCCCGGCCTCGGCGACGTGGACGAAGGTCTCCAGATTGCCCTTGGGCCCCGGCAGGCCCGACGGCGCGAAACCCATCACGGCGGCCGCGCAGGCATCGCGCACGAACGTGGCGACCGACAGCACCGCCTCGCGGCGCAGCGCGGGATCGCGGACGACGCCGCCGCGTCCGACGCGCTCGCGGCCGACCTCGAACTGTGGCTTGACCATCGCCAGCGCGTCGTAGCCGGGCGCGCACGTGGCGAGCACCGCCGGCAGCACCTTCGTCAGCGAGATGAACGAGAGGTCGGCGACGACGAGGTCCGGCGCGTAGTCCAGCTCGCCCGCGGTCAGGCGCCGCGCGTTGGAGCGCTCCATGACGGTCACCCGCGCATCCTCGCGCAGCGACCAGGCGAGCTCCCCGTAGGCGACGTCGAGCGCGATGACGTGGGTCGCCCCGCGCTGCAGCAGGCAGTCGGTGAACCCGCCCGTCGAGGCGCCGACGTCCAGGCAGCGGCGCCCCGCGACGTCCAGCCCCAGCGCCGTCAGGGCGTTCTCGAGCTTCGTGCCCCCGCGCGAGACGAAGCGCTGGACCTCGTCGAGGCTGACGACGACGTCGCCCGCGACCATCTGGCCGGGCTTGGCGGCCCGGTCGCCCGCCGTTCCCAGGCGCACCTCGCCCGCCATGACCGACGCCGCGGCCCGGGCCCGGGAGGGGAAGAGGCCCCGCTGGGCGAGCAGGGTGTCGAGCCGGACCTTCGCCATGACTGCCGAACCGTAGCGGGCGCGCCGCCGATCCCGCCGATGTGACCAATCTGTTGCCACTGTGATGACCCTCACAGTCGGAAAGGTCTGCAGAGCGCACCATGTGGTTCGTCGTGACCACCGGTCGACAGCTCACCCTCCCAGCCCACGCGGCCGTCGAGCTCCTGCTCGGGCTCGCGACCGGCGTCCTGCCGTTCCTGCTCGGGCTCGGGGCCGCCGCGACGGCCGGCTTCCTCGTGGTCGCCGCGCTGGTCGTGACCGTCGCCATCGACGGCGGCATCACCGACGAGCGCGGGCTCCCGGCGATCCCGCCGCTCTCCCACCGGGGGATGGACGTCACGCTCGTCGTCCTCATCGCCCTCGGCGCCGTCGCCGTGGCGCTCGCCGCCTCGACGGCCGCCGGCCTCGCGCTCCTGGCGATCGCCTTCGCCGAGCTGCTGCTCACCGCCACCACGCGGTACGCGGCGCCCTGAACCACCAGGACTTCCCTCAGTGATCACATAAGTTGGACCCTATAGCAGTACCTCTCCTCCCTGAGACGGCCCGCCAAGTGCGGGCCGTCTCTTCTGTCGGCTGAGGCATCGGCCGGCGATCGGCGCGCCACGCCGGGCGCGTCCCACGGGACCGCCCAGGCTCTCAGCGACCTCTCAGCCCCACCCGGGGGGCCTCTCAGGCCCGCACGGCACCGTCTCGAGCAGTAATCCGGGGTCCCTAACCCGGTCGATCGAAACGAGATCCAGTGTCCAACAAGGTTCAGAACGCGGTGCTCGCCGTCGCAGGCGTCGCCGCTCTGGCGCTCGGCGGGTCGGCACTCGCCGGCGCCGCGACGTCGAACACCACCACCGGCTCCTCCACGAGCGGTGCTTCGTCAAGCCAGACGGCGCCGCCCGCGAACATGCCGGCCCACGGCACCGCAGCGCACGAGGACGCAGAGAAGGCGGTCACCGGTGACGCGGCGGCGAAGGCCCAGGCCGCAGCCGTCAAGAGCGTCGGCAGCGGCACCGCCGGCGCCGTGACGACCGACATGACCGGGAACGGCTACGAGACGACCGTCACGAAGTCCGACGGCACGAAGGTCGAGGTCCACCTCGACAGCTCGTTCGCCGTGATGCAGGCCGGTCCCGGTGGCCCGGGCGGCCGCGGCCACGGCGGCCCGCCGCCGAGTGGCACGGTGCCGCAGGGCTACGGCGGGTAGCGCACCGCCCCACCCACGACGACGCATCACCGCGGCGGCCCGTCACCTCACGGTGGCGGGCCGCTCGTTCGCGCCCGACGCGGTGAAGCCCCGCGCAGCGTCGCCCAGCAGCCTGACCAGCGCCTGCGCGCGATCCACGACGCCACCCCAGCGCAGGAAGCCGTGGACCATGTCCTCGAACTCGACGCTCTGCACGCGCACGCCCGCCGCGCGCAGCCGATGCCCGTACTGCAGCCCGTCGTCGCGCAGCGGGTCGTGGCCGGCGACCGCGATGAAGGCCGGCGGCAGGCCGGCGAGCTGCACATCGGTCAAGGGCTCCACGGCGACGGGGCCGGAGAGATACTGCTCCCAGAACCAGGCCATGTCCTCGGCGCGCAGCATCGGCGCCGCCGCGTTGCGCCGGTAGGCCTCCGAGCCCATCTCGTGATCGAGCGCGGGATAGACGAGCAGCTGGCCGCACGCGAGCCCGGGCGCGCGCAGCGCGGCGCCGACGGCGACCTGGCCGCCCGCGCTGTCGCCGCCGAGCACCACGCGCGCGCCATCGAAGCGCATGCGCGCGGCGCCCGCCCCGGCGGCCCAGCGCAGGGCCGCCTCGCCGTCCTCGACCGCCGCCGGGTACGGATGTTCGGGCGCGAGGCGATAGTCGACGCTCACGACGACCTGCCCGGAGGCGTTGCACAGCGTCCGCGCGACGCGGTCGAAGCCCTCGAGGTCGCCGATCACCCAGCCGCCGCCGTGGTGCCAGACGATCGCGCCGAGCGGCGACGCCGGGACCCGCGGCGCGTAGACCCGCGCGCGCAGCGACGAGCCGTCCGCGCGGGCGATCACCACGTCGTCGACGTCCTCGACCTCCTCGACCGCGCCGCCGAGCTCGATGGCGACCGCCAGGTAGCCGGCGCGCAGCGCCACCAGATCCGCGGGCCCGGGCTCGTCGCCCGAGGCCGACTGGGCCCCGATCAGCGAGCGGACCTGCGGATCGACCTCCATCAGGGGCCGGCTGTGACCCCGCCGGCGACGCCGAGCGCCGTCGTGATGCGCTGCGCGATGGCCCTGCCCGTGAAGCCGACCTCGGCGTGCAGCAGCGCGGGGCTTCCGTGCGTGACGTACCGGTCGGGCAGGCCGATCCGCACCATCCGCGGCGCCGGGATGCCGTGCTCGTTGTAGTGCTCCCACACGGCCGAGCCGAAGCCCGCCTGCAGGACACCCTCCTCGACGGTGACGAGCAGCTCGTGCTCGGCCGCCAGCTGCGCGAGCAGGGCGCCGTCCAGCGGCTTGGCGAAGCGCGCGTCGGCGACGGTCGCGTCGATCCCGTCCTCGGCGAGCAGCGCCGCGGCATCGAGCGCCTTCCGCACGCCCGACCCGTACCCCAGCAGCGCGACCTGCGAGCCCTCGTGCAGGATCTCCCCCGTGCCGATCTCGATCGGCTGCGGCGTCTCGGGGAGCGGGACGCCGACGCCCTCGCCGCGCGGGTAGCGCAGGCCGACCGGGCCGTCGTGGAGCAGGGCGGTGTGGAGCATGTCGACGAGCTGAGCCTCGTTGCGCGGCGCCATCAGCGTCATGTTCGGCAGCGCGCGCAGGTAGGCGATGTCGAACACGCCGTGGTGGGTCGGCCCGTCGTCGCCGACGAGGCCGGCACGGTCCATCGCGAAGATCACGTGCAGGTTCTGCAGGGCGACGTCGTGGACGATCTGGTCGAACGCGCGCTGCAGGAACGTCGAGTAGATGGCGCAGACCGGAGCGGCGCCCTCGAGCGCCAGGCCGGCAGCGAAGAGGACCGCCTGCTGCTCGGCGATCCCGACGTCGAAGTAGTGCTCGGGCTCGGCCTTCTGGACGATGTCCAGGCCCGTCCCGGTGTTCATCGCCGCGGTGATCCCGACGACGCGCCGGTCGCGCCGGATCTCGCGCACCATCGCCTGCCCGAAGACCTCGGTGTAGGTCGGCGGCTTGGGCTCGGCGGGCGTCGCCGACGGCTTGGCCGTCACGGGGAAGCCGCCGGCGATGGAGTTCGGCTTGGCGGCGTGCCAGCGCTCCATGCCCTCCAGGCCGCCCTCCTCGGCCGGCGCGAAGCCCTTGCCCTTGACCGTCGCGCAGTGCACGACGACCGGCCGCTGGGCGGCGAACGCGGCCGTCAGCGCGCGGCGCAGGGCGCCGACGTCATGGCCGTCGATGACGCCCATGTAGGCCCAGTCGAGCTCCTCCCAGAAGAGTCCCGGCGCCCAGAACGCCTTGATCGACTCCTTCAGCTGCGGGCCGAGCTTCTCGAAGCGGTGGCCGAGGCCGCCCGGCAGCTGGGTCAGGCGCCCCTCGACGCCCTCGCGCGCATGCCAGAACTTCGGATTGAGGCGCACGCGGTTGAAGTAGCGCGAGAGCGCGCCGACGTTCGGCGCGATCGACATGCCGTTGTCGTTGAGGACGACGACCATCGGCGTGCCCAGCCCGCCGGCCTGGTGGATCGCCTCGAAGGCGACGCCACCGGTCATCGCGCCGTCGCCGATGACGGCCGCGACCTTCCCCGCGTCGGGACGCCCGAGCAGGCGCATGCCCTCCTTGATGCCGACGGCGTAGCCGATCGACGTCGAGGCGTGGCCGGCGCCCATGATGTCGTGCTCGCTCTCGGCGATCGAGCAGAACGGCGCGAGGCCCTCGTACTGGCGGATCGTCGCGAGCTGGTCGCGGCGCCCGGTGAGGATCTTGTGCGGATAGGCCTGGTGGCCGACGTCCCAGAGGATCTTGTCCTGCGGCGAGTTCATCACCGAGTGCAGCGCGACGGCGAGCTCGCAGGTGCCGAGGTTCGCGCCGAAGTGCCCGCCGATCTCGCCGACGGTGTCGATGATGTGCTCGCGGACCTCCTGGGCGACCTGCTGGAGCTGCTCGTCGCTGAGCTCGTGGAGATCCTGCGGGCGGTTGATGCTGTCGAGGAGGCTCATGTGTTGCGGTCCGCGATGAAGTCGGTGATCTGCTCGAGCTGCGCGGCGCCATCCGGAGCCGCGAGTGCGAGGGCCTCGCGGGCCTTGTGATGGGAGGCTAGCGCCAGATCGCGCGCGCCTGCGAGCCCGAACTCGGTGACGTAGGTGCGCTTGCCGTGCCGCTCGTCGCTTCCCGAGGGCTTGCCGAGCGCGTCGTCCGTGCCGGTGACGTCCAGGATGTCGTCGACGATCTGGAAGAGCACCCCCAGCTCGTGGGCGAAGGCGCGGTAGCGACTGAGTCCTGGGTCGGTCATGCCGTCGATCAGGCATACGCACTCGACCGAGGCCCCGATCAGGCGCCCGGTCTTCAGCGCGTGCAGGCGGCGCAGGCCTTCGGGGCCCGCGGGCGCGGCGCCCTCGACGTCGAGGTACTGGCCGCCGACCATGCCGTTGACGCCCGTCGCGGCCGCGAGCTCGCGCACGGCGGCGAGCAGGCCCTCGGGCGCGCCGTCCTGGCGCGTCAGGACCAGGCGGAAGGCCTCGGCGTAGAGCCCGTCGCCCGCGAGGATCGCGACGTCCTCGCCGAACGCGACGTGGCACGTCGGGCGACCGCGGCGCAGGTCGTCGTCGTCCATCGCCGGAAGGTCGTCGTGGATCAGCGAGTAGGTGTGGATCAGCTCCACGGCCGCGGCGAACGGCATCACGCTCGCCGTGTCGCGGCCGATGGCGCGCGCCGTCGCCAGCGCGAGCACCGGCCGTATCCGCTTGCCGCCTGCCAGCAGCGAGTAGCGCATCGCCTCGTCGAGCCCCGCGGTCACGCGGTCCTCGGAGAAGTGCAGATCCTCCAGGAAGGCCTCGACCTGCTCGCGCAGGTCGTCGGGGTAGGTCGCGCTCACGGTCCGGGGACCGCCTCGCTCACAGGAGCGTGTCCTGGCCCGGCAGCGGCTCGATCGCCGAGGCGCGCGCCATCCGCTCGAGCTCGGCGGACGCCTGGCCCGCCAGCGCGGCGCAGTCCTCGACCAGGCCGGCGGCGGCGTCGGTCGACAGGTCGCCGCTGCGCAGCTGCTCGGCCGCGCGTTCCAGGCGGCCGACGAGCGCGTCCAGGGTGGTGGTGTCGAGGTCGCTCATGAGGCGGCTCCATTCTCCTGCATCTCGCGCAGCGCGGCGGCCAGGATGCCGTTGACGAACCCGGGCGCGTCGGCGCCGCAGAAGAGCTTGGCGGTCTCGACCGCCTCGTCGATCGCGCCCTCGGGCGGGATCGGCGCGTCGGCCGGGGCGACGTCGGGATGGCGCATCTCCAGCAGCGCGATCCGCATGATCGAGCGCTCCAGCGGCGCGATGCGCTCGATCCGCCAGCCGTGCGAGTGGCCGGAGATGACCGCGTCGAGCTCGTCCTGGCGGTCCTGCGCGGCGTATGCGAGCGACCTGGAGAACATCGAGGCGTCGCGCTCGAAGACGTCACCGAGGTCCTTGCCGGTCACCTCGCTCTGGTAGAGCGCGAAGACCGCTGCGCGGCGCTGGTCGGTCCTGCGGGACAAGCGCGGGCGCCTACGCGCGCGACATGTAGTCGCCGGACTCGGTCTGGACCTTGACGCGGTCGCCGATGTTCACGAACAGCGGAACCTGGACCACGGCGCCGGTCTCGAGCGTCGCCGGCTTGTTGCCGCCGCCGGACGCGGTGTCGCCGCGCACGCCGGGCTCGGTCTGCGTGACCTCGAGCTCGACCGAGGCGGGCAGCTGCAGCGTCGAGGGCTCACCGTCGATGAAGAGCACGTCGACCGGGTCGTTGGGCTTGGTCCAGCGCAGCTCCTCGGCGATCGCGCCCTCGGGCACCGCGATCTGCTCGAAGCTCTCGCTGTCCATGAAGTGCGCCTCGGTGCCGTCGGCATAGAGGAAGGTCATCTTGCGCGCCTCCGTGCGAACGGAGCGGAACTTCTCGCCCGCGCGGAAGGTCTTGTCGATGACGTTGCCGTCGGAGGCGCGGCGCAGCTTCGTCCGCACGAACGCTCCGCCCTTGCCGGGCTTGACGTGCTGGAACTCGACGACCTTGAAGATCACACCGTCGACTTCGATGTGGTTGCCGTTCTTGAGCTGGTTCGTGCTGATCATGGGCGACTGAGAGCGTAGCCCCAGCGAGATCGGCGCGCCGGGCGGGGCGCCGGCAGGGCACCGGCGAGGAGCAGTTCAGCGCAGCGCGATCCAGGTGGCGCGGGCCAGCGCCCGAACGTCGCCGGCCGCCCCGACGATGGCGCTCGCGCCCCAGCGCTTGCGTCCCTCGTGCCCGAGCGGCCACGAGAGCACCGTGACCTCCTCGCCGACCCGCAGCGGCGCGTCGAGGCGGCCTTGCAGGCGCCCGAGCACGTGCGGGACCGCGCCGACCGGCACCGTGCCGAACGAGCTCGGGCAGTCGAGCGCCACCCAGGCGATCTCCGGCGCGAGCGTCCCGTCCGGGGCGTGCGGGAGTCCCGCCCCCGGAGTCCACGCCGTCGCCCAGACGCCGGCACCGTCCGCGATCGGCCCGGGATGCAGCGCGACCGCATCCTGCTGCGAGCGCTGGGGCCCGCAGCCGAAGCAGCGCGGGAAGGGATGCTCGGTCAGCGCCTCCGGGGCCTGCGCGGCCGCGCGCGCCGCCGCGAGCCCGATCGCCGGGACCGGCCCCACCGCGGGCGCACCGGTCGCCCGCGCGACGGCGAACACAGCGCACACGGCGTCGCGCAGCTCCACGGCGCCGTCGTCGCCGACGGCCACCGCCAGCGCGGTGTCGAGCGGCACCGGCAGGCGCAGCGTCACCTCGACGGCGCACCCGTCCGGCAGGCGCCTGGCGAGCAGCCCCGCCACGTAGCCGCCGTTGGCGCTCGCGGGCGGGCCCTCGAAGCGGCCTTCGACGACGAGCCCGCTCAATCGACGACCTGCAGGTCCTTCGGGAGCGTGTTCAGCACGTCCGAGCCCATGGCGGTGATCACGACGAGGTCCTCGATCCGCACGCCGAAGCGCCCCGGGAGGTAGATCCCGGGCTCGACGGTGACGATCATGCCCTCGGCCAGGGGCGCCTCGGGCGCAAGGCGCGAGAGCCGCGGGCCCTCGTGGATCTCGAGCCCGACGCCATGCCCCAGGCCGTGCCCGAAGGCCTCGCCATAGCCCGCCCCGGCGATGATGTCGCGTGCGACCGCGTCGATCTCGCGGCCGGAGGGCCCGGGCCTCACGGCTGCCAGCGAGGTCTCCTGCGCGCGCAGCACGACGTCGTAGACGGCGCGCTCGTCGTCGCTCACCTCGCCCGTCGCGAACGTGCGGGTGCAGTCCGAGCAGTAGCCCTCCAGCTGCGCGCCCCAGTCGATCGTGACGAGCACGCCCGGCTCGATCGGCACGGCGCGCGGCTCGGCGTGCGGGAGCGCGCCGTGCGGCCCGCTGGCGACGATCGGCGGGAAGCTGATCGCCTCGGCGCCGTGGCGGCGCATCGCCACCTCGAGGTCGAGCGCGACCTGCGCCTCGGTGCGGCCGATCAGCCCCTGCCCCACGACCTCGCTGAGCGCGATGTCGGCCAGGCGCGCCGCCTCGCGGATGCGGCTGACCTCGCCGGCGTCCTTGAGCTCGCGCAGCCCCTCGACGAGGCTCCCGGCCGGCACCAGTTCGGCGCGGTCGCCGATCGCCTCGCGGATGCGCTCGAGCTGGTGGACCGTGATCGCGCGGTCCTCGAAGCCGACGCGCGGGAGCGCGTCGCCGGCGGCGGGCGGCAGATGCTCGGCGAGCGCCGGGCCGACGAGCTCCTGCGTGGCCTCGCGGCGGTCCCAGATCGGCGGCACCTGCTCCTCGATCTGCGTCGTGTAGCGAAAGTCCGAGAGGACGATCCGCGTCGCCTCCTCCCCCGCGCCGCCGATGATCGCGAGCGCGTTGGAGCCGGTGAAGCCCGTCAGCCAGCGGACGTTCACGAGGTTGCTGACGAGCAGCAGGTCGAGGCCGCGCTCCTGCGCGGCCGCGGCGAGGCGCTCGGCGCGGGCGCTCGCGGGGCTCATGGCGTGAGCTCCTGCAGCAGGCGCTCGAGCGCGACCCGGTAGCCGGAGGCTCCCAGTCCGCTCACGGTCGTCAGGCACAGGTCGGAGATGACGGAGATCTTGCGGAACTCCTCGCGATTCTGCACGTCCGAGAGGTGGACCTCGATCGCCGGCAGGCCGGTGAGCTCCAGCGCGTCGCGGATCGCGTACGAGTAATGCGTCCACGCTCCCGGGTTGAGGATCAGCGCGTCGCTCACCTCGGCGAGGCGGTGCAGTCGCTCGACGAACTCCGCCTCGGAGTTCGTCTGGAAGAACTGGGCCTCGAACCCGAGCTCGCGGGCGTCGTCGCCGATCCGCTGCTCCAGGCGATCGAGCGTCAGGTCGCCGTAGATGGCAGGGTCCCGGCGGCCCAGCTGGTCGAGATTCACGCCGTGCAGGACGGCGACGCGGTTGTGGGCGAGCACCCCGCGAGTCTGCCATGTCACACGGCGACTGCGCCGCTCAACTCGCGGCTGCAGCGCGCCGATGAACCCCTGTGCCCCGGTTCGTGGACCGCCTCGCGCTTCCCGTCGCGCTGCTGATCGGCGCGATCCTGCTGACGTGGTCGAGCACGGCCACGGGCGATGCGCTCGTCGAGCTGCGCCCCTCGGTCGACCTGCTGCTCGCCGGGCACGTCGGCGCGTTCCTCGCCGCCGCCCCGCTCTACGGGCCGTCGGTGCTCGTGCGCGCGCCGTTCCTGTTCGCCGCCGACGCGCTCGGCGCCTCGTGGGTCCAGGTCTTCCTCGCCGGCGCGCTCGCGTGCATGCTGGCGCCGTGCGCGCTCGCGCTGGTGCTCGACGGCCGGCTGCGCGCCCTGGCCCGCCCGCGTGCGACGCGCGCCGCGGTCCTGCTCGTCTGCCTGCTCGGGCCCTGGCTCCTGCGCGCGACACCGATGGGCCACCCGGAGGAGACGCTCGCCGGAGCACTCTGCGCCATCGCCGTCCTCATCGCCCTGGGCTCACGCAGCGGCTGGGCCGGGCTCGTGCTCGGTGCGGCGATCGCCTGCAAGCCGTGGGCGCTGCTCGCCGTCGGCCCCGTCCTGCTCGCCGCGCCCGAGCGCCGCGGGCGGCTGCTGCTGGTCGCGGGTGCGACCGCGTTCGCGGGCCTCGCACCGTTCTACCTGGGATCGGGTGCGGCCCACGCCCGGGGCAGCCTCAACGGCCTGCGGATCACGCCGAGCTACTTCCATCCCGAGCAGCTCTTCTGGCCTCTGCGCGCGAAGGTCCTCGCGCCAGGGTCGGCCATCCCCGGCTACCGCGGTCCCGAGATCCTCGCGCACGTCGCGCACCCGCTGATCGTCGCGCTCGCGCTGCCGCTCAGCGGCCTCTTCGCCTGGCGCCTGCGCCGCGCCGCGGTGCAGCGCCGCGACGCGCTGGCGCTGCTGGCGCTGCTGCTGCTGCTGCGCTGCGTCCTGGATCCGTGGGACTCGATCTACTACCTCGTGCCGGCCGTCCTGGCCCTCGTCGCCTGGGAGGCGCTGGTGCGCGAGGGCCTGCCGTCCGGCGCGATCGCGCTCGTCGCCCTCGGCCATCTGACGTTCGTCACGCTCGAGCCGCGCATCACCCCCGACGCGCTCGCAGCCTGCTACCTGGCGTGGGCGCTGCCGGCAACGGCGCTGCTCGCCCGCGCGGCCTTCGCCGGCGTGCGCGCGGCGGACCCGCGCCCTCAGGCGATGAGCTCCGCGATCGCGGCGCGCACGTCGCCCGGCGCTACCTGAGCGCCCTGGCGCACGTCCCCCGGCGCGTCGCAGAGCACGAACGGCACGTGCTCACCGGTGCGCTTCTTGTCGCGCCGCGTCGCGCGTGCCACGTCGTCGGCGTCGATGCCGGCGATCGTCACCGGGAGGCCGGCCGCTGCGAGCAGGCCGGCGACCTGCTCGCGGAGGTCCGCGCGCCCTGAGAGCCGCAGGGCCGCCAGCAGGCCCAGGCCGACGGCCTCGCCGTGGCGCAGGCGGCGGTAGTCGGTGACCGTCTCGATCGCGTGGCCGATCGTGTGGCCGAGGTTCAGGACCTGGCGCCGGCCGCCGTCGCGCTCGTCGTCGGCGACGATCGCGAGCTTCGTGCGCGCGCAGGCGAGGATCACGGCCTCGTCGACGGCGTCACCGGCGCCGACCCGCTCCCACAGGTCGCCGCCGGCGATCAGCGCCGTCTTGACGACCTCGGCACAGCCTGCGGCGAACTCCGCGGGCGGCAGCGTGGCGAGCGTCGCCGTGTCCGCGATCACGCCGGCCGGCTGGTGGTAGGCGCCGACGTAGTTCTTGGCCTCCGGCAGGTCGACGCCGGTCTTCCCGCCGTAGGCGGAGTCGACCTGGGCGACGAGCGTCGTCGGGACCTGGACGACCGGGATGCCGCGCTGGTAGGTCGCCGCGCAGAAGCCCGCGAGATCCCCGACGACGCCGCCGCCCACGGCGACGAGGTGGTCCTGGCGCGTCGCCTCCTGGGCGACCAGCGCGCGCCAGATGCTCTCCGCCGTGGCCAGCGTCTTGTGCTCCTCCCCGGCCGGGATCTCGATCAGGCCGGAGAGCCCGGGCACGCGGCCGGCCCACGTGTCCGCGACGTTGGCATCGCTGACGGCGATGCGCCGTGAGCCCTCCCCGAGCGGCCAGGGCGCCGTCGCGAGCGCCCCCTCGCCGATCCAGACCGGGTAGTCGCCGGAGGCGCTCGTCGCCCACAGCAGCCGCGGCATCGGCCCCTCGGCACCGGCGAGCGCCTGCAGCGACCCGAGGGCGCGGCCCAGCACGGCCGGCTCGGCGGACGGCAGCGCGGCGTCGGCCGCAGCGCGGTAGATCGGCTCGCGCGCGGCGAAGAGCGCGTCGAACGCGGCGCGGTCGCGCGCCAGCGGCCGGCCGCGGCCCGCCGCGCGCGCCCACGCGACGTCGGGCTCGACCTCGATCAGCACCGTGACGTGCTCGTCCAGCGCATCGCGCACCCGCGCCGAGCCGAGCGCGCCGCCGCCGAGCGAGATCACGGCGTCCGGGCCGGCGAGCAGCTCGAGGACGATCTGCTCCTCGCGGGCGCGGAACGCCGCCTCGCCCTCGCGGTCGAAGAACGCCTCGACGGGCTCTCCCGCGCGCGCCTCGAAGACCGCGTCGCTGTCCTGCGCCACGCCGCCCAGCAGCCGCGCGAGCTCGCGGGCGGCGGCCGACTTGCCCGCACCCATGAACCCGACGAGCACGAGCGAGCGGCTCAGCGGGGCTTCCATCCGATCCGCTCGCAACGACTGCGCGCCGTCGCTCGAAGGAGCGTCATCGGGGCTTCCATCCGATCCGCTCGCAATAGGCGTCGACGGCCCCGCGGACGTCGTCGACGTGGTCGCCGCCGAACTTCTCGCGGTAGGCGTTCGCCACGACGAAGGCGAGCATCGCCTCGGCGACGACGCCGGCGGCCGGCACGGTGCTGGAATCGGTGCGCTCGCGCAGCGCCTGCGCGGGCTCACGCGTCTCGATGTCGACCGAGCGCAGCGGCTGCGTCAGCGTCGGGAGCGGCTTCATGGCGCCGCGCGCGATCAGCGGCTCACCGGTCGTCATGCCGCCTTCGAGGCCGCCGGAGCGGTTCGTCTCGCGGTGGTAGCCGCGCTCGGGCGAGTAGAAGATCTCATCGTGGGCCTCGGAACCGGGCTTCGCCGCGATCTCGAACGCCTCGCCGAGCGTGACGCCCTTGACCGCCTGGATCGAGCAGATCGCGCCCGCGATGCGCCCGTCGAGGCGCTCCTCCCACGAGACGTGCGAGCCCAGGCCCGGCACCGCTCCGAAGGCGATCACCTCGAAGACGCCGCCGATCGACTCGTTCGCCTTGCGCTGGACGTTGATGTGCTCGACCATCCTGCGGCTGGAGTCCGCGTCCAGGCAGCGGACCGGGTCCGCGTCGACGCCCTCGAAGTCCGCGACGGTCAGGGGCGCATCACGCTCGGGGGCGAGGACCGTCCCGATCTGGACGACGTGCGAGCGGATCTGCACGCCGACGGCCTCCAGGAAGGCCCGGCAGACGGCCCCGCCCGCCACGCGCGCGGCGGTCTCGCGGGCGCTGGCGCGCTCCAGCACGTTGCGCACGTCGCTGAAGCCGTACTTCCAGACGCCGACGAGGTCGGCGTGTCCGGGGCGCGGCAGGTGCACCTCCGGGACGTCGGCCTCGACCGGCCACGGATTCATCCGCTCGTCCCAGTTGGTGTAGTCGCGGTTGGCGACCTGGAGGGCGATCGGGCCGCCCATCGTGCGGCCGTGTCGCACGCCCGCGGTGACGTGCGCGCGGTCGGTCTCGATCTTCATCCGGCCGCCGCGCCCGTGGCCGAGCTGGCGGCGCGCCATGTCCCGGTCGATCGCCTCGCGATCGAGCTCGAGGCCGGCCGGCAGGCCCTCGACGATGCAGGTGAGGCCGGGCCCGTGGGACTCCCCGGCGGTGATGAGACGCAGATGCACGCGGCGACGCAGGCTACCTTCCGGCCGCCGTTGCGGGCGGCGCGGGGGCGGCCGCGCTCAGCCCGTCAGCGCGTTGGAGCGCATCGGGTGCAGCACGCCCGCGGCGGGATCCCAGCGGTACCAGCCGAGCTGCACGGGCAGGTCGCCGGCCCTGCGGGCCTCCTGCAGCATGCCGGTCCCGATCCGCGATGCGCGTGCGTGGGCGGCCTTCGCGGCGGCGGCCGAGGTCACCGTCCGCTTGGTGATCGACACGAGGTCCATCTGGAACTGCTGCACGCCGGTGGCCGTCGTCAGGTCGAAGAACTCGGTGTCGCCGGCCTTCAGCTCGATCGTCTCGCAGTCGCTGTCGCTCGGCTTGCAGGCGCCGTCGCCGGTCGCCTTGGCGTCGGAGGACACGAGGAAGATCGCGGTCCTGCCGTCGTCCTTGACGCCGAGGAAGACGAAGAACGGGTCGACGGCGGAGGGCAGCGGCGTCAGGCGCGGGATGTCGCGGATCGTGTGCATCGCACCGGCCTCGCCGAAGTGCAGGGACACGCTGTAGGCGGTCTTCGTGGTCGCCGGCTGCTTGGGCGGCGTGGTCCCGCCGCCGGTGCTGCCGCCGCCGGAGCCCGTCGAGCCGCCGGTGGTCCCGGAGCCCGTGGTCGTCGTGGCGGCGCCGGTGCTCGAGGACGCGAGCGGCCTGACCTTCGGGGCGAAGAGCTGGTCGAACGGGTTGCGCTGGCGGCCCAGGTGGTCGCGGCGCGCGGTCGCGGCAGCGGACGTGTCGAGCGCGACGGCGGCCTCGCCGGGCGCGCTCGAGGCATGGTTCGCGGCCGCCGTGGCGACGACCTGCTGGGTGTCGTGCTGGGCGTTCTTCTTGGCCAGGACGGTCGGGACGGCGACGATGCCGACCAGCAGCGCCACGGCCAGCGGCCACAGGCGCTTCTCGACCATGTCGGCCCAGACGTTGCGCAGGAAGGTCATCGCGAGCCTCCGGAGGTCAGCGCCGCGGTGGCCGGCGCGGTCGGCGTGGACGGCGAGGAGGAGCCGGACGCCGGGGTCGTGGCGCCGGCGGCGGGGCCCGCGGGCGTCGCACCGGCCGTCAGGCCCTCGCCCGCCGGCAGGACGTACGCCGTCGCGTTGACGTTGGCGGAGACGTTGGGGAAGCCCTTGCGGCCGGCGGTCAGCTGGAAGCTGTCGACGGTCAGCAGCCGGCCGTGCACCTGGACGCCGCCCTTGGTGACCTGCGTGAAGCCGTTGATCTTGTGCAGGAACGCCTCCATCGAGAAGAAGCTCCCGTCGAAGATGAACGTGAACGGCATGGTCGGGAAGCCGGCGGCGCCGACGGTCGCCCCGGGCGGGAGCGTCGCGGCGGCGGCCTGCGTGGCGGGCGCCGGGTTGACGGCGCCGGTCGCGGCGGCGGCGCTGGCGGCGGGGGTCGTCCCGCT
>DATCDC010000099.1:0-4236 GCA_036510915.1 Solirubrobacteraceae bacterium | reverse complement strand
CTCGTTCGGCATGCAGATCCTGCAGATGCCGGCAGGCGGGGGCGACTTCTATCCCAACCACGATCACGCGAACACCGGCACGGAGGAGGTCTACGTCGTCCTCGACGGCGAGGCCGACTTCGAGATCGAGGGCGAGCGGGTCCATCTCGGTCCGGAGACGGCGATCCGCGTCGGCGCGACGACCCATCGCAAGATCCATCCGGGTCCGGCGGGCGTGCGCATCCTGGCGCTCGGCGGAGTCCCCGGGGGTGTCTACTCGCCGCCGGCGTTCACGGAGCTCGGCGGGCCCGACCCGGCCCCGGATCCCGCGCGGCTCGCGTGAGCCCGCGGGCGCGGGACCGGAGCACGTCGATGAGCGGCGACCCAGCCACGGCGCGCTGAATCAGCGGCTGGATTCGACACGCGCCACGTACCGGTGCTGGCACCGCGTCAGCTGTGATCGATGGTCGGCGCGGCGTTGCTCTCGAGCCAGCGCTCGGGCTCGCTGATCGGGATCAGGCGTCGTCGTCCGCGCCGCACGATTCGCAGGTGCCGCCTGTTGACCTGGCGTGGCAGCGGTGGCAGGGTGTGGCCATGGCACAGAGCCGGTGGGCGCCACGGGTGCTCGCCGCCGCGCTCGCCGCGTCCGGCCTGACCCTGTCCGTTCCGGTCGGGATGCCGGTCGCACATGCTTCGGGCGCGGTCGGCCTCCCGGCTCCGGCCGCTGACCCGCCGCCGCCCGCGTGTCACGCCGGGCGCCGGGTCATCTGCGGTGTGCGCAACGTCTCGTCGGGGGCAGCGGCGTCTGCGCTCGTGGCGGCCACCGGAAGCGTCCGGGCGCGACGGGAGCTGCGTATGGCGTCCATCTCGCGGCTCTTCGGCGCCGCAGGCCCGGCGCTGCTGCGCCGCTCGGACGCGAAGCTGCGCGCCGGCCTGGCGGCGCCGCCGAAGGCCGCCGCCGCGGGCCTCTCGGGCACGAGCACAGTGACCCGCAGCGAGGGCGGGGGATACCTGCGGGAGCTCGTCGTCACGCAGTCGACGGCCCGTAGCGGCCGGTCGATGCAGGAGCGCCGGCTGCGCCTCGAGTCGGCCGTCGAGGTCTGCCCGGACCCGAGCCCCGGCCAGTCGCACGGCAAGGCCAAGCTGGCCGGCGTCGCCGTCTACGACGTCGTCACGCGCGTCGCGGTCGGCCGCAAGGTCATCACGACCACGACGGTCCTGCGGCTGAGCCTCGCCGCGATGCCGGCGCTCGTCACGCGCCGCGCAAAGTTCGACGGCGTCCTCGGCCCCGCCGACCGGCTGACGATGACCACCTCGCAGTCCGTCAGCGGACCCGGCGGGACCCACGACTCCCCGACCTCGACGTTCGGGATGAGCCTCGACTCGATGAGCCCGGGGACCGAGGTGACGTTCGACAACGCGGGATTCGATGCCTTCGTCGCGCGCAGCGAGGCGCGTGACAACGGGGATCCCAACCCGTACGCCGACAGCCCGACGGCAGGGGCCGCCTACAAGGGCCTGGCGCGGGCCTTCGCGGACATGGTGGGCGCTCGCGTCACCGCGCTGGTGAAGGACGCCGAGAAGCTCTGGCAGACGCCCGGGCGCTGCGTGAAGCTGACGCTCACCGGCGACCCGTCGCGGCTGCGCCCGGGTGCGACCTCGCACGTCAGCGGCGCCGTGACGGCGACCCGTCCGGGCGTCAGCGAGACCGACCTGCTCGATGGCGGCGCGTCGTTCGACGGTGACTACATCGATCCGCGCGGCACGGCGGTCACGGTCGCGACGCTGCCGCTGAAGCCCGGAATGCGCTGGTACGACTTCACCGCGCCCGCCGCGGCGTGGCCCAGGACCGCGGCGCCCGGGCTCGACATCACCTTCTACTCCAAGGGCGGCATCGGCCGGGCGACCGTCACCTATCCGGCCGGGTTCCCCGAGCGCTTCGTCGGCACCTGGACACGAGTGCTCACCGGTCTGTTCGTCGGGACCGGGTGGAAGGAGACGATCCAGGGCACCGCGACCTTCACGCGCAACCCGATACTGGGCGTTTCCGAGGGGCTGATCCCGGTGCCCTACGACTTCGCCGGCGGCAGCGTGACGTGGAGCGTGTCGGGCTCAGGCGGCGGCGGGTCGTGCACGACGACCTACAGCGGCAGCGGCAACGATGCCGTCTCCCCGCCGAGCGCCACCGAGGAAACCGGCTTCACGCTCGAGGACGTGAGCGCGAAGGGCGCGACGAGCACCCCCTTCCACTACTCGATCCGGGCGAGCGGCGATCCGCTGATGCCGCCGCTCTTCACGATCACGACGACCGGCGGGGCCGGGTGCGCGGCCACGAGCCAGGAGCACATCGCGGTCAACTTCCTGAACGTCGGCGTCATCGGCGACCCCGGCCCGGACACGCCGCCCGAGCTCGTCGAGACGAGCGGCGACGTCACGCTGCTCGAGGGACACCGCGTGCGCAGCGATCCGGGCGTCCTCGCCACCGACGACACCTGGAGCTTCAAGGGCTCCGACTGACGGCGTGAGGCGGCTCCGGGGTCCGAGTTCGCGCACCTTGGTCGCCTGTTCGGCTGCCCTGAAAGGCTCGTTGGGACAGTGATCGGAATAGTCCGCATGCGTGCAAGTCGAAGCTGAAGACCTCGCAGAGCCTCGACGCGTTCAGCAGTACCGCCGCGCGAATCGCTTCTCAGGTTGAGCGGGCCACCGCCAGCGGCCCCGTGTGACGGCGAGATGCGCTCGATCCTGGCGGATGCCCGTGACATCTGTCGCGTGGAGGACGAGCCCGTGCGGGCCGACCACTTCCAGGACGCGCTGCACGCCGACCGCGCAGTTCCGGCCGCGGCACCCGGACCGCTCGAGCTCCTCGCGGTCTGGTGGGGTCCCGCCGAGGCCGTGGCGGACTCAACTGCGCTGACTGCGACGGCACCGTCTGCGACACCGCCTTCCCGGCTGCTGCATCCACGTGCCGAGGACTTCACGCTCGCGCACCCCGCGGTCGACGGCATCGTTGCGATCGCTCACGAGCGACATCTGCGACGCCGCGCTGGAGGCACTCGACCTGACGGCTCCGGGTCTCCAGGGCCTCACCGGCGTCGCGGTCGCCGCGTGCCTGCCGGCCCCCCCACGTGGGTGCGTGACTCTGGTTGGCTTGTCGGCGTGGATCGCGGTGCGGTACTGCAGGCATTCGACGAGCGGGTTCGCCGACGCCCGGAGCCGGACGGCATCGGCGGGCGTGTCGAGACCGAGGACCACATCGTTCGCTGCATCGGCGGACCCGGATGGATCGGCGTCCTCTGGGCACAACTCGATGAAGCACGGGCTGACGGAGTGATCGCCGCCGAGGTCGAGCGTTTCGCGTCGGCGTCCAGGCCGTGGGACGGGAAGCACTGCTCCTACGACCGGCCCGCCGACCTGCCGCAGCGCCTGGTCGCGGCCGGCTTCCGGCCCGAGCCGTTCGAAGCGGTCCTCGCCGGCGAGATCGCCGAGCTCCCACTCGTGGTGACGCCGCCGGCCGGTGTCGAGCTGCGTCCGGTCACCGACGAGCGCAGCATCGACGCGCTCGTGGCCGTGCACGAGGAGGTGTTTCGCGAGGACGCGACCGCCTTGGGGGCGATGCTGCGCGTCGAGCTCACGCGGCGACCCTCAAGCGTCGCGGCGACGGTCGCGATCGCAGATGGGCGCCCGATCGCCGCGGGCAGGGTCGAGGTCCATCGCGGCACGGAATTCGCGAGCCTCTGGGGCGACTGCACCGTCCGTGACTGGCGCGGGCGCGGCGTGTTCCGCTCGCTGGTCGGCGACGCCGCGGCCCATGCTGCAGCGGCGGGCACGCGCTACCTCATCGCCGAGGCCACAGCAGACAGCCGCCCGATCTTGAGGCGACTCGGCTTCGTGGAGCTGGCGACCACGACACCGTACGTGCACCCCGGCGCACCTGGCTGACCGCAGTGTGGCGGGTGATCTGTCTCGATGCGCCTGCCGTCTCGGGAAAGTCTCGGGATCGTCGGAGTTCATCCGCCGCGGCGCGGCGATCGTTCCTGCCACGCAGAACACCTGGAAATGTGACTGTTCTGAAGGCGCGCAGCGGTTCGGGCCGGGCATCTCTCCCGGCCCGAATTGATGCGAGCGCGGCTCCAGGGTTCAGCTGGTCTGCATGTCGAATGCCCGCAGGTGCATGTTCGAGCCGCGTTCGAGCTGCTGGAAGGTCCAGCGCACGTCGGTGTGCTTCGAGGTCGCCTCGCGGCTGTTCAGGTCGGCGAT
>DATCDC010000098.1:0-31047 GCA_036510915.1 Solirubrobacteraceae bacterium | reverse complement strand
CCTGCCGCGACGCGTTCGGCGCCTGCGACGTGCTCGTCATGACGGCTGCGGTGGCGGACTTCCGCCCCGCCCGGGCGGCCGCCGGCAAGCTCAAGAAGGCCGGGCGCGAGGGGCTCTCGCTCGAGCTCGAGCCCACGACCGACGTCCTCGGCGCCCTGTCCGCCGCCCGTGTCGCGGGCCAGACGCTCGTCGGCTTCGCGGCCGAGCACGGGCCCGGCGCGCTGGACCACGGCCGCGAGAAGCTGGCGCGCAAGCGGCTCGACGCGATCGTCGTGAACGACGTCTCCGTGGCCGGTGTCGGCTTCGACGCCGTCGACAACGAGGTCACGATCCTCACCGCCGCGGGCGAGCGCCACGTGCCGCGCGCGACCAAGGCCGAGGTCGCGCGCGCGATCCTCGAGACGATCGACGCGCTCCGCGCAGCGCAGCCGGCGCCCACGGCATGACCGAGGCCGGCGACCCCCCAGCGCGCGTCGCCGAGCATGAGGTCGCCGCCGTCCGGGCGCTGGGGGACAGCTTGGCCGCGCTTGTCCACGGCGCCGTCGAGGTCCGGCCCGAGGTCGTCTCGGACGTCATCGTCGCGCTGCTGGCCGAGGGCCACATCCTGATCGAGGACCTGCCGGGCGTCGGCAAGACGACGCTCGCGCGGGCGGTCGCGCGCGCGCTCGACCTCGAGTTCGCCCGCATCCAGTGCACCGCCGACCTGCTGCCCGCCGACGTCGTCGGCACGCAGGTCTTCAACCGCCGCGACGACGTCTTCGAGTTCCGGCCCGGGCCGGTGTTCGCGAACGTCGTGCTCGTCGACGAGATCAACCGCGCGTCGCCCAAGACGCAGTCCGGGCTGCTCGAGTGCATGCAGGAGCGGCGCGTGACCGTCGACGCGCAGTCGCATGAGCTGGCGCGACCGTTCATCGTCCTGGCGACGCAGAACCCGATCGAGTTCGAGGGCACCTATCCGCTGCCCGAGGCGCAGGTCGACCGCTTCATGGTCCGGCTCGCGCTCGGCTATCCCGATGCGGCCGCCGAGGCCGGCATGCTGCGCGACCACGAGGCCGGGGACCGCGTCGAGTCGCTGCAGCCGGTCGCCAGCGCCGCCGAGCTGCTCGCCGCCCAGGACGCCGCCCGCCGCGTCCACGCCTCCGACGCCCTGCGCGCCTACATCGTCGCGCTGCTCGGCCGCACGCGCGCCGACCAGCGCGTCGAGCTGGGCGCCAGCCCGCGCGCCGGCCTGATGCTGCTGCGCGCGGCCAAGGCGCGCGCCCTGCTGCGCGGCCGCGACCACGCGCTGCCCGACGACGTCCAGGCGCTCGCGCCGGCGGTTCTCGCGCACCGCATCGTGCTCGCCCCGGACGCCCTGGACGCGACCTGCGAGGCGGTCGTGGCCGACGCGCTCGCCGCGACCCCGGCGAGGTAGCGGGGCGGCCGGCACGAGCATGTGGGGCGCGCGCGGCACGACGCTCCTGGGCCTGGCGCTGGTCGCCGTCGCCGGCCTGTTCAACGGCCGCCCGCTGTACGTGCCGGGCATCGCGCTCGTCGCGCTCGGCCTGGGCACCGCCGCCTGGGTGCGCGCGTCGGCCCACGGCGCGCGGATCCAGCGCACGCTCGGCGCGGCGCGCGTGGTGGAGGACGAGCCGCTGCTCGTCGAGCTCGAGGTCCGCGGCGGGCGCGTGGCACCGCCGTCGGGGCAGATCGAGGATCCGCTGCTCGCGGTCCCCGCGCCGCTCGCCCCGGGCCGCCGGCGCACGCGTCTGCGGATCCACGCGCGCTTCGCGCGCCGCGGCCTGCGCACGCTCGCCGCGCCGAGCGTCGTCTTCCGCGACCCGCTGGGGCTCGCGCAGCGGCGCCTGACCGCGAGCGGGGAGGGTGACGAGCTGCTCGTGCTGCCGCGCGTGGAGCCCGTGCTGGCGCCGGGTGGCGGGGGCGAGGCTGCGACGGGCGGCCGCGGGCGGCCGCTGGCCGCCGCCGAGGTCGACCTCGAGGGCCTGCGCCCGCACCGTCCCGGGATCCCCGCCTCGCGCATCGCCTGGCCGGTGTTCGCGCGCACCGGGGAGCTGCACGAGCGCGTGATGCGCGCCGACGCCGACGCGCGGCCGCTCGTCGTGCTGGACCTGCGCGGCGCCGCGAGCGAGGGCGACGCGGATGCCGCCGTGCGCGCCGCGGCCTCGCTCTGCGTGCACCTGGCCGAGCGTGGCGGGGTGTCGCTGCTGCTCGCCGGCGACCGGCGCCCGCTGGCGATCGGCGCGGGCGGCCACGGCTGGCCGCAGGCGCACGTCCGCCTGGCGCTCGCGCGCGTGGGCGAGGGGCCTGCGGCGGAGGGCCTGGCCGGGCGCCGGCGGGCGATCATCTGGGTCGCTGCGCGCGCGCTGCGCGAGCCGCCGCGCGCGCTCGCACGCGCGAGCGGCGTCGTGCGGATGCTGGTGGTCCCCGGCGCCGTTCCGGGCCGGCGCCCGGCGTTCACGGTTGCGGGCTGCACCGGCTATGAGCTCGAGCGCGTGCGCCGCGTGGGCGCCTCGCAGCCCGCCGGGACCGCGGGCGTGGCATGAGCACCGCCGTCCTCGGCGCCGGCGTCCCGGCCGCGGCGCCGCCGCAGGGTCCCGGGACGGCCCGCCGGCTGCGGCTGCGCCTCGTCGGCTTCGCGCCGCTGTGCCTCGTCGGGACGCTCGCCTGGGCGCAGCTCGTGCGGCCAGCGGCGACGGATTGGGCGCTGGGGACCGCCGCGCTCTGCGCGCTCGCCGGTCTCGCGCTGCTGCGGATCGCCCGCGCCGAGGGCCGCCGGCGCGGTGCCCTGCTGCTCGCGCTGGCGCTCGTCCTGGCGGGCGCGGTGCTGCTGCTCGCCGGCGTACCGGTCCGCCTGCTCGTCCCCGACCGCTGGGGGCGCCTGGTGAGCGGGATCGCGGGCGGGCTGCGCGCGCTCCCCGGGGCGCCTGTGCCCTACGACGGCAGCGACCCGTGGGTGCGCATCGCGCTGCTGGCCGGCGGCGGGCTGCTGGCCGCGATCGGCGTGCTGCAGGCGCTGTGGCCGCGTGGCCGCGGCGCGCTGTCGGGCAGCGTGCGGGCTGCCGCGGTGACGCTCGGCGTCCTGTACGCGCTGCCGGTGATCCAGCACCCGCCCGCCAGGCCCTACCTGGCGGGCGCGATCTTCATGCTCGCGCTCGGCGCGTTCCTGTTCGCCGACCGCCTGACCCGCACACAGGCGATCCCGGCCGCCGTCCTGCTCGTGCTCGCGGCGGTCGGCGGCGCCGCGCTCGCGCCGGCGCTCGCACGCGACCGCCCGTGGCTCGACTTTCAGCACATCGCCGACGACATCGCGAACGCCGGGACCGTGCGCTACGACTGGAACCACAGCTACGGGCCGCTGCACTGGCCGCGCCAGGGGCACCCGCTGCTGCGCTTCAAGGCGCAGGTCCCGACCTATTGGAAGGCCGAGGTCCTCGACACCTTCGACGGGCGCGAATGGCGCCACTCGGGGTCGGTCGCACCGTTCGAGCCCGACACCGAGGTCAACCCCAACAACCCGCAATGGGTCCAGACGGTCAGGGTGCGCGACACGGGCCTGCTGAGCAACGACTTCGTGACCGCCGGCGAGGCGCTGCAGGTCAGCCGCGCTCAGACGCGGCCGATCGGCGCCGGCGGGGGCACCTTCGTGCTCGACCGCGGGACGCTGCGCCCGGGCTCGACCTACTCCGTCAGGGCCTACACGCCGCGCCCGTCGACGACGCAGCTCGTGGAGGCCGGCAGCGACTACCCGAGCTTTGCGCGCGAATGGCTGCGCGTCCAGCTGCCCGACATCTACGGTCGCGCCGCCCCGCGGGACTCCGGCGGCTCGGCGGTCGAGGTCAGCTTCCCGCCGTGGTCCACCGGCCAGGCGGCGCTCGTGAGCTTCCCGGGCGTCGGGATCCGCCAGGACGACGGGATCAGCTTCGTGCGCCATTCGGCGCTGCGCCGGATCTACGCGCTCGCCCAGCGCCTGCGCGCGAGGGCGACGAGCCCGCTCGACTTCCTCCAGCGCGTGGAGGACCGGGTCCGGCGCGGGGCCGTCTACACCGAGACGCCGGCGCGCCACGCCAACCCGCTCGACGCCTTCCTGTTCGACGACCGCCGCGGGTACTGCCAGCACTTCTCGGGCGCGATGGCGCTGCTGCTGCGCATGGGCGGCGTCCCGGCGCGGGTCGCGACCGGCTTCAGCCCCGGGGTCCTCGACCACAGCACGGGGGAGTGGGTGGTCACCGACCTGGACGCCCACTCGTGGGTCGAGGCGTACTTCCCGCACGTGGGGTGGGTGACGTTCGACCCGACGCCTGCCGCCTCGCCGGCGCACGCGCAGACCGCGGACGCCAGCGCGGCGCTCCGCCAGCGCCGCGGGCGCAGGCTGCTCGGCGCCGACACCCCGACGTCGTCGACGCAGGCGGCGCGCAGCGTCACGCCGCGCGGCAGGCCGTGGTGGCAGGTCGCCGCCTGGATCACGCTCGCCCTGCTGCTGGCGGGCGCGGCCGTGGCGCTGCCGGCGCTGCGCCGGCGCCGGCGCGCGGCGGCGGGCACGCCGGGCGATCCCGAGCTGGCCGAGCTCGAGCGGGCGCTGCGGCGCAGCGGCCGGCCCGCCGCGCCCGGGGTCACCCTGACCGAGCTCGAGCGCGCGCTGAGCGGCGGCGGCGAGGGCGACGGCTACCTCGAGGCGCTCGTCGCGCGGCGCTTCGGCCGCGGCGGCCCGCCGCCCTCGCCGGCTGCCCGCCGCGCGCTGCGCCGCGAGCTCGCCGCGGGCCTGGGGAAGCTCGGCCGGCTGCAGGCGCTGTGGGCGCTCCCACCGCGCCCCCGGCGCCCCCGTCTCCGGGCGCGGCGGCCGTCGGCGCGGGCGGTACCCTGAGCGCATGGCCAGCCCGTCGGCCTACGACCTCTTCCGCAACGGCACGCGCCTGCTCGAGGACGGCGACTTCCACGCCGCGACGGTCCCGCTGCTGCGGGCCCGCGAGCTGGAGCCGGGGAAGGCCTCGGTGCGAGAGGCCCTCGGGCGCGCGCTGTTCGGCGCGCAGCGCTACCAGGAGGCCGCGGACGAGTTCGGCGCGGTCGTCCAGTCGGCGCCCACGAACGACTACGCGCTCTTCTGCCTGGGGCGCTCGCTGCAGATGCTCGGGCGCCATGACGAGGCCCGGCACCCGCTCGCACTGGCCTCCACGCTGCGGCCCGAGCGCGAGGACTACCGCCGCTATCGCGATCGCGCGCGGCGCCGCGCCGACGCCGCCTGACGGTCGCCCCAGGCGCCGCGCCGGGCGCCGGATTGCGCGCGCAGCGCGGGTCGCACGGGTCCGGGGACCGGTGCTACGCTCTCGGCACAGCTTTCGTAGGCCGGGCGTTCCGGCCGTTGCAGTTCCGAAAGTGGGCGCTCGCCCGCTTTTTTTGTTCCCGCATTCATGATCCAGATGATCCCCCTGCAGCATGAGATCGAAGCGCGGCTCGCCGAGGCGGAGCCGGGCGTCGAGGTGCTGCTCGTGGAGGTCATCGACCGCGGCGCGACCGCCCGCGTGACGATCGATCACCCGGACGGGGTGACGCTCGCGCTCTGCGAGCGCGTCACCCACGCGCTGCCGGAGGTGCGCGAGCGCTACGCCCTGGAGGTCTCCTCGCCCGGCCGCGAGCGCCCGCTGGCCAAGCCCGAGCACTATCGCCGCTACCTCGGGCGCCGCGCCCGGGTGCGGACCCGCGACCCACTTGACGGTCGCAGGAGCTTCACCGGCGAGCTGGTCGGCGCCACCGAGCATGAGGTCACCATCGCCGCGGACTCCGGCGTCGTCGCGATCGCGTACGACGACATCCATCGTTCGAACCTCGTCGAGGAGTAGGAAGCATGTCGCGCGAGATCGTTGAGGCAATGAGGGCACTCGCCACCGAGAAGGGGATCAGCCCCGAGCGGCTGATCGCCGCACTCGAGGACGCGTTGCTGTCCGCCTACAAGAAGCAGCCCGGCGCGGCCAAGTACGCCCGCGTGGAGCTCGATCCCGAGACGGGCGAGTACCGCGTGATCGAGCTGCTCGTGCCCGAGCGCCTCGAGGCCCAGCTGATCGTCGAGACGATCGACGAGGGCACCTACCTCGATCCGGAGACCGGGGAGTACGTCGAGCCCCAGGAGCCCGAGATCGACCCGGAGAAGTTCGCGCTCTACCGCGACCAGATCGCCGAGCAGGACGTCACGCCGGACGACTTCGGCCGGATCGCCGCGCAGACGGCCAAGCAGGTCATCCTGCAGCGCATCCGCGAGGCCGAGCGCGACATGATGTTCGAGGAGTACCGCGACCGCGTCGGCGAGCTCGTCACGGGCATCGTGCAGCAGTCCGACTCGCGCTACACCCTCGTCCAGCTGCGCGAGCGCGTCGAGGCGCTGCTCCCGCGCTCCGAGCAGGTCGACGGCGAGCGCTACGACCACGGCCAGCGCGTGAAGGCCGTGATCAAGGAGGTCTCGCCCTCCACGAAGGGCCCGTCGATCATCCTCAGCCGGCGCGATCCGGAGCTCATCAAGAGCCTCTTCGAGCTCGAGGTGCCCGAGATCGCCGACGGCCTCGTCGAGATCGCCAACGTCGCGCGCGAGCCCGGCTATCGCTCGAAGATCGCCGTCGTCTCCTACGCCGACGGCGTCGACCCCGTCGGCGCCTGCGTCGGCCCGCGCGGCTCGCGCGTGCGCATGGTCGTCTCCGAGCTGCGCGGCGAGAAGATCGACATCATCCCCTACAACGACGAGCCCGCCCGCTTCGTCGCCAAGGCGCTCTCGCCGGCGCGCGTGCGCGAGGTCGTCGTCGACGACGAGGCCCGCCAGGCGACCGTCATCGTCCCCGACGACCAGCTCTCGCTGGCGATCGGGCGCGAGGGCCAGAACGCCCGCCTCGCAGCCCGCCTCACCGGCTGGCGCATCGACATCCGCTCGGAGACCGAGTTCGCCGCCGACGCGGGGGAGAGCTCGTACGACGAGGAGGAGGCCGGCGGGCGCTGCGCCGCGGTCCTCACCAACGGCCGTCGCTGCCCGAACGCCTCGCTGCCCGGCTCCGCCTACTGCGGGCTGCCGGCCCACCAGGCGCTCTCGCGCTTCTCGGGCAGCTCGGTCGGCCTCATCTCCACGCTCTCCGACGAGGAGGTCGGCCAGCTGGCCGATCCCGATCTGAGCCAGGAGGACGTCGCCGAGATCGTCGCCCGCGCCGAGGCCGCCTTCGCGACCTTCGAGGCGCAGGTCGCCGAGCAGGCTGCCGAGGAGGCGGCCAGCGCCGCTGCGGAGGCCGAGGCGGCGGCGGAGGCCGCGGTCGAGGCCGAGCCCTCCGAGAACGGCGCCGTGGACCCGGATGACGCCGTCACGGAGGACGCCACGGCCGGCGAGGCCGGGGGGCCGACGGCATAGGCGGCGCTCGACACGTCCCGCAGCGACGCTGCATCGGCTGCGGCCGATCGGCGCCCAAGCGCGACCTCGTGCGGCTCGCGCTCGAAGGCGGCCGGGTCGTCGCCGATCCGCAGGGCCGGATGAGCGGGCGCGGGGCGTACGTCTGCAACGCAGCATGCGGTGCCACGGCCAGGAGCCGGGGCGCCTTCGGCCGGGCTTTTCGAGCCCGTGTCGAGATTTCCGAGGACTTCGTAGAATTGAGGCTTCGTGGGTAAGAAGCGCGTACATGAGATCGCCAAGGAACAGAACCTTCCGAGCAAGGAGGTTCTCGAGCGCCTGCAGGCAGCCGGCATCGAGGCCAAGGTGCCCGCTTCGAGCGTCGACGAGGCCGCCGCGCTGAAGGCGCTGGGCATGAACGGCGGGGCCGCCGAGCCCGCCGCGACGGCCCCTGCCGCCCCAAAGGCGCCGGTCGCCGCCGCGACGCCCGCGGCGCCCGCCCCGCGCGCTCCGAAGGCTCCCGCCGTCCCCAAGACGCCCGCCTCGCTGCGCCGTCAGGCGCCGGCCCCGGTCGCCAAGGCGCCCGCCGCCGCGCCCGCGCCCGCCGTCCCCGAGCGCCGCGTGTTCGAACCCGACGCCCCGCCGCCGACGCCCGCCGGGCGCCGTGTCTTCGAGCCCGACGCCCCGCCGCCGCCGCGTCCCACGCGCCGGGGCCCCGCCGCGCCGGCGGCCGCACCGCCGCCGCCGCGCCCGCGCACGGCTGCGACGCAGGCGCCGTCGGATCCGCGCAGCGCAGCCAGGGCGCCGAGCGCTCCGCTGCCCGCCTCCGACGCTCCCGCCGGCCCGAAGATCATCGCCCAGCCCGCGCCGGCTCCGGCCGCGGCGCCCGCCCCTGCGGCGAAGGCACCCGCACCCGCACCCGCTGCCAAGGCTCCCGCCGCCGCGGCCCCGGCTGCGCCGAAGACTCCCCGTCCGCGCCCGGCCGGCACGGCCGGCTTCCCGGCCCCGCCGCCGCCCAAGCCGCGCGCGCCGAAGAGCGAGGAGCCCGCGCCCGCCGCCAAGGCGACCGCCGAGGCCCAGGCGCCCGCCGCCGAGCCCGACGCCAATGCCGGCAGCTCGACGGCCCCGACGGCGCCCGTGAAGATCGTCCCGCACGAGGAGCCGCCGCCTCCCGGGCTGGGCCCGAAGATCATCTCCGTCCCCGAGCCGCCGAAGAAGCCCAAGCGCGACGAGACCAAGACCGGCCCCACGCGTCCCGGAGGGCCGATGCGCGGCGGCCTGCGCGAGGGCGGCGCCGGCGCCGGCGGCAAGCGCCGCGTCGTCATCGACTCGCAGGCCTCGCGGCGCCCCGGCGGGCCAGGGGGCCCCGGCGGCCCGCCCGTCGGCGGCTTCCCGCAGCGCCGCCCGCGCCGCCGCGGCCGCAGGCGCTTCGACGACACGCCGCTGCAGGCCCTCGACACCTCCGCGCAGTCCGCGACCGACGAGGTCAAGATCGCCTCGGGCTCGACCGTCAAGGACGTCGCCGAGTACCTGGGCGTGGGCGTCCCGGAGATCATCAAGCAGCTCATGACCATGGGCGAGATGGCGACCCTCACGCAGACGCTCTCCGACGAGGCGATCATGATCCTCGCCGAGGCGCTGGGCAAACAGGTCGAGGTCGTGGGCGCGTCCGACGAGGACGAGCTCGAGCCGGAGTTCGACGACGCCGACGCCGATCTCGTCGAGCGCCCGCCGGTCGTCACGATCATGGGCCACGTCGACCACGGCAAGACGTCGCTGCTGGACGCGATCCGCGAGGCGGATGTCGTCGCCGGCGAGGCCGGCGGCATCACGCAGCACATCGGCGCCTATCAGGTCCACCACGGCGATCGCACGATCACCTTCCTCGACACGCCGGGCCACGAGGCCTTCACCGCGATGCGCGCCCGCGGCGCGAAGGTCACCGACGTCGCCGTGGTCGTGGTGGCCGCCGACGACGGCCCCAAGCCGCAGACCGACGAGGCGATCGACCACGCGAAGGCCGCCGAGGTCCCGGTCATCGTCGCCGTCAACAAGATCGACAAGGAGGGCGCCGACCCCACGCGCGTGCGCACCGAGATGACCACGCGCGGGCTGCAGCCCTCCGACTGGGGCGGCGAGACCGAGTACGTCGACGTCTCGGCCAAGACCCACGTCGGCCTCGACGATCTGCTCGACACGATCCTCGTCGTCACCGAGCTCGAGGAGCTCAAGGCCAACCCGAACACCGAGGCGAGCGGCGTCGTCATCGAGTCCAAGCTCGATCCGGGCCGCGGCCCGGTCGTCACCGTGCTGATCCAGCGCGGCACGCTGCGCGTCGGTGACTCGCTCGTGGCCGGCCCCCACTGGGGCAAGGTCCGCGCGATGCAGGACTACACCGGCGCCCGCACCGAGGCGGCCAGGCCCGGCGACCCGGTCGAGGTGCTCGGCTTCGACGGCGTCCCGGACGCCGGTGAGTACGTGCGCGTCGTCGACAACGACAAGACGGCCCGCCAGCAGGCCAACGAGCGGTCGATCCGGCTCAAGAACGAGGCCCAGGCCCGCCGCGCCGGCCGCAAGGTCTCCTTCGACGAACTCTTCCACGGCATCCAGGAGGGCGTGCTCAAGGACCTCAACCTCGTGCTGAAGGCCGACGTCTCCGGCTCGCTGGAGGCCTTCGAGGACGAGATCGCCAAGCTGCCGCAGGACGAGGTCGTCGTCAACATCATCCACAGCGGCGTGGGCGGCATCAACGAGTCCGACGTCATGCTCGCCGCCGCCTCCGATGCCGTCATCCTGGGCTTCAACGTGCGCCCGGTCGGCGACGCGCGCGCCGTGGCCGAGCGCGAAGGCGTGGAGATCCGCACCTACGCGGTGATCTACAAGGCGCTCGACGAGCTGCGCGACGCGATGTCCGGCATGCTCGAGCCCGAGGAGGTCGAGGACACGCTCGGCCAGGCCGAGGTGCGCCAGACGTTCAAGGCCTCGAAGATCGGCACGATCGCCGGCTGCTACGTCACGGACGGCAAGATCACGCGCAGCGCGCGGATCCGCGTCGTGCGCGACGGCACCGTGGTCTACGAGACGACCCTCGCGAGCCTCAAGCGCTTCAACGAGGACGTGCGCGAGGTCGCCTCGGGCTTCGAGTGCGGCATCGTGCTGGCAAACTTCCAGGACGTCAAGGAGGGCGACGTGCTGGAGGCCTTCGAGACGCGCAAGGTCGAGCGCGAGCTCGCGTGAGGCCCTGATGGGCCCGTGCTCGGAGCGGACGCTCGTCCGGCAGCCGCGTGAGCGGGGGGTAGGATGAGGAGCGCACGGATGCGCCGTGTCGACGAGGCTGTGCGCGAGGTGCTCGCCGACGCGATCACCAAGCACGTGAAGGATCCCCGGGTCGGGTTCGTGACCGTCACTGACGTCAACACCAGTCCGGATCTGCGTCAGTCGCGGGTCCATGTGAGCGTCCTCGGCGACGAGGAGGCACGCGCCGCGTGCCTCGATGGCCTGCGCTCCGCCCACGGGGTCCTGCAGCGCGAGGTGGGCCGCCAGCTGCGCATGAAGCGCACGCCGACGCTCGAGTTCGAGCTCGACGACACGGCGCTGCGCGCCGCGCGCCTGGAGGCGTTGATCAGGGACATCGCCGACGGGTCGGAGGGGACGGCGTGAGCACCACGCACGAGACGGGCGTCGACGCCCGCCAGCAGGTGCTGGACACGCTCCTCGCGCGCGAGCGCTTCGTCCTGCTGACCCACGAGCATCCCGACGGCGACGCGCTCGGCTCACTGACCGCGATGCACGGGATCCTCACCGCGCTGGGCAAGGACGCGCTGATGTTCGTCTGCGCCGGTGAGTTCCCGCTGCCCTACGAGTACCGCTGGATGGACCTCGGCGGGGTCATCTCCGAGGTGCCGGCCGACGTCGAGGACCGCACGATCGTCTTCCTGGATTGCGGGAACATCGACCGCAGCCCGGTCGAGGCCTTCCACCGCGAGGGCGCCGAGATCCTCAACATCGACCACCACCACGACAACACGCGCTTCGGGACGATCAACCACGTGGTCGTGGACGCCTCGTGCACGGCGGAGATCGTCTGGGACCTCATGCGCAGCCTCGGTGTGGCGCCCACGCGCGAGATCGCCGAGTCGCTGTACGTCGGCCTGATCACCGACACCGGCCGCTTCATGTACGAGAACACCGGCGCGCTCGCGCACATCATGGCCGCCGAGATGATCGAGGCGGGCATCGACGTCAGCGCGATCTACCGCCGCATCTACGAGGGCTGGCCGGAGCCCAAGCTGCGGCTGTTCGCGCTCGCGCTGTCGCGGACCTCGCGCTACGTCGGCGGCGCCCTGGCGATGACGCAGCTGAGTGCCGAGGACTTCCGCCAGACGGGCGCCGAGGAGAGCTACACCGAGGGCGTCGTCGACCGCCTGCGCGCCATCGAGGGCACGAAGGTCGCCGCGCTCGCCCGCGAGCTCCTCGACGGCAGCGGGCGCTGGAAGGTCTCCCTGCGCTCCGGCGACGGCGACGTCGACGTCTCCCTGATCTCGCGCGCGGGCGGCGGCGGTGGCCACAAGGCGGCCGCCGGCTTCTCGACCGCGCTCACGCCGGCCGAGCTCGTCAGCTTCCTGCGCGAGCAGGTCGCGGCGCAGCTCTGAGAGCCTCACGGGCGGCAATGGACGGCGTCGTCCTCGCAGACAAGGCGGCCGGCAGGACCTCGCACGACATCACGACGATGGTGCGCCGCGGGCTGGGGGAGCGCAAGGCGGGGCATGCCGGCACGCTCGACCCGTTCGCGACCGGGCTGCTGATCGTCCTCGTCGGCCGCGCGCGGCGCGTGCAGCGCTTCTTCACCGCACTGCCGAAGGAGTACCTGGCGGTCGCCCGCTTCGGCGCGGTCTCGACGACCGGCGACCCCGACGGCGAGATCACGCAGACCGGGACCGGCCCGCCCGGGGAGCTCGTGCTCCCGACCGGCACGATCCGCCAGCGACCGCCCGCCTACAGCGCGATCCGCATCGACGGGACGCGCGCCTACGAGCGCGTTCGCCGCGGCGAGACGGTCGTCATCCCCGAGCGCGTGGTCACGGTCCATGCCTTCGAGGAGCTCTGGCGCGAGGACGACCGCGCCGGCTTCCGGATCGTCTGCTCGTCCGGGACGTACGTGCGCAGCCTGATCGCCGACCTCGGCGACGCCTACACCGAGGAGCTGCGGCGCACGCGGATCGGACCGCTGCGCATCGAGGACGCCGACCCGCAGCGCGTGATCCCGATGCAGCAGGCGCTCGGCTTCTTCGCCTCGCTGCGCATCGACGGCGACCTCGCGCGGCGCGCCGCGAACGGCGTGGCGATCGAGCCGCCGGAGCCGATCGCCCCGCCGCGCGCGGGGTGGGAGCTCCCGGACGGTCCGCCGGAGGTCCTGTTGCTCGACGCGCAGGGCCCGATCGCCCTCGCCCAGCGGCGGGAGGACGGACTGCTCAAGCCCGTCGTAGGGTTCCGGGCGTGAGGATCACCCTGCTCCCCGACGTCGCGTCGCGCCCGCGGCGCGTCGCCGTCGGCACGTTCGACGGCGTGCACCTCGGCCACCGCGAAGTGATCGCGGGCGCCGACACCGTGCTGACCTTCGACCCGCACCCCGTGTCGGTCGTCGCGCCGGGCAGCGAGCCGAAGCTGCTGACGACCCTCGAGCGCAAGGCCGAGCTGGTCGGCGGGCTCGGGGCGCAGGAGCTCGTCGTCATCCCATTCGATCGCGAGTTCGCTGCGCGCAGCGCGCAGCAGTTCCTGGACGACGTGCTCGTCGGGCGCCTGGGGGCCACGCACGTCAGCGTGGGCGAGAACTTCCACTTCGGCAACCGTGCGCAGGGCGATCCCGCGATGCTGTGCGCGGACGAGCGCTACGAGACGCGCGTCGTGCCGCTGCTCGAGGTCGACGGCGAGGTCGTGAGCTCCAGCCACATCCGCGGGCTCGTCCTCGGCGGGGCGGTGGCGTACGCCGGGCGCCTGCTCGGCGAGCCGTTCGTCGTCGACGGCCCGGTGACCCATGGCGACGAGCGCGGGCGCACACTCGGCTTCCCGACCGCGAACCTCGTCCCGCGCGAGGGCGCCTGCACGCCGGGGCACGGCGTCTACGCGTGCCGCGCGCGCACCGCCGACGGCGCCTGGCACGCCGCCGCGGTGAACGTCGGGGTGCGTCCCACGTTCCACAGCGGCCTGGGCGAGCTGATCGAGGCCCACCTGCTCGAATTCGACGGCGACCTGTACGACACGGACCTGCGGGTCCAGTTCCTCACGCGTCTGCGCGGCGAGCGCCGCTTCGAGGACGTCGACGCGCTCGTCGAGCAGATGGGCCGCGACGTCGACGAGGCGCGCGGCGTGGCCGCCGCCGCGTCGTGAGGCGTGCTGCTACCGTTCTGCGCCGCACATGACCACGCTTTCGCCTGAGAAGACCCGTGAGATCGTCGCCCAGTTCGGGGCGAACGAGGCCGACACGGGGAACACCCGCGTCCAGGTCGCGCTGCTCACGCAGCGGATCAACGACCTCACCGAGCACCTGCGCGAGCACAAGAAGGACCACGCCTCCCGGCGCGGCCTCCTGATGCTCGTCGGGCAGCGCCGCCGCCTGCTGAACTACCTGCAGAAGAGCGACCTCGAGGCGTATCGCGGCCTGGTCCGCGAGCTCGGCCTGCGCAAGTAACCGCCGCGATGGCGATCATCGCGCCCGGCGCCACGGTTCCGCCCTTCAAGCTGCAGACCGAGGACGGCGTCCCGTTCACGAACCTCGATCTCGAGGGGAAGACGACGGTCCTCGTCTTCTACCCGTTCGCGTTCAGCCCCGTCTGCACCGACCAGTTCCAGGTCTACGAGGAGGTGCTCGGCGAGATCCGGGCCAAGGGCGCCGACATCTACGGCGTCTCCACCGACCCCTCGCTCTCGCAGACCGCCTTCCGCGAGAAGCTCGGCGTGACGATCCCGCAGCTCAGCGACTTCGAGCCCAAGGGCGCCGCGGCGCGCGCCTTCGGCGCCTACTTCGAGCCCGGCGGGATGACGAACCGCGCGATCGTCGTGATCGGGCCCGACGGCGTCGTGACGGCGAGCTACCTGGCCGAGAACCCGGGCGTGCTGCCCGGGGTCAACGTCGTGTTCGACCTGCTGGGGTGACGTCCCCCTGAAAGGGTCTGATCTGCCGGAGCAGATCAGAGACCGGTTTCGTTCCGCCGGCGCCCCGGATCAGATCGGCCGCCAGCCGTTGCTGCGCGGGCCGTCGACGTGGAGCTTGCAGACGACGGTCGCGCTGCACGAGGAGGAGCGATACCCGGCCTCCCAGGTGACCGTGCCCAAGCGCGTCCCGATCACGCCGCCGGGACCGCACCCCTGATAGGCGCCGGCGTGCACCTCGACGGCCCGCAGACGGGTGCGCGAGCGATCCACCGAGACCTCGAAGGCACGCTGCAGGCCACTCGGATCAGCGATCCCGGCGTCGTCGCATCCGTGCTCAGCCACGTTGAAGACCGCGCGGAAGGCGCTGCCGACCCGAACCAGCGGGGCCTCCTCCCAGCCCGTTCCCGCCTGGCGGCGCAGCCACGGGCGGCAGGCGACGGCGTCGCAGTGCTCGTAGACGGTCCAGCGCCGGACGAACACCGTGCCGACGCGCACGTCGTCCGCGCCGATGACGGCTCGCACCACGCCGCGCGCGAGCCAGGTGCCGTCACGCGGGGGTCCGTGGGTCGGTTCGAGTGCTCCCCCCGCTGCAGTCTGCAGCATCGCCCTGCGGACCGGATCCGGTCGCTCGGCCTGCCCCTCGACGAGCGCGAGGCGCGCACCGAAGCAGGCACCGGCGAGAGCCAGAGCGGCAAGGCCTCGATGAGCGCGGAGCAGACCCGACACCACGGCTCTGGTGTCGGCAGCGCCGCGGCGCGACTTGACCGGCTACGCCGCGCGCTGGGCGGCGGGCGACGTCTAGGGTGCGCCGGCTTCGCCGGCGCGATCTCTGATCTGCCTCCGCAGATCAGACCCTTGCAGGGGGACGTCACCAAGGACCGTCGCCCGGTGCTCGAAGATCGCGCGCACGTCGCGGCCCACGAACAGCCGGTGGGCCAGCTCGCCGGCGGCGCCGTAGCCGACCGCGTAGCGGACGGTGTCGATCATGCGCGTGCGGCCCTCGCCGGCCGGCTCGAACTCGTGCGTGTGGTGCCACAGCGCGTAGGGCCCGCGCAGCTGCACGTCGACGAAGCGCTCACCCGGCGTCCACTCCTGGATCAGCGTCTGCCAGCGCACCGGCAGGCCGTGCACGCGCAGGCGGTACTCGATCAGGGTGCCGACCTGCATCGTGATCGGCCGCGGCGTGATGACGGTGAAGCGCAGCAGCGGCGGCGTGATCGCCTCGAGGTTGTGGGCATCCGCGAAGAACGGGAAGACCTCCGCGGGCGTGCCGTCGAGGAGCTGCTCGCGCCGAAGCGTGTGGATCCGCATACCGGGGGAGTACGGCGTTCGCGCGGCACCGGATCGTAGGCTGGCGGCGATGCGCGAGCTCACCAGCGCCCCGGTGCCGCCGCTCGGGGAGGACGACCACGTCCGCGGGGCACCGGATGCACCGCTGGTGATCGTCTTCGCGGACTTCACGTGCCCGCGCTGCGCGGTGACGGCCGAGCTGCTCGCGGCCGCACCGCTGCGCACGTGCTTTCGCCACTTCGCGCTGCGTGCCCGGCATCCGCGGGCGCTCGCGGCCGCGCTGGCCGCCGAGGCCGCCGCGCGGCAGGGCGCCTTCTGGGAGTTCCACGATGCGCTGTACGCCGATCAGGGTCACGTCGACGACCCGCATCTGTGGGCGCTGTGCGAGCGCCTGGGCCTGGATGTCGAGCGCTTCGACGCCGACCGGCGCGATCCGGTGACGCTCGCGCGCGTAGAGCGCGACGTCGGCCAGGCGCTGCGCGCGGGCGCCGCGACGACCCCCGCGCTGATCGTCGGCGGCGAGCTGCACCAGGGCGCACCCGATCCCACATTCCTGGCTGCGGCGGCTAGGATGAACGGGTTCGGATACAGAGAGAAGCAATGAGACACGGGCCGTGGGATCCGAAGACGGCTCGCGAAAGAGGGTTCACAACTTCATGAGTACGCAAGCCGTGACGACGGTCTCCGTCGAGATCGCCGGTTCCGAGATCTCCTTCGAGACCGGGAAGATGGCCAAGCAGGCCGGCGGCGCCGTCGTCGTGCGCCAGGGCGACACGATGGTGCTCTGCACCGCCACCGTCGGCAACCTGCGCGATGTCGACTTCCTGCCGCTGACCGTCGACGTCGAGGAGCGCATGTACGCCGCGGGCAAGATCCCCGGCTCGTTCTTCAAGCGCGAGGGCCGCGCGGGTGAGAAGGGCACGCTCACCGCCCGGATGATCGATCGTCCGATCCGCCCGCTGTTCCCCAAGGGCTGGCACTACGAGACGCAGCTGGTCGCGCTCCCGCTGAGCATCGACCACGTCAACTCCTACGACATCCTCGCGATGAACGGCGCGTCCGCCGCGCTGATGATCTCCGAGGTGCCGCTCCCGACGCCGGTCGGCGCGGTGCGCATCGGCAAGATCGACGGCAACTTCGTCGTCAACCCGCCGGAGGAGTCGCTCCTGCACGACACCGACCTCGACCTCGTCGTGGCCGGGACCGAGGACGCGATCCTCATGGTCGAGGCCGGCGCCACGGAGATCTCGGAGGCCGAGATCCTCGACGCGCTCGACATCGCCCATGGCGAGATCAAGAAGCTCTGCGCGCTGCAGCGCGATCTCGCCGCAAAGGCGAGCAAGGAGAAGCTCGTCGTCGAGGCGCCGTCCATCGACGAGTCGCTGCTCGACGCGATCCGCGCCTCGCACGGCGCCGCGCTCGACGCCGCCACCCAGGTCGAGGACAAGCTCGCCCGCCAGGACGCGACGAAGGAGGTCGAGCAGGCGATCGTCGAGCACTACGCCGGCGACCCCGAGGCTGCCGACTACCCGACCAAGCGCGCCGACGCCCAGGCGGCGTTCGCGAAGCTCGAGAAGGCGACGATCCGCAACCGCATCGCCGTCCAGAAGAAGCGCCCTGACGGGCGCTCGGCCGACCAGATCCGCGACATCTCGATCGAGGTCGGCGTCGCCCCGCGCACGCACGGCTCCGCGCTCTTCACGCGCGGCCAGACGCAGGCCATCTCGGTGGCCACGCTGGGCACGATGAAGGAGGAGATGCGGCTCGACACGCTCGGGCTCGAGAAGAACCGCTACTACTGGCACCACTACAACTTCCCGCCCTTCTCGGTCGGTGAGGCCGGGTTCCTGCGCGGGCCCAAGCGCCGCGACATCGGCCACGGCGCGCTCGCCGAGCGTGCACTGGTCCCGGTCGTCCCGAGCACCGAGGACTTCCCGTACACGATCCGCGTGGTCTCCGACATCCTCGAGTCCAACGGCTCGTCCTCGATGGCGTCGGTCTGCGGCTCGTCGCTGTCGCTGATGCAGGCGGGCGTGCCGATCAAGGCGCCGGTCGCCGGCATCGCGATGGGCCTGATCAAGGAGGGCGACGACTACATCGTCCTCACCGACATCGCCGGCGTCGAGGATCACCTCGGCGACATGGACTTCAAGGTCGCCGGCACCGAGGCGGGCATCACCGCGATCCAGATGGACATCAAGATCTCGGGCCTGACGTTCGACATCCTGCGCGACGCGCTCAGCCAGGCGCGTGACGCCCGGCTGAACATCCTGGGCCAGATGAAGGCCGTGATCGCGGAGCCGAACGCCGAGCTCTCGCCGCACGCGCCGCGCATCATCCAGGTGCAGATCGACCCGTCGCAGATCGGACTGCTGATCGGGAAGGGCGGCGAGACGATCCGCGGCCTGTCCGACGAGTTCGAGTCCCAGATCGACGTCAACGACGAGGGCGCCGTGCTGATCTACTCGGCCAACGGCGAGCTCGGCGAGGCGCTCGCCGAACGCATCCGCTCGATGATGAAGGAGGTCGAGGTCGGCGACGAGTTCACCGGCAAGGTCGTCAAGACGACGACCTTCGGCGCCTTCATCGAGCTGGCCAAGGGCACCGACGGCCTGCTGCACATCTCCAACGTCTCGCCCGGCCAGCGCGTCGAGAACGTGGAGGACGTGCTCAACCGCGGCGACGAGATCCAGGTCAAGGTGGTCGAGGTCGACCGCGAGCGCGGCCGCATCGGCCTGCGCCTCTCGAGCGACCCGTCGATCGCCGGCAAGTCCAACGAGGAGCTCGCGTCGGTCGTCTCCAGCGGCGGCAGCGGCGGGGGCGGCGGCGACCGTGGCCCGCGGCGTGACCGCAACGGCGGCGGCGATCGCGGCGGACGTGGCGGCGATCGCGGCTCGGGCCGCCCGCGTCACCGTCGCGGCGACAGCGATCCCGATCGCGGCTGATCCGGGGCATCTGGTGACCTCGGGTCACCGCCTGACCACCCTGGAGTCCGGGGTGCGGGTCGTGACGGAGGCGATGCCCTCCGTGCGATCCGCGGCCCTGGGCTTCTTCGTCGGCACGGGCTCGTCGATGGAGGACGAGCCCGCCGCCGGCTGGTCGCACCTGCTGGAGCACATGCTGTTCCGCGGGACCAACAGCTACGCCTCGCTGGAGATCGACCAGATCTTCGACGGAATGGGAGCCGAGCTGAACGCCGGCACCGGCAAGGAGTCGACCTCGGTCTACAGCCGCGTGCTCGACGTGCACCTGGAGCGCGCGTTCGACGTGATGTCCGACATGGTCTGGCGCCCGCTGATCGCCTCCGACGAGCTCGAGGCCGAGGGCCGCATCGTGGTCGAGGAGATCGCGATGTACGAGGACGACCCGACCGACCGGGTCTTCGACATCCTCGGCGAGGCCGTCTTCCCGGACCATCCGCTCGGGCGCCCGGTGATCGGTACCCGCGAGAGCGTCGGGGCCGCCGACGCGGAGGCGCTGCGGGCCTTCCACACCGAGCGCTATGCGCCGGGCGACCTCGTCGTCGCCGCCGCCGGCTCGGTCGACCACAGCACGCTCGTGCGCCTCGTGAAGGCCGCGCAGGGCTTCGATCGCGCGGGCCGCCGCGCCCCGTCGCCGCCACCGCCGCCCGAGAAGGGCGCCGACCGCGCCGCGCGCGTGCGCTTCATCGCCAAGGACACCGAGCAGTACCACCTCGCGCTCGGCGCGCCGGGCATCGCGCGCGACGACGAGCGGCGCTACGCGATGCGCGTGCTGGACACCGTGCTCGGCGGCACGTCCTCCTCGCGCCTCTTCCAGGAGGTCCGCGAGCGCCGCGGGCTGGCCTACAGCATCTTCTCCTTCCACCAGTCCTTCGCCGGCACCGGGCAGATCGGGATCTACCTCGGCACGCGGCCGGACAACGTCGCCGTCGGGCTGCAGGTCGTCGCCGACGAGCTCGAGCGCCTGCGCCAGGACGGCATCGCCTCCGACGAGCTCGTGCGCGCCAAGGAGCACGCCCAGGGCAGGCTCGTGCTCGGCCTGGAGTCGACCTCCGCGCGGATGAGCCGCCTCGGCGGCGCGGTCCTCGCCGGGCTGCCGGTGCTCAGCGTCGACGAGCTGATCGATCGCATCGACGCCGTCACCGGCGAGGAGGTCGTCGACCTCGTGCGCGACCTGTACGCGCCGGAGCGCATCAGCGCCGCCGGCATCGGGCCGCAGGAGGACGCCTTCCGCACCGCGCTCGAGCCGATCGCGCCCGCGCTCGCCGAGGTCGCCTGATGGGCGCGCCGATTCGCGTCGCCGTCGCCGGCGCCGCGGGGCGCATGGGGGCGACCGTCTGCGGCGCCGTCGAGGGCGCCACGGGCATGGAGCTCACCGGGCGCGCGGACCCGGCGCTCGACACGACGCTCGCCGACGTCCTGCCGGAAGCCGACGTGGTCGTCGACTTCACGCGGCCCGACACCGCGCTGGAGAACGCGCTGCAGTGCGTTCGCGCCGGCGTGCACGTCGTGATCGGGACGACCGGCTTCGACGTCGAGCCGCTGCGCGCCGAGCACGGCGCGAACGTCTTCATCGCCCCGAACTTCGCGATCGGCGCCGTGCTGATGATGCAGTTCGCCGCGCAGGCCGCCGAGCACTTCCCCAAGGCCGAGATCATCGAGCTCCACCACGACCGCAAGCTCGACGCGCCGAGCGGCACCGCGGCGCGCACGGCGGACCTGATGCGCCCGGCGATGGACGCGGACGTGCCGATCCACTCCGTGCGCCTGCCCGGGCTCGTCGCCCACCAGGAGGTCATCTTCGGCGGGCTGGAGGAGACGCTCACGATCCGCCACGACTCGCTGGGGCGCCAGTCGTTCATGCCGGGCGTGCTGCTCGCCGTGCGCCGGGTCGCGTCGCTCACCTCATCACCCCTCATCGGGCTCGAGCACCTGCTGTGAGGCTGCGGCGCGCGCAGGTCGCCGACGCCGAGGCGATCGCGGGCATCGCCGTGCGCACCTGGTGGCACTCGCACACCGCGTTCGTCTCGCCCGAGGCGCTCGCCGGGCGCACGGTCGAGAACCTCGCGCCGCGCTGGGTCGGGCGGATCCAGGAGCCGCGGCGCGAGATCTGGGTCGCGGAGGCCGAGGGGCGCGTCGTCGGCTATGCGGCGATCAGCGAGAGCACCGACCGTGACGCGACCCCGCTGACCGGGTCGCTCGATGCCCTCTACGTCGACCCGCCCGCCCAGGGCGCAGGCCTGGGGACGCGGCTGCTCGGACATGCCGAAGGGCGGCTGCGCGACCGCGGATCGGTGCGGGCGACGCTCTGGGTCTTCGCCGAGAACGGTCAGGCGCGTGGCTTCTACGAGGATCGCGGCTGGGTCCTCGACGCGGCCGGCCCGGGGAACGAGCCCCAGCGCTGGGACGAGCCGGCCGCGCGCTACCGCCTGGAGCTCTGATGCTGATCGCCGTGACCGACCACGCCGCCGAGCGCTTCCGCCAGCGCGTCGCGGGCACGCTCGACCCGGGCGCCGAGATCATCGCCCGTGTGCGGCGCGCCTGGGAGGCGGGACGCGTGAGCGAGACACCTCCCCCGGGGGCGCGCGGTGCCCGCGGCTCGCGCTACGTCGCCGACCTCACCGACCGCGCGCTCGTCTTCGTCTGCCGCCTGCACCGCAGCGGCGGCGAACTCGTCGTCGTGACGCTCTGGGAGCGCGCGGGCGGACCCGCGCCGCCACGGGTGCCGCGCCGCTACACCGACGCGCTGGACCGCCGCTGAGGCGGCGTCACTCGGCGACGAGCCGTGCCAGGCGCGTGTAGCGCCGGCGCGTGTCCAGGCGCCCGAGCGCCGTGCGCAGCGCACCGGGCTGGACCACGAGCACGCAGACCCGCTCGGCGCGCGTCACCGCCGTGTAGAGCAGGTTGCGCGTCAGCATCACGTGGTGCCCGCGGAAGACGGGGAAGACGACGGCCGGCGCCTGGCTGCCCTGCGCCTTGTGCACGGAGATCGCGTGCGCCAGGCGCAGCGTTCCCAGCTCGTCCGTCCCCAGCGCGATCCGCCGGCCGTCGTCGCACGCGAGCAGCACGCGGTCGCGCTCGCGGTCGTGGTGGGAGAGGACGCCCAGCTCGCCGTTCATCAGCTCGCGCTCGTGATCGTTGCGGGTCTGGATCACGCGGTCGCCGACCCGCAGCGCGGTCCCCGGGATCGCCGCGCCATCGGGGTTCAGCCGCGCGCGCAGCGCCGTGTTCAGCGCATCGACCCCGACGGGACCCCTGTGCATGGGCGAGAGGACGAGCACGTCGGCGCGGGCGTCGAGCCCGTAGTGGGCCGGCAGGCGCTCGGCGGCCAGGCCGGCGATCTCCTCGAACATCGCCTCGGGCTGCTCGTGGCTGATCACGTAGAAGTCGCGCACGTCGCCGGGCCCGGCCGCCGTCGGGGGCGCCGCGCCCGCGTTGATCGCGTGGGCGGCGCGCACGATCAGCGACCGCGCCGCCTGCCGGAAGACCTCCGTCAGGCGCACGGTCGGGACCAGGTCCGACGCGATCAGGTCCTCCAGGACGCGCCCCGGGCCGACCGGTGCGAGCTGATCGACGTCGCCGACGAGCAGCACGTGCGTGCGCGGGCCGACCGCGCCGAGCAGCGCGTCGGCCAGCTGGACGGACAGCATGCTCGCCTCGTCGACGACGAGCACGTCCGTCCCGGGGATCGGGTCGTCCGGCCCGCGCTCGAAGCCCTCGCCGGGCACCCACCCGAGCAGGCGGTGGATCGTCGTGGCCCGCGCCCCGGTCGCCTCCGCCAGGCGCCGGGCGGCCTTGCCGGTCGGCGCGCACAGCCGCACCGCGCGGCCGTTGGCCCTGACGAGGTCGACGAGCGCGCGCATCGTCGCCGTCTTGCCGGTCCCCGGGCCGCCCGTGAGGATCGCCAGGCGGCTGGCCAGCACGGCATCGACCACGGCCCATTGCGCGTCAGTGGGGACGAACGCGCCGCCCGAGGGGCGCTCGACGCGGTGCAGCGACAGCGGCGCGTCGTCGTCCACCAGGGCGCGGGCGCGGCGCGCGAGGCGCCGCTCGAGGCGGTCCATCGCCGGGTCCGCCAGCAGGTCGCCGTCGGCGACCAGGCGCCCGCGCGCGACCAGCTCATCGAGCCGACCCTCGACGTCGCTGCCGAGCAGCATCCCCGCGCGGCGTGCCAGCTCCTCACGCGGCAGCAGGCAGTTGCCGTCGGTCCCGGCGTCCTCGAGCGCGTGCAGCACGCCGGCGTCGAGCCGCTCGGGGGCGCCGGGGTCGGTGCCGAGCGCACGCGCCAGCGCGTCGGCGGTGGCGAAGCCGACGCCCTCGACCTCGGCGGCGGCGTAGGGATCGGCGCGCAGGCGATCGATCGCCTCCGGCCCGAACGCGCGCTCGATCCGCGCCGCGGCGGCGGCGGGCACGTCGTGCTCGGAGAGGAACAGGCGCAGCGCGCGGCGCCCGCGCTGGCGCTCCCACGAGCGCACCGCGGCGCCGATCCGCGCCGGCCCGATGCCCGGGACCTCGCGCAGGCGCGCGCGCGGGTCGCGGTCGACGACCTCGAGCACGTCCGATCCGTGGCGCTCGAGCAGCCACGCCGCGCCGCCGGGGCCGACGTGCTTGACGGCCGACAGGACGTTGAGCAGCGCCGCATCGCTCACCGGGCCCGCCGAGCGCACGCGCTCGACCTCGAAGCGCCAGCCGTGCCTTGCGTGCCGGCGCCAGGCGCCCTGGACCTCGAGCAGCTCGCCCTCGTGGACGTGGTCGAGCGTGCCCGTCAGCGTCACCTCGTCGCCGTCGTCGGTCAGTGCGCCGACGACGGCGAACCCGCCCTCGGGTGCCGTCCAGCGCAGCGCCATCACCTCCGCCTGCAGGCTGCGCGCCGACGGGTCGGCCGGGGCTCCGGCCTCCTCGCGTGCGGTCGCGGCGGGCCGGGGCGGGGGCATGCATCCAGTGTGCAGCGACGGGCGGACACACGCGCCGAGACGCTAGGCTCACCGCGTGGCCTCGCTCGGCGCCATCCTGACGGCCATCGTCACACCCTTCGACAGCGATCAGCGCGTCGACGGCGACGCGTTCGTCGCCCTGATGCACCATCTGGCGGCCAACGGCTCGGACGGCTTCGTCGTCGCCGGGACGACCGGCGAGGCGGCGACGCTCAGCGACGAGGAGCACCTCGGGCTGATCGACCTCGCCGTCCGCGAGTGCCCGGAGGGCGCGTCGATCGTCGCCGGCGTCGGGTCCAACGACACCCGCCACGCGGTCGCCCTGACGGCGCGCGCCTGCGAGCTCGGCGCCGACGCGCTGCTGTCGGTCAACCCCTATTACAACCGGCCCAACCGCCGGGGGATCATCGCGCACTACCGCGAGGTCGCGCGCGCCGCCGACCGGCCGATCCTGCTCTACAACATTCCCCAGCGCACCGGATCGGACATGCCGAACGACCTTCTCGCCGAACTGGCGCAGCTCGACCACATCGAGGGCGTCAAGCAGGCCAACAACGACAACCTCGCGCTCGTCGACGGCCTCGACGTCTACGCCGGCAACGACGACGTGCTGGCGCGCGTCCTCGACATGGGCGGGGCGGGCGGGATCCTCACCGCGAGCCACTTCGTCGGGCCGGAGATGCAGCGCATGGTCAGCGAGCCCGATCAGCGCGCCGCGATCGACGCCGGTCTGCAGGATCTCTTCGGAGCGCTCGGCGTCGGCCCGCTGGCGATGACGATCAAGGCGGGGCTCGGCCTGCTCGGCCGCCCCGTCGGCATCCCGCGCCTGCCGCTCGTCGAGGCCAGCGACGACGAGCTCGAGGTCGTGCGCGGCGCGCTCGCGCGCCACGGCCTGCTCGAGACGGCACAGGCATGACACCCGGAACCATGCGCGTCCTGCCGCTCGGCGGGATCGGCGAGATCGGCAAGAACATGACGGTCCTCGAGGTCGAGGACAAGCTCCTGATCGTCGACGTGGGGCTGCGCTTCCCGACGGCGGAGATGGTCGGCATCGACCTCGTCCTGCCCGACTTCTCCTACCTGCGCGGCCGCGTCGACGACATCGAGGGCATCGTCATCACGCACGGCCACGAGGACCACCTCGGGGCGCTGCCCTGGGTCCTGCGCGAGCTGCGCGCCGAGGGCGCCGAGCTGCCGCCGATCTTCGGCGCGCCGCTGACGATGGCGATGGCCCGCTCCAAGCTCGACGAGCACCGCCTGAAGGACCTCGACGTCGAGGACGTCAAGGCCGGCGAGCACCTCGAGCTGGGGCCGTTCGACGTCGAGCTGATCCACATGACCCACTCGATCCCGGACGCCATGGCCGTCGCCGTGACGACCGACGTGGGCACCGTCCTGATCACCGGCGACTACAAGTTCGACCAGACGCCCGTCGACGGCAAGCCCGCCGACGTCGCGCGCCTGGCGCAGCTGGGCGCCGACGGCCTGCTGCTGCTCTGCGGCGACTCGACGAACGCCGACCGCCCGGGCTTCAGCCCCAGCGAGTCGGGCGTGGGCCCGCACCTGGAGCAGACGTTCGCGCGCTGCGAGGGCCGCATCGTCGTCACGTGCTTCGCCTCGAACATCCACCGCGTCCAGCAGGTGGTCGACGCCGCCGACCAGCTCGGCCGCAAGGTCGCGCTGCTGGGCCGCTCGATGCGCAAGAACATCAACATCGGCAAGTCGCTCGGGCACATCGACATCCCCGACGGCATGCTCGTGCAGCCGCGCGAGATCGACAGCTTCCCGGACGAGAAGCTCGTGATCGTCTCGACGGGGTCCCAGGGCGAGCCGCTGAGCGCGCTGCGCCGGATGGCCTTCTCCGACCACCCGCAGGTCGAGCTGCGCCGCGGTGACACGATCGTCTTCGCGGCGACCCCGATCCCCGGCAACGAGCGGGCGGTCAACGAGACGATCGACCGCCTGTTCCACATCGGGACGACCGTGATCACCGCGCGCGACGCGCCGATCCACGCCTCCGGGCACGGCTACGCCGAAGAGCTGAAGCTCATGCTCAACCTGACCAAGCCGAAGTACGTCATGCCCTTCCACGGCGACTACAAGCGCCTGGAGCTGCACGGCAGGCTCGCCGAGGCCGTCGGGGTCCCGGCGGAGAACATCTTCAAGGGCGAGAACGGCCTGCCGCTGGAGCTCAGCGCCAAGGGCGCGCGCTTCGGCAAGCCCGAGCGCGCGGGAATGGTGTTCGTCGACGGCGTCGAGATCGGCGACGTCGCCGACGTGGCGCTGCGCGACCGGCGCATGCTCAGCGCGGACGGCATCTTCGTCGTCGTCGCGACGATCTCCGAGCAGGACGGCACGTCGGTGGCCGAGCCCGAGGTCATCTTCCGCGGCGTCCCGTTCCCGGACGAGGCCGAGAGCCTGCTCGACGACATCCGCGACACGGTCGACAAGTCCCTCGCGCGCGCCGCGAAGGACGGCGTGCACGAGAACGACATCATCCAGGGCATGCTCCACGACGACCTGGCCCAGCTCGTCTACGAGCGCCTGCGCCGGCGGCCGATGGTCCTGCCGGTCGTCGTCGAGGTGTAGCGCCGCCGCAGGGCTTCAGGCCCGGCGCGAGGGCCGCAGCCGGATCCCGCGCGCGAAGGCCGCGGCGCGGCGCGGGGTGGAGGCGTCGCCTGAGACCGCGTCGGGCGTGACGTGCTCGTCGGTCGGCGGCTCGGGCTCGGCGTCCACACGCGGCAGGCGCACGACGAAGCGCGCCCCAGGCTCGGCGTCCTCGAGTCGCACCTCACCGCCGTGGTCCTGGGCGACGGCGCGCACGATCGCGAGCCCCAGCCCCGTCGACTTGCCGACGTCGCCGCCGGCGCGCACGAAGCGGTCGAAGATCTTCTCGCGCATCTCCGGCGGGACGCCGGGGCCGTCGTCCTCGACGATCACCAGCGCGTCGTGCCCCTCGGCGCGCACGATCACGCGCACCGTCGTCCCCGGCGGGGTGTGGTTGATCGCGTTCTCGATCAGGTTCAGCACGACGCGGTGCAGCTCGTCGCGCGCCCCGTCGACGACGACGCCCGGCGCAGCGTCGAGCTCGAGCTCGTGCTCGGCGGCGAGCGCCTGCGCTTCGGAGACCGCGTCGAGCGCGATCTGCCCGACGTCGACCGGGCGGTGGCGCGTGTCCTGTGCGGAGTCCGAGCGGGCGAGCAGCAGCAGGTCGGCGACCAGCCGGCGCATCCGGCGCGAGCTGCGCAGCGCCGCCTCGGCGGCCTCGCGGCGCTCGCCGTCGAGCTCCTCGGTGAGGAGCTCGAGGTTCGCCAGGACGCTCGTCAGCGGCGTGCGCAGCTCGTGCGATGCGTCGGCGACGAACTGGCGCTGGCGCTGCAGCGCCCCCTGCGTCTCGACGCGCGCGGCATCGAGCGAGCCCAGCATCTCGTCGAATGTTCGCGCCAGCTCGGAGACCTCGTCGTCGCCGGTCGGCTGCGGGACGCGCATCGCCGAGTCGCGCGTGCGGGCGATGTCACGGGCCGTCGCGGTCAGCGCGGTGATCGGGCGCAGCGAGCGCTTGGCGAGCGCCAGTGCGCCGAGCAGCGCCAGAAGCGTGCCGACACCCGCGCCGAACGCGAGGAAGAGGCGAAGCCGCGCCTGCGTGCTCTCGAGGTCCTTCAGCGGGCGCGCGTACTCGACCCAGATCGGGGCCGTCCCGCCGTTCGAGAACGCGATCACGCGAAACCGCGTCTCGATGAGGTAGCCGCCGCGCTCGGTGACGCCGGACTCGGTCGGCGGCCCCAGGTCCGGGCCGCGCTTGGTCGCACCTTCGGCGATCGGCAGCTTGTAGCCGTTGTAGAGGCGGATGACGGCGTTGTTCGGCGCCGCGTAGAGCTCGAGCGGCGGGTTGATCGTTACCCGGTTCGTCGCCGGGCTGTAGGCGATCGACAGCCTGTCGGCCAGCGTCGTCGCCGCGTTCTCGGTCTCGTTGCGGAAGTCCGAGCGGATCCGCTGGTCGGTCAGCTGCCCGATCACCACGGCGAAGGCGCAGAGGATCACGAACGTCAGACCCGCCGAGATCAGCGCCAGGCGCCAGCGGATGGAGAACCGCTCAAGCACGCAGCACGTACCCCGCGCCGCGGATCGTGTGCAGCAGGCGCGGCTCGCCGTCGGCCTCGAGCTTGCGCCGCAGGTTGGAGACGAACACCTCGATCGTGTTCGTCGTGGCGAACGGGTCGTACCCCCAGACCTCTTCCAGCAGGCGCTGGCGCGGCACGACGATCCGCTCGTTGCGCATGAGGTACTCGAGCAGCTCGAACTCGCGCTGGGTGAGCTCGACGGTGCGCTCGCCGCGCGCGACCTCGTGCGTGTCGGGGTTCAGCGACAGGTCGGCGACGACGATCGACGCGGCGCCGCGCGGGGGCCGGCGGCGCAGCAGCGCGCGCAGGCGGGCGAGCAGCTCCTGGCGCTCGAACGGCTTGACGAGGTAGTCGTCGGCGCCGGAGTCCAGCCCCTCGACGCGTGCCTCGAGCGCGTCGCGCGCGGTCAGCATCAGGATCGGCACGTCGTCGTGCTCGCGCAGGCGCTTGGCGACCTCGATCCCGTCGAGCTTGGGCAGCCCGAGGTCGAGGACGACGAGGTCGGGGTGGAAGCGCGAGGCCTCGGTCAGTGCCGCCTCGCCGTCAGGCGCGAGGCGCACCTCGTAGCCCTCCATGCGCAGCGAGCGCTGCAGCACCTGGGCGATGTCGTCGTCGTCCTCGACGACGAGGACCCTCGGATCGCGTGCGCTCATGCGTGGGCTTTCGAACTGCGCTGGGCCTCCATAAGGCCGGGATGCTACGGATCCAGGTGAAGGCGCGATCAAGGCAGGGGTGCGCGGGATCGCGTCGAAGCAGGTTCACGGTCGACCACCCATGCCCGCATCCAAGACGCCCACCAAGCGCCGCCCGGCGGCCAGGCCCGCGAAGCCCGCCGCCCGCCGCGCAAAACCGCGTCCCCGCGCCCGTCGCCGCGCATCGTGGCGACCGCGGGTCCCGGTGCTCGAGCAGCGCCATCTGGACCTCATCGGCCTCGGGCTGTTCGCGGCCGGCGTGTTCCTCGCCTTCCCGCTCTACTCCGGCTGGGACGCCGGGGCGGGGGGGACGTGGCTGCTCGATGCCCTGCGCTGGCTGCTGGGCGAGGTCGCCTATGCGATTCCGGTCGCGCTGGCCGCCACCGGCCTCGTGCTCGTGCTGCGCCCGGTGCTGCCGGCGGTGCGCCCGCTGCGCGCGGGCGCGGTCTGCCTGCTGGCCGCGGCGACGCTCGCGTTCGCCGCCGGCACCTTCGGGCTTGGGTCCGAAGCCGCGCGCAACGCGTCCTGGGAGCCCTCGCTCTTCCACGCGCGCGGCGGCGCGCTCGGCGACGGCCTCTATGCGGCGTCCTCGCAGGTGATCGGCTCCTTCGGCAGCCACGTCCTGGCGATCTTCCTGTTCCTCGCGGGGGTGCTGCTCGTGACGGGCGCGTCGGTCGCAGGCGTCCTGCGCGCGACGGGCAGCGGCGTCGCCGACACGACGCGCGTCCTGCGCCAGGCCACGGCGCCGGTGCTCGCGCGCACCCCGGGCGACGACCCCGACGACGAGCCGCCGGACCACAGCCGCGGGCTGCTGCCGCCCGAGCCGCAGGAGGGCGAGCTGCTCGTGCGCCCCGGCGCCGACCGGCCCGCGTCGCTGGACGGCGCGCTGCGCTATCCCGACCTCTTCGCCGCCGACGGCATCACCCCCGATGAGGAGCCCGAGCTCAGCGACGCGCGCCCCGGGCCCGCGCCGGAGCCGGCCGCCGAGCCCGCAGGCGACGAACCGAGGCCTGAGAAGGCCCCGCGTCGTCGTCCGGCGCGCACCGCCGAGCAGCTCCCGCTGCCATCGCTCGAGGGCGGGTTCCACCTGCCCGATCCCGAGCTGCTGCGGCGCTCCCCGGCCGAACACGACAAGCCCGACACCGCCGACCAGGAGCGCGTGCAGCTGGCGCTCGTCGAGGCCCTCGGCCATCACGGAGTCGAGGCGAAGGTCGTCGGGACCGTCGCCGGCCCGCACATCACGCGCTACGAGCTGCGCCTCGCGCCCGGCATCAAGATGAACAAGGTCGGAAACCTCAAGGACGACATCGCGTACGCCCTGGCGGCCACCGACATCCGCATCCTCGCCCCGATCCCGGGCAAGCAGGCCGTCGGCGTGGAGGTCCCCAACCGCCGCCGGCGCGTCGTCACGCTCGGCGACGTCTACGGCGCCGCGCCCAAGGACTCGAGCCCGCTGACCGTCTTCCTGGGCAAGGACGTCAGCGGCAAGTCCGTCAGCGCGGACCTGACGAAGATGCCGCACGTGCTCGTCGCGGGCACGACCGGCGCCGGCAAGTCCGGCTGCGTCAACGCGATGCTCAGCTCGATCCTGCTGCGGGCCACCCCCGACCAGGTCCGCCTCGTCCTGGTCGACCCCAAGCAGGTCGAGCTCAACCACTACGAGGCGATCCCGCACCTGCTGACGCCCGTCATCACGAGCCCGCGGATGGCCGCCAACGCGCTCCAGAACCTCGTGCGCGAGATGGAGTGGCGCTACGGGATCATGTCCGTGGCCCGCACGCGCTCGCTGATCGAGCTCAACAAGCACCGCGCGGCCGAGGGCGACGACGAGCTGCCCTACATCCTGTGCGTCATCGACGAGCTCGCCGACCTGATGATGGTCGCGCCCGCCGACGTCGAGGACTCGATCATCCGCCTCGCGCAGAAGGCGCGCGCGGTCGGCATCCACCTCGTGCTCGCGACGCAGAGCCCGCGCGTGGACGTCATCACCGGGATGATCAAGGCGAACGTCCCCTCGCGGATCGCGTTCGCGGTCTCCAGCCAGACCGATTCGCGCGTCATCCTCGACCAGAACGGCGCCGAGTCGCTGCTGGGCCAGGGGGACATGCTGTTCTCCGCGGTCGGCTCGTCGCGTCTGCAGCGCATCCAGGGCGCCTACATCGACGAGCCGCAGATCGCCCAGCTGACCGAGTTCTGGGCCGCGCAGGGCGAGCCCGCGCTGCGCGAGGACCTGCTCGAGGAGGTCGAGAAGGTCGACGATGGCGGCTCCGGTGGCGGGGACGGCGAGTTCGACCCCGACGAGGACGCGATGCTCGGCGAGGCGATCCGTCTGGTCGTCGAGATGAACACGGCGTCGACCTCGATGCTGCAGCGGCGTCTGCGCCTGGGCTACACCCGCGCCGGCCGCCTCATCGACATGCTCGAGCGCCGCGGCATCATCTCCGGCTACGAGGGCTCCAAGCCGCGCCAGGTGCTCGTCAGCGAGAGCGACCTGCCGCGCGTCCTGGCCGCCCTCGAGAGCGGCTC
>DATCDC010000097.1:0-30818 GCA_036510915.1 Solirubrobacteraceae bacterium | reverse complement strand
CGCTTTGGACGACGGATGAAAGTCAAGTGGTGTTGCTTGCCTCCGTGTGGGATCGTTGGTGTCGGGCGCGGGTGACTGACCTAGCGAAGCGCAGACGTCTGGGGCTGTGGTCTGCCACGCGGCTTTAGCCCTTGGAGGGCTCTTTGGATGCGTGCCCCTTTGTCGCACTCGCGCCCGCCTTCGCCGGCCTGGTCGCTGCCCAGTCGGCGACGGTTCGCTTGTAGGCGAGCTCGGCCTGCTCGGCCAGGGCGCGTTCGGCGTCGCGCATCGCCAGGTTGGTGGACCAGATCGCGCTCGTGCCCTGCGCCTTGGGGGCGCCGGCGGTCAGCTCCAGGCGGCGCAGCTTCTTGGCGGTCAGCGATGGCTGGGCGTAGGCGTAGTCCTCGCCGCGGGTCAGCATGCACCAGAACAGACACGCGAGTTTGCGCGCCGAGGCGACGATCGCGATCTGATGGCCGCGTCGTGCGCGCACGCGCTGGTAGAAGGCGTGCAGTGGCCCGGGTTGGCGGACCGCGCTCCAGGCCGCTTCGACCAGCGCATGGCGGGCGTGGGCGGAGCCTTGCTTGGAGATCCGGCCATGCTTGGCCGGGCCCTCCCCGGACTGGCGGACCTTGGGATCCAGGCCCAGGTAGCCGACGACCTTGCTGGCGCTCTCAAAGCGCCGGATGTCCCCGACCGCCGCCAGGAACGTCGCGGCGACGATCAGGTTGACCCCGGGCACGCTCATCAACCGCCCGATCTGCGGCCACCCGATCGCCTGCAGCGCGATGACCCGCTCGACCTCGGCGACCTCACCATCCAGGAACGCGATCTGGCGCAGCCCAGCGTCAACGCTCTCGCGCTCCTCGACGGGCAGCTGCTGCTCGGCGAGCCATGCGAGCCCTTTGCGCCCGAACAGGTCGCTGGCCGGCGGGCGGCCCTTGAGGCGGCGCACGAGCACGGCGTGGATCTCGTTCTTGACCCTGGAGCGCGCGTTGACCAGCTGCGAGCGCCGGGCGAGCCGGCGGCGCATCGCCCTGACCGGCTCGTCGGGCATCCAGACCCCATCCAGCGACCCAGCCGCCAACAGCCTGGCCAACGCCAACGCATCCAACCGGTCGGTCTTCGCGCGCGCCTGACGAATCCCCGTATCCGTCGGGCTGACCACCACGACCCCAGCGACGTGCGCCTCGAGGATCCGGGCGATCTCCCACGCGTTGCCGGTCACCTCCAACGCCACCCGATCCGTTCGCGCCAGCGACTGCGCGAACAGCTGCAGAGCCTCGCGGGTGCTCGGCACGCGCCCCCGCGAACGCGCGCCGACCGCGTCGATGATCGCGACCTCACAGAAATCGCGATGGACATCCAAACCAACCGATCTCATCTCCCAGCTCCTCTCGCTCAACCGACAACAGACGGGAGAACCGGTGGGCAAACGACACAGACGGATTCGCGCTCGCAGCGCAACCGGGCAAGTCGCAGGGGCGGCCAACGAAAAGGCGGGCTCGAAGCCCATCGTCCAAAAGACGGCCTGCCCTCAGCGTTCTCCCGGGAGCCCCTGTCCCAGTCCGACCAACGCTACCGCCGCCCGAACCGACCAGCAGCCCCCACACCCAGTTTCATGCCCCGAAGAGCAGCAGCCGCGTGGCGGCGGGCGGCGCCTTCAAGGCGCGTTCGCTGCTCGCGTATGAAGTGAGCCTGGTCTTGCGAGAGCGGTGCGGTGTCGGCGTGTGCTGGTGGTCCCGGGGGACCGATGGGCGGCCGCCAGGCCGCCGGGACGGCGCCAGCCGTCGGGCGGCGCGAAGCGGCGTGAGGCCGGCCCCGTGAGGGGCCGGCCGGGGTCCCTCGGGACCTTCTCGCCGGGCGGCACGGCGAGCGCAGCGAGAGGCACGCCGCAGGCGGGCCGGCCGGTGGTGCCCGTGCGAGACCGAGCGCAAAGCGCGAGGTGTCCGCCAGGACACCTCGCGCGAATCCCCTGGAAATCAGCGTGTTCCACGTGTCAGGTGCCCGCCGCTGTGCCCGAGCTGTGCCCGAGCCCTGCCCGAGCTGTGCCCGATCTGTGCCCGAGCGAGAACGGGTCTCCTCGCGCGGGTTCGGAGTCGTGTCGCAGGCGCCATGGCGTGTGGGTCTCGGCCCTGGCGAGCAACAGTGTTGGGCGCGTGCGCCGAGACGCGCGGCATGGATGGCATGGGCGAGCGACCGGCGCGCAAGCGCGAGCGGGCGACGGCGTGACGGTGATCGATCAGGCGTTCAGGCGTGCGCGTCGGCGCTCGACGATCCGGCGTTCGCGGCGACCGTCGAGCACTACCGCGGCCAGCCGCTGCCGATGCTGACCGAGCCGATGCTCCATCCGGGGGATGTGGCCGTGCTGCTCGGGATCCCGGTCAAGACCGTCACGCAGTACGCCCGTGAGGAGCGCCTGCCGCACTACCGCGTCGGGCGCAACGTGCGGTTCCTGCGCGGCGAGGTCGAGCGAGCGGTTCTCGCCGGTCGGCTCTCGCACGTCAGCTGAGGGCCGGCTGGTGCTCGGCGGCTTCGTCGATCGCGCCGGACTCGACCGCGAACGCGCGCGTCAGCAGCGCGGCGTCGTCGTGACGTGGAACGTGGTGCAGGTAGCGCATCGTCGTGGCGATGTTCGAGTGGCCCATCCACGCCTGCACCTGGAGCAGCTGGGCGCCGCCCGCGACGGCGATGGTCCCGAACGTGTGGCGCAGGTCGTGGAAGGTGATCGGGTTCTCGGGCTTCTCGCGCAGCTGCCCGAGGCCGGCGGCGGCGAGCGCGGCGTAGAACGTGTCGCGCAGATCCCCGGAGTCGATCAGGCCACCGGTGGCGGGGGAGGGGAACACGAGGTCGTCGGGCCTGGGCCGGCGCTCAGGGTGGATGGCGTCGACGACGCGGGCCGCCGGGTCGGACAGCGGCACCGACCGAACCCTGCCCGACTTGGGCGCCTTCACCTTCCCCGCCGCCGCCGTTGCGGGCGCGTTGCGGCGCACGTGGACGACCGCCCGAGCGAAGTCGACGTCACGCCAGCGCAGCGCGCGGAGCTCCCCGAGCCGCAAGCCGGTGTATGCGGCGAGGCGGATGACGGCGGCGTGGGTCGCGGCGGTCGCTCGCCGCTGCCCGGTCAGCCGCGTCGCTTCGGCCTCGGTCACGCGGGTGCGCTTTCGGGCGCCGGGCTCGACCGCTGTCCATCCGGCCTGCACCGCGCGGGCGACCGCCTCGACCTGGGCTGCGTCGAGGACGTTGAAGTCGCCCGAGGGCTGGGGCGCGGCGATGCGCTCGACGTCGGGCATCGGGTTGTAGGCGATCCAGCCGCGCTTGCGCGCGAGCTTCAGGACGCCGCCCAGGACGAGCATGTCGCGTCGCACCGCCTCGCGGGATCGCGGCTTGGCGGTCATCGGGCGCCCGCGCGATCCCTTGCCGTGCGGCGCCCTGCGGCCGCTCTTCAGCTGATCGGCCCGGAAGTCGTTGATGCGCTCCGCGGTGATGCGGCGGATCGGCGTCGCCTCGCCGAACGCGGGGATGAGGTGGACCTCGATGGCGCCGGCGTAGTTGCGGAGCGTCGAATCGGCGACGGGCCGTTCCTGCTCGCTGTGGGCGTAGGTCAGGTACGCGCGGCACGCGTCGCCGAACGTGCGGGCCGCGACGCGTGGCCGCGGGGTGGCCGGCTTGGAACGCTCCTGCGCGAGGATGTCCTCGAGCGCGGCCTGGGCTTCGCGCGGGGTGAGGTAGCCCTCGGGCTTGGGCCCGTCGGCGACGCGCCAGATCGTGGCGCCGCGCTCGGTCTTGCGACCGCTGTCCTTGGCCCACGCGGGGCCGAGCACCTTGCGGGTCGCGCCGCCTTCGGCGCGGGCGTACTTCGCGACCCAGACGCGGGCGCCCTTGCGCTCTTCGACTCGGAGGTGGCCCGTGCCTGCCTTTGCCATGTGCGCTCCTGGCCGCGGACCTGTTCCGGGCTGCTGGAGGACAAGATTGTAGGACAAGAACAGGGCTGAAGACAACCAAGCCGCCAGAACACGCTGATTAGCAGGACTTCTCTGAAGCCGGAGACGGGATTCGAACCCGTGACCTACCGCTTACAAGGCGGTTGCTCTGGCCAGCTGAGCTACTCCGGCGGGAGTGAAGGCACGGTACCGGTTCGCCCGATGGCAACGGCGTTCCCGGTCATCCACGCACCCATCGCCGGGACTGCTCGCGGACCGCGCGCGCTGCGCATGGCGGGGCCGTCGCGCGCCACGCTGGAACGACAAACGTCCGCAACAAGCGGCCTGGTCAGGATCCGCTCAGGTTCGCGTCTGTACCGTTCCCGCGGACGGCGACTACGACGGTCCGGTCGACCCCCGGCGCCTGGCAGAGCTGCTGACGCGCGATGACCCCGCTGAGATGCGGGGTCGTCGTGCCTCTGGGCACGCTTCGAGGCGGTGCGCGCGTTGGGAACGACGAAGGCCGCGGTCAGAAGACTGCCCCGGCACGCTCAGCGGATCGGCGTAGTCTGAGTGTGCAGCCAGCGGTTCCGCCAAGCCTCCAAGGACCGACAACCCGGAGGATGCGCGCCGGGGCGGGCGCGGCCGACGGGGCCGCTGGCGGCACCAGTGGACGCCGGTCTACGATCCCTCGTACCGGGTCACCGCGGTTGAGGGGATGCTGGCCCAGCTAGGGGCCCCGCGCTGGATGTGGGGTCCTCGTGTTTCTGCGCCGCAACCTTCGGTGGTTACGGGCCGCTCACAAGGCGGTTGCTCCGGCCGGCTGAGCCACTCCGGCGTGTGCTGCTGAGACAGTACCGGCGCCCGCGGGCCCCCGCTCAGCTCGTCGGATGGCAGTGCTCGCGCGGGGGCACGTCGATCGCCGGTGTGCGGTCGAAGAATCCGGTCGGCTTGAGCCAGAACGACACGGTGTCGGCCGGCATTATCGGCCATTCCTCGACGCGCGTGATGTGGTGGATCCCGAAGACGTACCAGAGCACCACATCGGTGTCCTCGATCGGCCGGTCGGCACTCGTCCACGCCGGAAGCCCGTCGTCAACGCCCTGCATCGGGTACTCACCACAGGGCCAGCGCTCCCCCTCCTCGAACGGCGTCACCCAGAGCTGATGCTGGATCGCCTGAGCGCGCTGCGCGACCGGCGACTGCGGGTCGAGCAGCGACGGAAAGCAGCCGCCGGGCACCAGCTTGTAGGCGACGGGCGCCCCGTTGGCGTTGCGCCGCGAGGGGTTGACGACCTTCCAGGCGCGCTGCGAGGCCCAGTCGTAGTCCTGGCGTGCCGCGTGCTCGCTGCGCAGCGGCGTCGAGACCTGCACCAGCGCGAGCCCGTGCGGGTTGTCGGGGCCGATCGGCGGCGCCTCGGTGTGCGTCTCGCAGACCGTGTTGGCCTCGCCGTCGACGTCCAGGTCGAGCCGCGCCACGATGAAGTGCTGGTGGAACGGCGCGTAGACGTCGTTGTCGACGATCGTTCCGTGCGGCGATCCGTCCCCGCGCTGGGGGCTCGTCACCATGATCCCCGTCGCGCGGACCTCGCACTCGATGTTGCCGTCCTGGTAGAAGCGCCAGTAGACGAGGTACTCGTAGTTGGCGACGGTCGCGTGGAAGGACACGACCAGGCGCCGCATGCGGCGCACCTCGGCGCCCACCGCCGGGTCGACGTGCTTCCACAGGACGGCGTTGTCCTCCTCGTGGATGCAGATGGCGTTGCGGATCGTCTGCGGCTCGCCGCGCGTGTCGTTGACGACGGCGTCCAGATAGCGGATCTCCCCCAGGCAGTCGCAGCCCAGCTCGAGCGACACGGTCGACACGCCGAGGCCGATCTCGCCGATGTCGAACGCGGTGCGGCGGAAGTGGTCGGGGGACGGATCGCGGTAGGGGATCACCATCTCGGCGAACGACATCCGGTGGGCGATCGGCCGCACCTGCTCGCCGTCCTCGTAGCCGACGGCGTGCAGGACGAGCCCCTCGCGGAAGGTGAAGCCGACGTGCATCCGCCAGCGCTGCCAGCGCAGCTCGTGCCCGACAAGCGTGAACGAGGGCCCTTCGGGCTGGACGATCTCCAGCGGCTTCACATCGTCGCGAAGCTGCATCCCCGGCACGTGCTTGGGCACGTAGTCGCCCATGGTGTCGGGGAGGTCGGCGACGTAGGACTCCTCGAGCTCGACCATCTCCATCAGGTTGAGGTCGACGATCGGGTGCAGACCGCCGACGTAGCGGGCGTACGGGTTGGAGCCCTGGGCGCGGCGCACCCAGACGTCGCACCACCCCAGGCGCCGGCCGCGCAGGTGCCCGGGCACGAGGTGCTGCCCGAACGGCCACACGTCGATCAGGACGAGGTCGATGTCCTCGACGCCGCGCCGCTGGAGCGCGGCGATGACGTCGGGGTGCTCGCGCAGCGCGTGATCACACTCGTGCCACTCGTCGTACGTCAGGCTCGCCTGCACCCCGGGTCGTTCGCGCCAGTCGAGCAGCGTCCCCGCGGCGACGTCGACCAGCGCGTCGCGCACCATGCCGTCGTCGCGATTCCAGACGATCAGCTCCGCCTCGCGCGCGACCGGCTCGCCGCGGCCGAAACCGGCCAGCGCCGCCTTCGAGGGCTCGCGCAGGTTGATCGCGGAGAACCTCCAGCGCTCGCCGACGCCGCGCTCGCGGCGCAGCACGTCGGCCGCAGCGTGGATCTCGTCAGCCGTCAGTGGCTCCAGCGGATGCATGCGTCTCCTTGTGGCGGCTCTCAGAACCACTTCGTGAAGCGGGCTTCGGGCACCTTGACGGCCTCCTCCGGCGCGATGCCGTGGAACTGCGCGGTGATCGCGGACGACCAGCGCAGCGCGCGCTCGGTCAGGCGGCGGTCGTCGGTCTGCATCCGGCCCTGCGTCACGAGGATCCCGAGGTCGGCGCCGGGGTAGCGGTACTCGCCCTTCCCGTAGACGCGGAAGTAGAACGCCTCGTCTTCGCCGCCGACCGCGTGCCAGTCGGTCTCCGCACGCAGGAACGCGATCGAGCCATCGTCAACCATGCGCCACAACCCCGACGCCGGTGCGTCGGTGATGAGCTCCACCGTGTCGTCGGTCTGCTTGAGCACGAGCTGGCTCCAGGCGTCGAACTCGTTCCAGCGCTCCTGCACGCGCGTGACGTCGGCCTCCCAGTCGACGTCGAGGAACTCGAGCAGGTGGAAGACGAACAGCGGCGTGCCGCCGTACTTCGACGTCACGAGGTTCGTCAGCGGGCTCGCGCCCGAGATGCGCGGGTTGATCTCGCCGAGGTAGACCTCGCCCCCACCGGTGTCGAGCAGGAAGTCCAGGCAGAACACCCCGCGGTAGCCGTTGCGGTAGAGCTCGTCGCCCAGGCGCTGGGCCATCGAGCGGATCGCCGCGCGCGCCGCTTCGTCGAAGACCCCCGGGTAGATGTCGTTGCCACACCAGCCGCCGCGATAGGGCGTCAGCTCCTCGAACCCGGTGAGGTCGGTCTGGATCGGGCCGACGAGGGTGCCGTGGCGCGTGGCGACCGCCTCGACCGTGCCGGGCACGTGCGCGATCCGGCGCATCACCTTGAGCTGCTCGTCGGTGCAGTCCTCCGCGCAGTCGTCCCAGTCGGCGCGACTGCGGACGAAGAACGTCGTGCGCCCGGAGTCACCGTACGGCGTCTGCACCACCAGGTCGTCGCCGAGGCCGGCGCCACGTGCCAGCTCCAGCAGCTCCTCGTAGCTCGCAGCGTGGCCGAGGACGTTCGGCGCCGACGCGATGCCGGCGGCGTTGCCCAGCTCCGTCGTCACGATCTTCGAGTCGAGGTGCTCCCGGAGCTCGCGCGGAGGCAGCGCGATGTCGAGGCCGAGCTCGCCGGCCAGCGTCTCGGTGTCCTCGTCGAACATGACGAACAGGACCTTCGCGTCGTCGGTCCCGCGCCCGCGAACATGGTCGATGACGTCCTTGTGCCCGAGCAGGTAGGTGTTCACCGACTCGAACGACTCGAACTCGCGCGGGCTCTCACGGTGCGGGATGAACGAGTGCGGATGCAGGCCGTCGAAGGTGTCGAAGTACTCGATGTACTCCATCGCGCCGACCCACTGGTCGACGCCGAGGATGTTGTACGGCGTGGGCGAGACGAAGTAGATCGGCTTCTGGTTGCTGCGCAGGAAGCCGTAGATCTCCGACAGCCCGGAGACCTTCGGGCGCGCCGATCGCCTGGCAGGGGTCACGCGTGCCAGCCTCTCACGCCGCGGGCGCCACGGCCACTGCGCGGTGGCCCAAGAGCTCGGCACCCGCAGGCCGATCCGTCAGGCGACGATGACCGGTGCCGAGACCGGCACGCGCCACTCGAGCGGCGGCGACGGGGGAATCTGGGCGAGGATCGATCGCTCGACGTGCTCCTCGTGCGGTTCGGCCAGTGACATCGCCCATTCGGCGTCGGGCCACAGCAGCCGCACGCCGGGCGACGTGGTGTCGTAGCTGGCGGTGTAGACGGTGCCCCACGGGTTCGTGGCCGGCGGGCGGTAGACCGGCTCGGCCAGGAACAGCCCCTCCAGCGAGGCGCGCGTCGTCCCGGTATCTGCGAGCGCCGCGGCCAGCAGCGCCTCACGCTCCACCGTGCCGCTGAACTCCTCGTACTCGCGCCAATCGTTGGCGACCTGGCGGTTGCCGCAGCTCAGTGCGCCCGTCACGAGCGCCTCGCGGTCGGGCGAGAGCTGGACCGTGGCCGCTGCACCGGAGGCGTCGACCACACTGACGTTGTATGCGAGGTTCACGGGGATCCGCGAGATCGCGGCGACCGCCTCGTCGACGTTGCGGCAGAACTCGAGCACGTAGCGGAGCACGAGCGTGACCGCGAAGCCCGGGCCGGTGATGTCGCGTCCGCCGAACGCGAGCGCGACGGCGAGGCCGTGCTCGTTGACGCCATCGAGGATGCCCCACAGGCAGTCGCTCATCGCGAGCACGCGCGTGCCGTTCCATGCGCTGGCCAGCAGCGTCGTGTCGCACAGCATCGGCACGAAGTCGTAGTTGCGCACGAGCGCCGGCCCGCCCGCGCCCGGCCAGGCCGCGATCGAGCAGCCCGCGAACAGCGGCGGCGGGTTCCAGAGCGAGAGGAAGCGCGCCTCGACGTCGCCGCCGCCATGCAGTTCGACGAGGCGCTCATAGGTCCCGAGCAGTTCCGGCATGTGCTGCTCGAGCGCGCGCAAGCCGTCGGCGTACGAGGAGCGGCGCTCCTCGCCGTCACGCAGGAACCAGCGGCGGTAGGCGGGCCAGGAGGGGGCGAAGGCCTCGACGACGTGCGGACCGGCCTCCCACTCGACCACGGAGCGGAAGGTGACGTCGAGCGCGCAGGTCTCCGGGGTGGCGGCGTCCGGTGGGACCATCGCTCCACAGGGTAGGGCCGCACCCGGCCGACAGGCCCCTTCAGGACCATCGGCATACTCTCGGCACATGGACCTCGCGGAGTACGCACGCCACGACGGCCTCGCGCTGGCGGGCCTCGTCCACCGCGGCGAGGTCGCCGGCGCCGAGCTTGCGGCGCTGGCGGCTGCCGCGGCGCAGCAGCTCAATCCCACGCTCGGTGCGGTGGTCGAGACGTACCCCGACCACGAGGCCGCCGGCGAGGCCGCCGCTGCGGCCGGGGGTCCGTTCGCCGGCGTGCCGCTGATGGTGAAGGACCTGTTCCACGGCGACGCGGGACGGGCGTGCGAGAACGGCAGCCGGCTGGCCGAAGGCTGGGTCGTTCATCACCCCTCCGAGATGGTGTCGCGGCTGCGCGGGGCCGGGTTCGCGCCGGTCGGGCGCACGACGACCTCGGAGTTCGGCGTGATGGGAACGACGGAGACGCTCGCGCAGGGTGCGACGTGCAGCCCGTGGAGCGCCGAGCGTATGGCCGGCGGGTCGAGCGGCGGGAGCGCGGCCGCCGTCGGCGCCGGCATCGTGCCGGTCGCCACCGCGAGCGACGGCGGCGGGTCGATCCGCATCCCGGCGGCCGCCTGCGGCGTCGTCGGCCTGAAGCCGACGCGTGGGCGCGTCACCTGGGCGCCGTCCGCCGCCGAACCGCTGGGCGGCTGGGCGGTGCACTTCGTGGTCACGCGCAGTGTGCGCGACACGGCGGTCGCGCTCGACGTGCTGGCGGCCCCGGCGCCCGGCGATCCCAACGTCGCGCCCGCGCCCGCCCGCGCATACGGCGAGGAGCTCCACGGCCCGCGCCGGCCGCTGCGCATCGCGTTCTGCCACGAGCCGTGGTCCGGGCGGGTGGGCGATCCGCAGGTGCAGGCGGCCTGCGAGGCGACCGCCGCCCTGCTCTCCGGCCTCGGGCATGAGGTCGAGCCGGCGCGGCCGAACTTCGACTGGGAGCTGTTCCTGGGGACGATGACCACGATCTGGTCGGCCGACGCCTCGCACTCGGTCGACAGCTTCGCGGCGCACGTCGGGCGCGAGCCCGGGCCGGAGAACCTCGAGAGCGCGACGCTGGCGATGGTCGAGCACGGCCGCACCGTCAGCGCCGGCGAGCTGCTCGACGCGGTCGGCGACGTCAACACGATCACGCGCCAGGTCGGCGGCTTCTTCACCCGCTACGACGCGCTGCTCACGCCGACGCTGGGGGCGCTTCCTGCGCCGATCGGGCGCTACGACGCGACGGCGAGCATCGCTCCGCGTGACCTGTTCGCCTCGTGGTCGGACCTCGAGACGTTCCTCCCGGTCTTCAACGCCACCGGCCAGCCGGCGATCAGCCTGCCCCTGCACACGAGCGAGGAGGGCCTGCCCATCGGCATGCAGCTCGTCGGGCGCTTCGGCGACGAGTCGACGCTGCTCGCGCTCGCTGCGCAGCTCGAGCAGGCGCAGCCGTGGGCGGACCGGATCCCGCCGATCCACGCAGCGACCTCGGCTCGCTGACCGCGTGATAGCAGGCCCCGGCGGGGCACGCGCCCTGCAAGCGCCGTGGCAGCTGTCGCACAGGCGGGCGCCGACCGGGACACTGAAGGGATGCGGGCTCGCGCCATGGTTCTCTGCGCCCTGGCGGCCCTGCTCGCCGCGCTCCCGGTCGCCGCGCGCGGGCAGTCGGCGCCGTCGGTCGCCTCCAAGCACGCCGCGGCGCAGCGCCTGCAGCAGACGCTCGCGGCGCAGAACCGGCGCGTCGCCGCCGTCCAGGGCTCGATCGACCAGGTGCAGGCGCGGCTCGACCGTGAGCAGGCCGCGCTGAGCGCCGAGCAGGCGCGCGTCGGCGCGCTGCAGGGCCGCCTGCGCGCGGCGCGGGCGCGGCTCGTGCGACTCGAGCAGGCGCTGGAGCGCGCGAACGTCGCGCTCACGGCCAACCTCGTCGGCCAGTACGAGGGCAATCGCCCGGACCTGATCAGCGTCGTGCTGAGCGCGCACGGGTTCGCCGACCTGCTCGACACGGCGACGTTCCTGCGCGACGTGCAGGACCGCAACACGCGGATCCTCGGCGCCGACAAGCGCGCCCGCACGCAGGTGATCGCGCAGGCGACGCTGCTCGGCAACCTCGAGGCCGACGCCCAGCGCCGCACCACGGCGATGCTCGCCGCGCGCAATCGCATCGACACGCTGCGCCTCGCGCTGCTGCGCCGGCGCGCCCCGCTGCTGAGCGCGCGCAACCGGACCTCTGCGGCGCTCGCGGGGGTCCGCGCCCAGGAGGCGCGCCTGCAGGCCCAGCTGGCGGCGGTACAGCAGCGCCAGGCGGCGACCGTGCAGCAGAACTCCGGCGCGCCGGTCTCGCCCGGCAACCTGCTGCGCGGCGGCGGGTTCGTCTTCCCGATGCCCTCGGGCGCCGCATCGCCGCCGGGCACCTGGTCGCTCGACCAGGGCGTCGACATCTCGGCCCCCGGGCACACCCCGCTGATCGCGGTCGGCTCCGGCACCGTCGTGCTCCACGGGATCGGCGGCTTCGGCGCATGGGCGCCCGTGCTGCACCTCGACGACGGGCGCTATGTCTACTACGGGCATGCAGGCCCGGGGAACGCCGTGGCGATCGGCACACACGTGGGCGCCGGCCAGGTGATCGGCGAGGTGGGCGCCGGCATCGTCGGGATCTCGACCGGCCCGCACCTGGAGATCGGCTTCTCCGACGCGAGCGGGACGCCCTCCGGTGGCGCCGGCACGATGATGGCGCTGCTGCACGGCGCCTACGGCGGCTGACCCGGCTCGCCCACCCGCCGAACGCCCTTGCGGTCACGGTCGACCGGAGTACGCTCCGTCGATGACCGAGCGCGTCGAGCGCATGCGCGATCAGGCCGTCGACGCCGTCCAGCGCGGCCAGGAGGCGGCTGCCCGCGGCGTCGAGGTGGCGCAGGACGCTGCGAGCCGCCGCGTCGAGGCCGCCCGGGTCGGCGCCGCGGAGGCCGCCGACCGCGCGGCCGCCGTCGTCGCGCGGGTCAAGCCGCGCCTGCGCGGCGTGATCCACGAGTACGCCTTCTGGACGGCGATCCTGCTCGGCGCGATCCTCGTCGCCGCCTCCAGCGGCCGCGAGCGCCTCGCCACGACGATCTATGCGCTCGGCATCTGCGGGCTCTTCGGTGTCAGCGCGCTCTACCACCGCCATGACTGGGCGCCGAAGGGTCGCGCGTGGATGCGCCGACTCGACCACTCGATGATCTTCGTCTTCATCGCGGCCACCTTCACGCCGTTCGCCCTCCTGGTCCTCAAGGGCGCCCTGGCGACGACGATCCTCGCCGTCGTCTGGGGCGGCGCGCTCGCCGGCGTGGTGCTCAGCCTCGCCTGGGTGAACGCCCCGAAGTGGGTCTCGGCGATCGTCTACGTGACGCTCGGCATGGTCGCGGTCGTCACGGTGCCGGAGCTCTGGACGAGCCTCGGCTGGCTGCCCGTGCTGGGGCTGGCCCTCGGCGGCGCGCTCTACACCACCGGCGCGGTGATCTACGCGACGGGGCGGCCCGACCCGCGCCCGCAGACCTTCGGCTACCACGAGATCTTCCACACGCTCGTCACCGGCGCCGCGGGCGCGCACTACGCGGTGATCGCGTTCGCCGTGCTGCCGTTCGCGAAGTAGTTCGCGGCGTCGGGGCGGCCTGAACCGCGGCGACGACGGAGGCGCCGGTCTGAGCGGCTGCGGCAGGCCGCGAGGGCGCCATCCCGTCAAGCGATGAGGTTTCACCTCGCCTGCCTCATCGCCCGCGCGGTCCCGCCGCGAGCGCCGGGACGAGCCGGCGGGCGACCACCAACGCACGACGACCCACGACGACGACGGGGCACCCAAAGGCGCCCCGTCGCTCCGTCACGTGGACAACGATTCGATCAGTTCGCGCCGATCGCCTTCGTCCAGCGCTCCATCATCGTGTAGCCGGGGATCGGCGCCTGGGCGGGCTTGATCCACATCGCCTCGGCCGTCGCCGGCTTGGCCTTGTCGATGCTCAGTGACCAGCTGGCGCCCGTGGCGAACTCCGGGTTGCCCGTCAGCAGCGCGTTGAGGTCGGACTTGCCGCCCGCGAACCCGACGCCGCTGTAGAAGTTCGGGCCGGTGTAGCCCTCCGCGCCGCAGGCGACGAGCGTACGGTTGTCGGCCGGCTCGTTGTTCGTCGTGCCGGTCGGGTCGAAGCAGTTGTTCTTCCCGTCGCCGTCGTAGAACAGGTCGCGGCCGTTGGGGTTCTTGCCGCCGTTGGAGTAGTCGTTGGCGCGGACGATGTTGCCGACGAGCTCCTGCGCGTCGATCTGCTTGAGCAGCGCCTGCTGCAGGCCGCCGACGCCGGCGGTGTAGTTGCCCCAGATCCGGTTGTTCTCCACCCGGTTCTCACGGCCGCCGAACAGCAGCACGCCGATGCCCGTCGGGAAGTTCGTCCCCGTCGAGGTGCCCGCGATCTTCCAGGGCGATCCGGCGTAGTAGTTGTAGTTGTTCCAGAAGATGTCGTTGTCGCTGATGACGTTCTTCTCCGGCGGCGCGAACTTCTCGGAGTCCAGCGCGTTGGGGACGAGCCCGATGCCGTTGTTGAACCACTTCGACTTCGTGATCGTCACGTAGCGCATGTTCGTGCCCGAGTAGCCGAGCTGGTTGCCGTACGAGACGACGTTCGTGATGTACGAGCGCTTGGGCTTGGTCTGCACGGGCGTCTGGCCGATGTAGAAGCCCGAGTCGTTGTTCCACGCCGCGGTCGAGTTGGAGATCGTGCCGCCGACCGAGTTGAACGCGTAGACCCCGTAGACGCCGTCGCGCTTGGCGATGAGGTTCGTGTAGAGGTAGCCGTTGACGTTCACGGCGAAGAAGCCGTAGCCGTTGTAGTCGTAGGCGGACAGGCCGTTGATCGTCACGTTGTCGGCGCCGTTGACGCTGATGCCGTTGTTCGGCAGCGTGCGCGGGCTCGACCTGATGCCGCTGAGGATCACCGTGCCGGGGTTCCCAGGGTCGCCGATGATCTTCAGGTAGCGCTTCGACGGGCCCTTGACGAGCACGCGCTCGCGGTAGGTGCCGGGCTTGACCTTGATCGTGTCGCCGGCCTTCGAGGCGTCGACGGCCTTCTGGATCGAGCTGAAGGCACAGCCCTTCGCGCAGACCGTGCGGGTCTTGAACGGGCCCTTGGGCGCCGCCGACGGGGTCAGCGGGTTCTTCGGCGCGGGGTAGCCGCTCGCGGCGTTCGCGACGGGGCTGATGGCGAGCGCGGCGACGAGCGTCGTCCCCGCGATGGTGAGGGCGCGCATCACTTGCGCACCGTGATCGTCATCTTCATGCCGTCCGATTCGTGGAAGGTGCAGATGAACTTGTAGACGCCGGGCTTGGTGAGCTTCTTCTTGTAGAGATAGCCCGCCGAACCTTCGCCCGACTGGAACTGCTTGACGCCCTTGGGCGCCGAGACGAGCTTCACATCGTGGATGTCCGCCGTCGTGTCCGTCCAGTCCCACGAGATCGTGGAACCGTTGTTGACCGTCAGCTTCGTCGGCCCGTAGTAGTTGTCGTTGACCGTGACGGTCTTCTTCTGTGGTTTGCGCTGCGCGGACGTCCCGGCCTGCGCGGGCACCGCGGCGAGTGCCGCGATGCCCGTCAGGGCCAGGAGTGCGAGCGACGTCGTCCTTGAGGTCACTTCACTCCGATCGATGTCGTCCAGTGCTCCAGCGGGGTGACGCCGGGGATCGCGGTCTGCGGGTTCTTGACCCAGAACGCCTCGTGCGTCGGATCCGTGACGGTCCAGTTGACGGCCTGGCCCTGTGCGTCGGCGCTGAAGGCGTTCGTCCCCGTGAAGGGGCACGGCGCGAACGTCGAGGCGTCGGCGGGGACGGTCGACTGCACGCCCGTGTTCCCGCTGATGCAGTTGTTGCTGCCGTCGCCGTCGTAGAACAGGTCGCGACCGTTGAGGTTCTTCCCGTCGTTGCCGAACACGTTGTTGATGATGCGGTTGCCGATGAGGTCCTTGGCGTCGGCCTGCTTGAGCAGCAGCTGCTGGATCGCGCCGACGCCCATCAGGTAGTTGCCGTAGACGCGGTTCTTCGAGACCTCGGTGTTGCGACCGCCGAACAGCAGGATGCCGGTGCCGACCGGGTACGGGATGTCCGTCGCGCTCGCGCGGAGCTTGAACGGGGCGCCCGCGAAGTAGTCCCAGTTGTTGAAGAACACGTCGTTGTCGGTGATGACGTTCTGGTCCGGCGGGGCGTACTTCTCGGAGTCCAGCGCGTTCGGGACGATGCCCAGGCCGTTGTTGAACCAGCGCGACTGGGTGATCGTCACGTACTTGCTGTTCGTGCCCGAGAAGCCCAGGACGTTGCCGTAGGCGGTCACGTTGCGCACGTACGAGCGGATCGGCTTGGTCTGCGGCGGCGTCTGGCCGATGTAGAAGCCCGAGTCGTTGTTCCACGCTGCGGTCGAGTTCGACATCGTGCCGCCGACCGAGTTGAACGCGTAGATGCCGTAGACCCCGACGAACTTCGCGACGAGGTTCGTCAGCAGGTAGCCGTTGTTGTTGACCACGAAGAAGCCGTAGCCCGAGTAGTCACGGGCGGTGAAGCCGTTGACGGTCACCTGGTCGGCCCCGTTGATCGTGACGCCGTTGTTCGGCAGCGTGGCGGGCCCCGAGCCCTTGCCCTCGAGCAGCACCTTGGCCGGGCTCTTCGGGTCGCCGATGAGCTTCAGGAAGGCCTTGCCCTTCCCCTTGATGACGACGCGCTCCTTGTAGGTGCCCGCCTTGACCTTGACGGTGTCGCCGGCCTTCGAGGCGTTGACGGCCGACTGGATCGTCTTGTACGCACAGCCCTTCGCGCAGACGGTGCGCGTCTTGAACGGCCCCTTGGGTGCGGTCGAGGGGATGGTGGGGTTCTTGGGCGGCGGGTAGGCGTTCGCGCTGATGTGCGCGGCGCCGGCGACGCCGGCGGTCGACAGCAGGGCGACCGAGACGATCGCCAGCGCTGCGACGCTGTTGCGGGTGGGTGACACGGGGTTCCTCTCCTCGGGGTGTACTACGGCTCGACGATGTACCAGCCGGCCATGCCGGCGTCCATGTGCGAGAAGACGTGGCAGTGGTAGAGCCACCGCCCGGGGTTGTCCTCGGTGAAGCGTGCGGTCACGGTCTCGTTGGGCCCGACGGACGGGACGTCGGTGAAGATGCCGGTCCCATCCTTCTGCCAACGGTGACCGTGGATGTGGAAGTCGTGGAAGTTGTTGTCCATCCCGATCACGTGGATGGCGACGTCCTGGCCGACCTTCGAGCGGATCGTCGGGGTGTTGCCGGCGTAGGCGCGACCGTTGATCGCCTGGTAGTTGGCGGGCAGGCCGGTGATCGGCGGGGCCATCTGGTGGAAGAAGAGGACCTCTTCGACGTCGGGCACCTTGGCGTCGCGCTCGCGGACGATCAGGCCGCCGAACAGGCCGCGGAAGCTGTTGAGCGTGTGATTCGGGCCGTGGTCGTGGTAGGGCCACACGCCGACCGACTGGGGCAGGCACTCCCACGTGTACGTGAACTCCTCGCCCGGGGCGATGAAGCCGCCCGCTCGGGTGAAGTCGCCCATGAACGCGGCGTCGTACTCGGGGTTGTAGCGGACGCCGTGCGGGTGCATCGTGACGGCCTGGTTGGTCTTCGCCGGCAGGCCGTTGCGGAAGTGGACCTTGATGACGTCGCCGACGCGCGCCTGCAGGATCGGGCCGGGCATGGCAGCGGGGCCCTTGGGCTCGGCGAAGCCCGCCGTCATCTCCTGGTAGACGAACGCCCGGAAGACGCTCGGCCCCGGCAGGTTCATGCCGTGCCACTGGTCGCGGCGCGGGCGCGAGGGGATGACGTCCCACAGCGCCGAGGTCGCCTGGATCCAGTACTCGACGACGTCGCAGCCGGGTTGCGGCCCGGGCGTCTCGAAGGTCAGCTTGTCGACGGGGTCGGCGCCCGGGACCCCCGCGATCGGCGTCTTCGGGGAGACGCCCTTGGGGCGCGCGACCATCGCGGCCGCGGCATCGGCCTTGGCGGCGTCACCGGGCTTGGTCAGCGCGACGCGCTTGCCGCCGATCGTGCAGAGGATGGCGCCCGCGCCGACCGCGAGGAAGTCGCGGCGTCCGAGGCCGTTCGAAATGTCGAGAGGATCCGGTGTGTCAGGCATGTAGATGTCCGTGAGTCGCAGGGCCGCCGCGCGGGCCATCCGCGCATTGGACGCGCTCGTCCAAATGCGGTACAAACGTACCAGGACAAGCTTCTACGGTACAAACGTACCGGTACGAAGTTTCGCGTGCGCCACATGCCCTCGCCCGACGCCACCACTTCGCCATCGACGGCGAGCCGACGCTCCGCCCGCCGCGCGCCCGCGGAGGAGATCCGCGCGGCGATCGTCGAGGCCACCATCCGGATCATCGGGCGCGGCGGCACCGCAGCGGTGACCCACCGCGCGGTCGCCGAGGAGGCCGGCGTCTCGCTGTCCTCCACGACGTACCACTTCGCCTCAAAGGACGAGATCGTCGACGCGGCGCTGCGCCAGGTCGCGGCCAATGAGATCGCGCGCGTCGAGGGCACGACGAACGCCGCGCTGGCGAACGTCCACGACATCGAGTCGCTCGTCGACCTGCTGACGGAGTGGCTCGTCGAGCAGCTCGCCGACGAGTGGCTCGTCGTGCGCGCCGGCTACGAGCTCCAGCTGGAGTCCGAGCGCAGCCCGGAGCTCGAGGCCGCCCACGCGGAGTGGGGCCAGGCCGTGCAGGAGCTGAGCGCGCGGGCGCTCGAGCGGGCCGGATCGCCGCAGCCGCGCGCGGACGCCCACATCCTGGCGGCGCTGATCGACGGGCTGCGGCTCGAGGAGATCACCCGGCCGCGGCCGGACGTCGCGGCGCGCAACCGCCCGTTGCTGGACCGGCTGCTGCGCGCGCTGATCGAGAAGCCCGTGCGCTAGTCCTACAGGACGACGTTGCGCGAGGCGAGGTGCGTGCCGACCTTGCGCTTGACGCGCTGCAGGGCGTTGTCGACCGTCTTCGTGTCGCAGCCGATCAGCGCGCCGATGCCCTCGTAGGAGCGGCCGTCGAGGTAGAGCGACAGCACCCGCGACTCGAGCTCGGAGAGGGTCGTCGACAGGCACGCGACCATCGAGCGCAGCTCCTCGGACGAGATGACCTGGTTGACCGGGTCGTGCACGGTCGAGCCGGGCAGGATCTCGTCGAGCGTCGGCTCGCCGTCGCTGGCGCCGGCGGGCGTCGAGGCGAACGAGACGTACTGGTTCAGCGGCACGTGCTTGTTGCGCGTGGCGGTCTTCACCGCGGTGATGATCTGGCGCGTGATGCAGAGCTCCGCGAAGTTGCGGAAGCTCGACTCGCGGTCGGTCCGGTAGTCGCGGATCGCCTTGTAGAGCCCGACGAGGCCCTCCTGGATCAGGTCGTCGCTGTCGCCGCCGGCGAGGAAGTAGGACGAGGCCTTGAGCCGGACGAACCCGTAGTACCGGCGGATCAGCCGATCGTAGGCCGTGGGGTCGCCGGTCTTGGCGAGCGCGATCAGGTAGCCGTCATCGACCTGAACCTGACCTTGAGAGGAAGTGGAAAGACGGGCCACGAGCGATCCTTTCGGTCCCTTTGCAGGGACAACGTTGGACGAGCTCAGTGGCGCACTCCTCCCCTGGCGCCAACTGCGAACGATGAAGCTAGATTTTTCTCGACCTGAGGTTGACCCTCAAGTCGCGGGGTTTATCCCACAGTTATGAAGCGCTGTCAACCCGGCGATGCAAGATTCCGTACAACAGCGCCGCAGCGGCCGCGCTGACGTTCAGCGAATCGAGCCTCCCGCGCAGCGGGAGCGCCACCAGGGCGTCGCAGGCGCCGGCCACGCGCGGGCGCAGCCCCTTGCCCTCGGCGCCGAGCACGAGGACCACCCCGCCGGTCCAGTCGGGCTCCAGATACGGGATCGAGCCGGGCCCCGCGGCCGCCCCGTAGCACCAGCACCCGGCGGTCTTCGCCTCGCCCAGGAAGTCGGCCAGGTTGCGCACGCGTGCGATCGGCAGCCACTCGACCGCCCCCGCCGATGCCTTGCAGACGGCGGGGGTGACCTCGGCGGCGCGGCGTTCGGGGATCACGACCCCGGTGGCGCCCACGCCCTCCGCCGTCCGGCAGATCGCGCCGAGGTTCTGCGGGTCCTGCACCTCGTCGAGCGCGATGATCAGCGGCGCCTCGGCGCGCAGCAGCTCCGGGGCACCGGCGTAGTGGTAGCCGTCGGCGCGGGCGCAGACGCCCTGGTGGCCGTCGGAGCCGGCGCGCTCGGCGATCTCCTGGGCGCTCACGACGTGCACCCGCGGCACGGCCTGCCCGCTGAGCCACGACTCGCGGGCGGCGCCGGAGGTCGCCCAGATCTCGTGCACGCGGCGCCGGCGCGCGCGCAGCGCCTCATGGACCGCATTGCGCCCGTAGAGGATCACGGCCGCACGAGCTCGGGGCCGCCCGCGCCGTCGCGGACCTCCCAGCCGAGCGCCGCGAGCGCATCACGCAGGCGGTCGGCCTCGGGCCAGTCGCGCGCCGCACGGGCGGCCTCGCGTGCGTCGAGCAGACCCTGCGCCTCGGCGTCCGGGCCGTCGGCCGTCGCGTCGAGCAGGTTCTCGAGCCCGAGCACGCGCAGCATCGCGCGGGCATGGGCGTCGCCGACGCCGTCGCGCTTGTTCGCCTCGCTGATCCACTCGTAGAGCGCGGCGAGCGCGCGCGGCGTATTGAAGTCATCGGCCAGCGCAGCGAAGAAGCGCTCGCACAGCGGCTCGAGGTCGGCGGGCGACGGGCCCGGCACCAGGCGCCGCCCCGCCTCGCGGATCCGCCGCACGCTGGCCTGCGCCTGTGTCAGCGCCTCGTCGGAGAAGCGGATCGGCTGGTGGTAGTGCGCGGTCGAGAAGAAGAGCACCAGCGCGTCGCGGCCCCAGGCGTCGAGCACCTCGGCCAGCGACGCGATGTTCCCGACGCTCTTGGCCATCTTCTCGCCCGAGAGCTGGAGCATCCCGTTGTGCATCCAGATGCGCGCGAGGTCCTCCCCGCGGCCCATCCGCGTCTGCGCGGCCTCGTTCTCGTGATGGGGGAAGACGAGGTCGTTGCCGCCGCCATGGATGTCGAGGCCGACGCCGAGCAGCTCCTCGGCCATCGCCGAGCACTCGATGTGCCAGCCGGGGCGCCCGCGGCCCCACGGCGCGTCCCACGCGGTGTCCTCCCCCGGCTTCTGCGCCTTCCAGAGCGCGAAGTCGAGCGGATCCTCCTTGCGCGCGGTGCCCTCGATGCCCTCGCCCTGGTCCATGTCGTCGATCGCCCGGTGGGAGAGCTCGCCGTAGCGCGGGTCGCTGCGCACGCGGAAGTAGACGTCCCCCTCGGCGGCGTACGCACTGCCGTTGTCGATCAGCGCCCGGATCAGGGCGATGATCGGCCCCATCGTCTCGCCGGCGAGCGGCTCGTGGTCAGGCCGTCCGAGCCCGAGCAGGTCGGTGTCGGCGAGATAGGCGGCGGTCATCTCCGCCGCCAGCTGGGCACTCGGCACCGGCGGCCGGGCGCGCGCCGCCGCGTCGTAGATCTTGTCGTTGACGTCGGTGACGTTCGCGACGAACGTCACCTCATAGCCCTCGTGGACGAGGAAGCGCTTCAGCAGCGAGTAGACGACGAACGGCCGCGCGTTGCCGACGTGGATGCGGCTGTAGACCGTCGGGCCGCAGGCGTAGATCCCGACCCTGCCGGGCGTCCGGGGCTCGAGTGCGACGACCTCGCCGCGGCGCGTGTCATGAAGGCGGATCTCGCGCACGCGCCCCAATCTACGCATTCGCGCGGGCGCTAGATCTCCAGCCGCGCATCCTCGAGGTCGAGGTCGCGCTCGACGCGGCGCATCGCCTCCTCGGAGATCTCCCCGGCGCGGCGCAGGCGCAGCAGCTCGCCGCGCTCGGCCTCCAGCGCCTCGCGGCGCAGGCGCTGGTAGGCCTGCGATCCCTCCTCGATCTTCCCGTCGTCCTCGATGTCCAGCCGCGCCGCGAAGCGCCGCAGGCGGAACTCGTAGATGCCGCGCATCCGCCGCGCCGAGTCGTCGCGCACCCAGTCCTCCCCCGCGAGCTCGTCGAGGCGCCCGATCGCCGCCTGCGCGGCGAGGATCCGTGCACGCAGCTCACGATCCTCGTCGCTGTCGCCGCCGAGGCCCAGACGCTCGATGATCGACGGGAGCGACAGGCCCTGGATCAGGAGCGTGCCGAGGATCACGGCGTAGACGAGGAACAGCACGAGGTCGCGGTCGGGAAACGGCGCCCCGGAGTCCAGCGTGCGCGGGATCGCGAGGGCCGCCGCCAGCGAGACGGCGCCGCGCATGCCGGTGAACGCGACGAGGAACACGTTCTCGGCCTTCGGCGCCGGCTCCCGGGCGCGCACGCGGCGGGACAGCCTGCGCGGCAGGTAGGTCGCCGGATAGACCCACAGGAAGCGCACAACGATCACCGCCAGGAGCACGACCAGCGCCTCGCCCGCGAGCCGCAGGGGCGGGGAACCCCCGAGCCCGTCGAGGATCGTCCGCAGCTGCAGGCCGATCACCACGAACAGTGCCGAGTTCAGGACGAAGACGATGATCTCCCAGAACGAGTAGGCCTGGATGCGCGTCTGCGGGGCGATCAGCTCCGGCGCGCGCCAGCCGAGGTAGATGCCGGCGGTGACGGCGGCCGTCACCGCCGAGACGCCGAGCGCCTCGGCCGGCAGGTAGGCGAAGTACGGCGTCAGCAGCGAGATCGTGATCTCGGTCGGCGCGTCCTCGATCCGCCGTCGCAGCTCGGCGATCAGGAACCCGACCAGCGCTCCGATCAGGATGCCGACGCCCGCGCCGACGACGAAGTCCAGCGCGCCGTGGGCCAGCGAGAAGGAACCGGTGATCACGGCGACGACCGCGATCCGGTAGACGACGAGGCCCGTGGCGTCGTTCAGCAGGCTCTCCCCCTCGACGATCGCGACGTAGCGCTGCGGCGCGCCCAGGCGCCCGGCGATCGCGGTCGCCGCCACCGGGTCGGTCGGGGAGACGACGGCGCCCAGGACGAACGCCACGCTCCACGGCAGCCCCACGACGACGTGGGCGACGACGCCGATCGCGAGCGTCGTGATGACGACGAGCCCGATCGCGAGCAGCCCGATCGGCCGGATGTTGCGCCGCAGGTCGTGCAGCGACGTGAAGAACGCCGCCGAGTAGAGCAGCGGCGGCAGCGCGACGACGAGGATGATGCTCGGGTCGACGTCGACCTTCGGCATCCCCGGGATCAGGGCGATCAGCGCGCTCCCGACGACGAGCAGGATCGGGTACGGGACGTTCGTGCGGTAGGCGCCGATCAGCAGCGCCATGACGGCGACGAGCAGGGCGAGGGCGACGAGCTCGTCGCCGTGCATCTCAGCCCTCGCTCAGGGTCGCGACGGCCAGCGCGGCCACGCCCTCCTGGCGCCCGACGAACCCGATGCCCTCGCCCGTCGAGGCCTTGACGTTCACGCGCTCGGCCCCGATGCCGAGCGCCGCGGCCAGGCGCGCGCGGATCTCACCGCGCCGCGCGCCGAGCTTCGGGCGCTCCATCATCAGCGTCGTGTCGACGTTGACGATCGCCAGGCCGCGCTCGCGCAGCGTCGCGACGATCGTCTCGAGCAGCGCGACCGAGTCGGCGCCGTGGTAGCGCCCGTCGGTGTCGGGGAAGTGGACGCCGATGTCGTCCAGGCCGGCGGCGCCGAGCAGCGCGTCCATGACGGCGTGGGTCAGGACGTCGGCGTCGGAGTGGCCGTCGAGGCCGAGCTCGTGCTCGAAGCGGACGCCACCGAGGATCAGCGGGCGCCCGGCGACGAGCCGGTGCGAGTCCCAGCCGATCCCCGTGCGCACGCTCATGCCGGCGCCCCGATCGGCTCGAGCCGGCGCTCGCGGTGGTCGAAGGTCGCGAGCTCGGTCACCCCCAGCTCGGCGAGGTGGGCGAGCGCCTCCTCGTAGCCGAAGCCGAGCTGCTCGGGGGTGTGGGCGTCGCTGGACAGCGCGACCGGGCAGCCGGCCTCGAGGCACATCTCCAGGAACGCGGCGGACGGGTACAGCTCGCCGACCGGCTTGCGCAGCCCCGCGGTCGAGACCTCGATCGCGATCTGCGACTCGGCGATCCCGTCCATCGCCAGCTCGTAGAAGCGACGCAGGTCGCCCTCGGGGGACGGCCGGCGCCGGCCCCAGTGCTTCACGAGGTCGGGGTGGGCGAGGATGTCGTACATGCCGGTGCGGGCGAGCTCGCCCAGCCAGGTGAAGTATGTGGTCCAGACCTTCTCGGGCCCCTGGCCCATGCCCCAGATGTCGTAGTCCTCGTGATCGAGCGCGCCCTCGCCGACGAAGTGGATCGAGCCGACGACGTAGTCCCACTCGCGCGCCTCCAGGAAGCTCGCGACGCGGTCCTCGCGGCCGGGGACGAAGTCCGCCTCGATCCCGAGCCGCAGATCGGTCTCCTCGCGCACGAACGCGCAGTACGCGTCGACGTCGTCGCGCGCGAACTCGCGCCACAGGCCGTTGTCCCAGATCCTCAGCGCCTCGCTGAAGCGGTAGATGTGCTCGCTGACGCCCAGCTCCTCGATCCCGCGCTCGGTGGCCGCCTCGCGGTAGCGCTCGGCGTTGGCGGCGGTGAAGTAGCGCTCGGGGATGGCGTCGGCCACGTCGGGCCGCAGGTGCACGTGATAGTCGGTCAGCACGGCGCTGATTCAAGCAGCGCGGGACTCGACACGGTGTGTCAGCCGCGCCCGAGCAGCAGCTCGGCGACGGCCAGGTCGACGGGGGTCGTGACCTTCAGGTTGTCGTGCGGGGCCCGGACGACGCGCACGCGCCCGCCGTCGCGCTCGACGAGCATCGCGTCGTCGGTGGCCGCCGCGAGCTCGGCGTCGGTGCGCGCGAGCGCCCGCTCCAGGGCGGCCCGGCGGAAGACCTGCGGCGTCTGGACGGCCCACAGCTCCGAGCGCACGAGCGTCCCGTGCACGGCGAGCCCGTCGGGCGCGCGCTTGATCGTGTCCGTCACGGGCGCGGCGGCGATCGCGGCGTCCCAGCCGCCGTCGGCCTCCAGCGCCGCCAGGCAGTCGGCGACGAGCCCGGGGCTCAGCAGCGGCCGAGCCGCGTCGTGGACGAGGATCACGTCGGCGTCCACGCCGGCCGCCGCGAGCGCGTTGCGCACCGAGTGCGAGCGCTCGCTCCCGCCGGGCACGCCGGTGCAGCCGTCGGGCGCCGTGACGCCCTCCGGCAGCGCGACGACGATCCGCGCGATCCCGGGGGCGCGCCGCAGCGCCGCGATGCTCCAGTGGAGCATCGGGCGCCCGGCGAGCGGGACGAGCGCCTTGGGCCCGTCCGAGCCCAGGCGCTCGCCGCGTCCGGCGGCCACGACCAACGCGACCGCCGGCACGGCTCTCCTACGAGGCGACCTTCGCGCCCGCGGACTCGGCGAGCAGGTTGTCGAGGTGCTCCTCGGCCTCCGTCTCGTCCATGTCGAGCGCGTACATCAGCTCGGAGGCGAGGATCTTCTTCGCCCGCGTGAACATCTGCTTCTCGCCGGTCGAGAGGCCCTTCTGGTGCTCGCGCACGGCGAGGTTGCGCACGACCTCGGCGAGCTCGTAGATGTCGCCGGTCTTGATCTTGTCGCGGTTGTGCTTGAAGCGCCGGTTCCAGTTCTTCGGCATCTCAGACACGTCGTCCGACAGGACGGCCAGGACCTTGAGGACGGTCTCTTCGTCTATCACACGGCGAAGGCCCGCCTTCGCGGCGTTCTCCGACGGGACCATGACGGTCATGTCGTTGTGGAGGATCTTGATGGTCAGGTAGATCCGCTCCTGACCGAACATCGTCTTGGCTTCCTTCTTGAGGACCTTGCCGGCGCCGTGATGCGGATACACGACGTTGTCACCGCACTCGAACTCGATGTGCTCGAGCACGGGCAGTTCGAGGTCCTCGATGTTGAGGTCTTCCTGCTCCTCGGAAATGGTGTCCTCCCTTGTCATCGGCCGGGCGTGCGTGCCCGGTCCGTCCCATCAGCAAACGTGTCGTTCATGTCTGCAGGTATCGATCGACGAGATTGATCTCCTGCAGACGCCGCAGCCCCTCGCGGATGTCCTTGGCGCGGATCTCTCCGACGCCCTCGATGCCCTCGAGCTCCCCGTCGTTCCCGGCGAGCAGGTCGTCCAGCCCGCCGGTCGCGGCCACGATGTTGGCCACCACGATCTTCGGCAGGCGCGGGATGCGCCCCAGGATCCGGTAGCCGCGCGGTGACACGGGGTAGTCGAGGGTGTTGAGCTTGCGGTCGTACCCGAGCAGCTCGGCGAGCCGCCCGAAGTCGAGCAGGTCCTGGTGGGGCAGCCGCCCGAGCTGGTCGAGCGCCTGGGCGAACGCCTCGTCGCCGTCCTCGGCGAGATAGTCGTGCACCAGCGCGGCCTTGTCGGCGGCGGTCCCGACCATCGTCTCCTCCAGCTGCATCTCGATCAGCCGGCCCTCGGTGCCGAGCTCGACGATGTAGCGCTCGATCTCGACGGCCATGCGCGTGACGAGCTCCGAGCGCTGGAGCACGGTCAGGACGTCGTGCAGCGTGGCGCCGCCCTCGAACTCGAGCGCGGTCAACCGGGTGGAGACCTGGTCGAGCCGCACGCGGTACTTGTCGAGCGTCGCGAGCGCCTGGTTGGCCTTCGCGAGCACCGTGGGGATGTCCTCGAGGATGTACTTCGCGCCGTCGACGTAGAGCGAGACGATCTCGCGGCGCTGCGAGATCGCGATCACGAGCGCGTCGGTCTGCTTGCTGACGCGCTCGCCCGTGCGGTGGCGCGTGCCGGTCTCCAGCGAGAGGATCGTGGGGTCCGGGATCAGCTGGACGTTCGCCATCGTGATCTTCGTCGCGTTGGCGTTCAGCACGATCGCGCCGTCCATCTTCGCCACCTGGTAGAGGTAGGCGGGCGAGTAGTCGATGTCGAGCTTGATGCCGCCGGAGAAGAGGAAGCTCAGCTCCTCCGGATCGCCGACGACGACGAGGGCGCCGGTGCGCGCGTGGACGATGTTGTCGACGCCTTCGCGGAGCGCCGTTCCCGGCGCGACCATCTCGAGCGACTTGACGAGACGGGGCTCCTGGCGACTCTCCAGATCGGTCAGTTCATCCCCGCTCCGGTGCGCCATCACAGAGCATTCTACCAGGGGTTGAGGGTTTGACGGGCCGTCACGCGGCGGCGTGCACGCGCCGTCCCACGGCGCCCGCGCGCAGGGCCTCGCGCAGCGTCGGCGCGCTCTCCGGCGAGATGACCTGGCCGAGACCGAACTTCTCCGCCTCCTCGCGACGGCGGTCGTGGTGGGCGACCGAGCGCAGCTCGCCCGTGAGCCCGATCTCGCCGAACGCCGCGACGGGGGTCGGGCTGTCCTCGCCGCCCAGCACGACGCCCCGCGCCGCGCCGGCGACGGCGAGCGCGACCGCGAGGTCCGCGCCGGGCTCGTCGACGCGCACGCCGCCGACGACGTTGACGAACACGTCGGCCGTGCCGGTGCCCACGCCGGCGTGGCGCGCCAGCACGGCGAGCACGAGCGCCAGGCGATTGCGGTCGATGCCGTTGACGACGCGACGCGGCGGCACGAGCTCGCTCGGCGAGACGAGCGCCTGCACCTCGACGAGCAGCGGGCGCGAGCCCTCCATCGCCGCCAGCACGACGCTCCCGGGCGCCCGCGTCGCCTCGCCGACGAAACGGGCGCTCGCGTCCAGGACCTGGACCAGGCCGCCGTCGCGCATCTCGAAGACGCCGACGTCGTTCGTCGAGCCGAAGCGGTTCTTCAGCGCGCGCAGCGTGCGGTAGGTCCGCTCGCGCTCGCCCTCGAATTGCAGCACGCAGTCGACGAGGTGCTCGAGCACGCGCGGCCCGGCGAGCGCGCCGTCCTTCGTCACGTGGCCGACCAGCAGGACGGCCGCCCCGGTCCGCTTGGCGACCTCCATGATGCGCGTCGCCACCTCGCGCACCTGCCCGACCGTGCCCGGCGCCCCGGAGAGGTCCGCCGCGGCGAGCGTCTGCACCGAGTCGATGACGCAGACCTCGGGCTGCTCGGCCTCGAGCGTCGCCAGGACGGCATCGAGGTCGGTCTCGGCGAGCACCGGCACGTCGAGCGCGCCCGGCGCGCAGCCGGCCTCCAGGCGCTCGGCGCGCAGGCGGATCTGCGCCGGCGACTCCTCGCCGGAGACGTAGAGCGTGCGGCGGCCCGAGCCCTGCAGCAGGCCGAGCGCCATCGTCGTTAGCGTCGACTTGCCGATGCCCGGCGAGCCGCCGATCAGCACCAGCGAGCCGGGGACGACGCCGCCGCCGAGCAGGCGGTCGAGCTCGCCGATCCCCGTCTGCAGCCGCGGTGCGCCGTCGGCGCGCACGTCGCGCAGCGCGACGGGGCGCGCCGCCGCCGCCGGTGCGCGGCCGCCGCGCCGGGCGCCGCCGCCGGCTGCGGCTCGTGCCGGCGCGCGTTCCTCGGCCATCGTGTTCCACTCGCCGCACGAGGGGCACTGCCCGTGCCACCGGACCTCGCTGTGCCCGCACGCGGAGCACACGTGAACGGTCGTCGGGCGGGCCATGTCCTCACCTTAGGTCGTCGACCCGACGGGTTCCCCCGGGCGAGTCCGATCGCGCCAGGACACCCCTCAAGGGCTCCCCCGGTCAACCGCGGCGCGGTGAGGTCGCGTAGGTCAGCGCAGATCCAGCCCCGATCCCTGGAGGGACCCAGCATGAAGCGCATCACCCTTCTCCTGGTCGCCGTCATGGCGTCCGTCGCCGTCGCCGTCCCGGCGAGCGCCGGCGCGAAGTCGAACACGATCGTCGACGTCGCCGCCGGTAATCCGCAGTTCTCGACGCTCGTCAGCCTCGTCAAGAAGGCGGGCCTCGTCGGCGCGCTGTCCGGCAAGACGAAGCTCACCGTCTTCGCCCCGACGAACGCCGCGTTCGCCAAGCTCCCGAAGGCGACCCTGAAGAAGGTCGCGGGGAACAAGAAGCTGCTGACGTCGATCCTGACCTACCACGTCGTCAAGGGCGCGGTGCCTGCCAGCAAGGTCGTCAAGCTCAACGGCAAGTCCGTCAAGACGCTCAACGGCAAGTCGGTGAAGATCACCGTCAAGGGCGGCAAGGTCTACGTCAACAAGTCGAAGGTCATCAAGACCGACGTGAAGGCCTCCAACGGCATCATCCACGTGATCGACACGGTGCTGATCCCGTAGGGCTAGGACCCCGCAGCGTCGAGCGCCTGCGCGATGTCGGCGAGGAGGTCCTGGCGGTCCTCCACGCCGACGCTCAGGCGGATGACGCCCGGCGACACGTCGTCGCCCCCCCAGCGCGCGCGCCGCTCGGCGCTCGTGTGCACGCCCCCGAAGCTCGTCGCCTCCGCGACGAGCTTCGCGGCGTGCAGGAAGCGCCGTGCCCGGTCCGCATCGCCGGCATCGAAGGAGACGACGCAGCCCAGCCCCGGCCAGCGGCTCCACGGCACGTCCGCGCGCGCGGCCAGCAGCTGGGCGACCGCCGCAGCGCTGCGCTCCTGGCGCTCGACGCGCACGCCGAGCGTCGCCAGCGAGCGGTGCGCGAGCCAGACCTCGAACGGCCCCGGGATCGACCCGGTCGTCGTGCGCCACGTGCGCAGCGCCGCGGCCCGGAACGGCTCGGCGGCCGCGACGTAGCCGAGCACGAGGTCGCTGTGCCCCGTCAGCTGCTTGGCGGCGCTGGCCATGGCGAAGTCCGCACCGAGCTCGAGCGGGCGCTGGCGCAGCGGCGTGGCGAGCGTGTTGTCGACCGCGACGAGCGCGCCCGCGTCGTGGGCCTCGGCGGCGACGGCCGCGATGTCGAGGACGTCGAGCAGCGGGTTCGAGGGCGACTCGAGCCACACGAGCGTGGCGCTCTCGAGCGCGTCGAGCACCGCCGCCGCGCTCGTGGGGACGTAGCGCACCTCGACGCCGCGCGGGACGAGCTGGCGCTCGGCGAGGGTGCGCAGCGTGTAGTAGCCGTCGGAGGGCGCGACGAGGACGTCCCCGGGGCCCAGCAGCTCCAGCAGCACGGCGCTCGCGGCGGCCATCCCCGACGCGAACGCGACGGCCTCGCCGCCCTCGAGCTCGCCCAGCGCGGCCTCCCACCCGGCCCACGTGGGGTTCGCGTAGCGCCCGTAGAACGGGGCCTCGCCCTCGCCCGCGTCGCCCTCGAAGTGGAAGGGGGCGGCGAACACCGGCCCGGGCAGGAACGGCGCGCCCTGCGTGGGCGCCGGCAGGCCCGCGTGGACGACCGCGGTGTCCCCGGGCCGGCAGACGTGCGAGCGGTCGCAGAACGGCGTCGTCCGCGAGCGCCCGCAGCGGCACAGCACGACCGCGCGGCCGTCGTCCGGGAGCGGGATCTCCACGCCGTCCGCGTCGGTCAGCCGGATCGGCCCCGTCACCTTGTACGGGCCGCCGTCGCGGACCTTGATGACCACCTGCTCCTCGTCGCCGGGCATGCGGGCAACACTAGAGGCAGCCCACGCCCGCCGGCGTTCGCGCGGGCGGCGCGCCCGCCGGCGACCAGGCCCTCAGGCGCGCCGGATCAACCGTTCGTCCGCTCAAACCGACCGCTCATCAGCTCAGCGCCCGTTCTGCCGATCACCAGCACGTGCTTCGGAGCGCCACAGCGCGATCCGGCAGCCGGCCCGCCCCCGCGGTCGGGGCCTCTCAAGGCCGGCTGAGAACCACGACGAGGGCCGCCCCGGGGGGCGGCCCTCGTCCAGCTTCAGTGCGCCGGCGCTCACCCGCAGACTGCGTGCGAACTGACGCTAGCTCTCGTCGGCCGCCTCGGGCGCCGGATCCGGCGTGACGTCGCCCGCGTCCGCGTCGGTCACCACGTCCGTCGCATCGCCGCCGCCGACGGCCGCCGGCACCTTCTTCGGCTCGACGACGGTGAGGATCACGTCGCGGTCGTCGCCCTCCGGGGCCGGGTCGACGACGACCGTCGCACCGGGCGGGAGCTCGGAGCGCAGGACGAAGTCGGCCAGCGGATCCTCGATGTAGCGCTGGATCGCCCGGCGCAGCGGCCGGGCGCCCATCGACGGGTCCCAGCCCTTCTCGACGAGGAAGTCCTTGGCCCCGTCGCTGAGCTCCAGCTGCAGCTCGCGCTCGGCGAGCGACGAGCGGATGCGGCGCAGGAGCAGCTCGACGATCGTCGTGATCTCGCTCTTCTGGAGCTTGTGGAACACGATCACGTCGTCGATGCGGTTCAGGAACTCCGGGCGGAAGACCTTCTTCAGCTCGCCCATGATCCGCGTCTTCATGTCCTCGTAGGTGATGCCCGTCTCGTCCTCGCTGACGGCGAAGCCGAGCGGGGTGTTGCGGGCGATCTCCTGCGCGCCGATGTTCGACGTCATGATCACGATCGCGTGGCGGAAGTCCACCGTGCGGCCCTGCGAGTCCGTCAGGCGCCCGTCCTCCAGGATCTGCAGGAGGATGTTGAAGACGTCCGGGTGCGCCTTCTCGATCTCGTCGAGCAGGAGCACGC
>DATCDC010000096.1:0-25360 GCA_036510915.1 Solirubrobacteraceae bacterium | reverse complement strand
TCGCCGCAGCCGACGCCCAGCACCCCGGGGAGGACGTCCCGCGTCCGGCGCACTGGGGCGGCTACCGCCTGACACCCGAGGCGATCGAGTTCTGGCAGGCCGGGGAGTTCCGCCTGCACGACCGGTTCGTCTACGCGCGCGCCGCGGACGGGGGCGGCTGGCGCATCGAGCGCCTCTCGCCGTAGAAGGACGCGCTCAGCGCCGCGTCGCGCGCAGCACCGACCAGCTGAGCACGGAGACGACGGCGAGCGGGAGGACCCACCAGACCGCGGCGCCGCCCGCGGCCAGCGCGGCGGTGAGGCCGAGCGCCAGGACGACCGCCGCGGCGATCGCGGGGTCGTCGCCGACGACGAAGTCCTGCAGGAACGCCAGGAACCCGCGGACGCGCGTCATGCGGGCACCTCGGCCCCGGTCTGCTGCGTCATGGCCGCCAGGCGCGCGTGGCGGCGACGCAGGAGGGCGACGAGCGCGAGCGAGGTCAGCAGCGTGAACGCGACCAGCACCGGGATCGCGGCGTCCTGGCCGGGCCAGCTTCCGCCGGCGCCCTCGGTGCCCCAGAAGATCCCGAACGCCGTCAGCATCACGCCGACCGCGTACTTCAGGGTGTTCTCCGGGACGCGGCTGAGCGGGCGATGGGCCGCGACGCCGGCGACCACGACGACGAGGAGCGCGGCCAGCGCGGCGACGACGGCGAGCGGGACGTTGTGCTGGTTGCTGCCGAACGTCACGACGATGAACGCCACCTCGAGGCCCTCCAGCAGCACGCCCTTGAAGCTCACCGTGAACCCGAACGCGTCGAGGCCGGCGCCGGGGACGGGAACGGGGACGGCGCGCAGCTCGGCGACCTCGGCCGCGAAGATCGCGTCCTCGTCGTGCAGCGCCTTGAAGCCGCTCGCGCGCAGAATCGCCTTGCGCAGCCACTGGAGCCCGAAGACGAGCAGCAGCCCGCCGACGACGAGCCGCAGGACGTTGATCGGCAGCGCCGTGAGCGCGGGGCCCAGCAGCGCGACGAACAGCGCCAGCGCGCAGAGCGCGGCGCCGACGCCGGCCCAGACCGAGCGCCACCCGCGGGTGATCCCGGCGGCGAGCACGATCGTCACCGCCTCGACGCCTTCGACGGCGCACGCCAGGAACACCGAGGCGAAGAGGAGGACGTCGTGGCTCATTCCTGCGCCGACGATACCGGCGAGCCTCAGATCACGACTGCGCCCGCGCCGAATCCCACGCAGAACCTCGGCCCACGATCATCTAGTGTCCGCGGCGTCCACGCTGCGTCCCCGGAGGTTCCCCCGCATGTCCGACGTCAATCGCCGCTTCCTGCTGAAGGAGCGCCCCGTGGGGCGCGTCAGGCGCGAGGACTTCGAGCTCGTCCGCGAGCCGGTGCCGGCGATCGGCAACGGCGAGGCGCTCGTGCGCGTGCTGTGGCTGTCGCTCGACCCGACGAACCGCGTGTGGATGACGGACGCCCCCGGATACCTCCCGCCGGTGCAGATCGGCGAGGTCATGCGCGGCGGCGCGCTCGGCCGCGTCGTCGCCTCCAACCACCCGCGCTACACGGAGGGCGACATCGTCCAGGGGCTGTTCGGCTGGCAGGACTACGCGGTCCTGTCGGACACCAGCCCGGGGCAGCCGGTTCCGCAGGAGGTCGACGTCCCGCTCAGCGCGCACCTGGGCGCGATCGGCATGACGGGCCTGACGGCCTACTTCGGCATCACCGACGTCGCGCAGGTCAAGGAGGGCGAGACGGTCGTGATCTCCGCCGCGGCCGGCGCCGTCGGCTCGGTCGCGGGCCAGATCGCCAAGATCCTCGGCGCCCGCGCCGTCGGCATCGCCGGCAGCCCCGAGAAGTGCGCATGGCTGACCGACGAGCTCGGCTTCGACGCCGCGATCAACTACAAGGACGCGGACTGGCGCGCCCAGCTGAAGGCCGCCACGCCGGACGGGATCGACGTCGACTTCGAGAACGTCGGCGGAGAGATCATGGAGGCCGTCTTCGGTCGCCTCAACATCGGCGCGCGCGTGGCGCTCTGCGGCCTGATCTCGGGCTACAACTCCGAGGAGGGCCCGGTCGGCCCGCGCAACTTCAGCGTCCTGATCTCCAAGCGCGCGCGCGTCCAGGGCTTCCTGATCCTCGACTACTTCGGCCGCTGGGCGGAGGGCGCGACGCAGCTCGCGACGTGGATGGCCGAGGGCCGGCTGCAGCACCGCGAGACGGTCGCCGAAGGGCTCGAGTCCGCGCCGGTCGCGCTCAACCAGCTGTTCGACGGGACCAACACGGGCAAGCTCGTCGTGCACGTGGCGGACTGAACGCGGTCACAACGACGCGCCCTTGGCGCGGTTGCAGTCCGCGCACAGGAGCTGGAGGTTGCGCTCCGTGCCGCTGCCGCCGAGCGCGAGCGGGATGACGTGGTCGAACTCGAGCAGCTGCGTGGCCCCGCATTCCGCGCAGCGCCCGCGGCAGCGCTCCCAGACGGCCTGCTTGACCGCCCGCGTGATACCCGTGCGCCGGCCGGCCGCCGTCTGCGGCTCGGTGGCGTGCGCGTGCATCAGCGCATGCGCACGGTCGAGGGTGCGCCGCCGGCGGCGCTCGCGGTCGAGCGCGAGCGCGCGGACGTCGTCGGGCTCCAGCCCGTCGTCCTCCCAGTAGACGCGATCCCGGAACCACCAGTAGCGCCGCGCGCCGGCGTCGGTCATCAGCACCGGATGCTCGCGCTGCAGCGCGTGGTGGGCGCGCCAGGCGCGGCGGCTGATCGTGGCGGTGATCGGCGTGTCGCCGGCATGCAGGCGGCAGCCGCGCCGCAGCAGGCTCCCGCTGGCCACGAACTCGGCATTCTTGACCTCGCGCAACATGCACCCGACGGTAGGGAGCGCGTCCGACGAGGTGCAAGCCGGCTGGCAGCGGCGCGCGATCCCCGGCGAATCCTCAGACTTCCCCAAGAGAGCCCCGACACGATGGCGCTCCCACGTTCCACCTGCACGGAGGTCGACACCACATGAAGGCGCTTCTCGCCGCGGTCCTCGCGGCGCTCGTCACCGCCGCAGTCCTGGCCACGGTCGGCCTCGGCGCGGACAACCCCGGCACGCCGGCCACGCCGCCGCCGACCCAGGCGGACGCGCTGAAGACGATGCAGGCCCAGCGTGACGCGCAGCTCGCGAAGCTCGCGAGCGCCCTCGGCGTGACGACCGCGAAGCTGCAGAGCTCGCTGGACACGCTCGAGCAGCAGGAGCTCGACCAGAAGGTCAAGGACAACGAGCTCACCCAGGCCCAGGCCGACGCCATCAAGGCCTGCAAGGCCGACCCGCTGAAGTGCGACCGCTCCAACCTGCCGGCGCCGCGCTTCCGCGACCCCGCCCAGCAGTCGGGCACCCCGCCGACCCCGGCCCAGATGCAGCAGCAGTTCCAGGCCGAGCAGGCCAGGCGCAAGGCCGAGCGGGCCGCCTTCCTGACAGGCCTCGCAGGGCTGCTGGGCGTCGACGAGGCCACGCTCACCGCGGCGCTGAAGGCGCACCCGGTCGGGTTCCGCGGAGGTCCCGGCCACGGCGGCCCGGACGGCGGCCCGCACGGCTTCGGAGGACCGGGTGGGCCCGGCATGCCGGGCCACGGCTTCTTCCGCCGTCACGGCCTGCACGGTCGCCCTCCGGCGTCCGCGACGCCCGGGAAGGGCGCGACCTACCTCCCGCCGAACGCCGCGTCCGGCGCGACGATCAGCTGACGACCCCTGCGCGAGCGATGATCCACGGACGGTGACCGACAGCCCGCTCGTTCTCGTCGTCGACGACGACGCCGCCATTCGCGAAGCCCTCGAGCGCGTCCTGCGTGCCGAGGGCTTCGCCGTCTCCACGGCCGACGGCGGGCGTGCGGCCCTCGCCAGCGTCGCACGCCGGCCGCCCGCCGCCGTCGTCCTGGACGTGACGATGCCCGACCTCGGCGGCCGCGCGGTCTGCGCGCGCCTGCGCTCCGACGGGGTGCGCACGCCGATCCTCATCCTCTCCGCGCGGGACGAGGTCGAGGACCGCGTCGCCGGGCTGCAGGCCGGCGCCGACGACTACCTCGTCAAGCCGTTCGCGGTCGAGGAACTGGTCGCGCGGCTGCGTGCGCTGCTGCGCCGCGCCGGGGAGGGCGGGGCCGAGGCGCCGGCCGCGCCGGGGTCGCCGCAGCCGGCGCCGATCGTCGTCGGTGACCTGACCGTCGACCCGGCCGCGCGGCTGGTGCTGCGCGCCGAGCGCGCGGTCGAGCTGACGCGACGCGAGTTCGAGCTGCTCGAGGTCTTCGCGCGCAACCCCGGCATCGTGCTCTCGCGCGAGCGCCTGCTGGAGCTCGTCTGGGGGTACGACTGGGCGGCCGACGGGAACGTCGTCGACGTCTTCGTGAGCTACCTGCGACGCAAGCTCGAGGCCGACGGCGAGCCGCGCATCATCCACACCGTGCGCGGGGTCGGGTTCGTCCTGCGCAGCGGGGGCGCGGCGTGAGCGGCCCGCGGTCGCTGAGCGGGCGCGTGACGCTCGCGGCGGTCGCGGCCGTGGGCGGGGCGCTCGCGGTCGCCGGCATCGCGGTCGTCCTGGCGAGCGCCCGCTCTGATCGCAACGCGCTCGACCGCGACCTGACGCGCCTGGCGCAGCGCCTCAGCGGTCCCGCCGGCGGCCTGCTCGGTCAGGGGCGGCCGTTCCCGGGCGGCACCGTCCTCGTGCCACGGCCGCCCGACGATGCCTTCCCCGACGCAGGCGCGGGCGGCGACGGCGGACCGCTCAACCCGGGCGCCGACCGGTTCGCCCGCGTCGTGCGCATGACCGGCGTCTCCTACAGCGGCGGTGCGGCGGTGCCGGCGCGCTTCCCGCTGCCGGCCGCGAGCGCGACGCCGGCGACGGTCGCCGCGGGCGGCCAGGACTGGCGCACCGTCGTCCGCGATCTCGGCGGCGGCGCCCGGCTGCAGGTCGCCGCGCGCATGGCGCCGCTGCAGGCGCGTGCGAGCCGGCTGCGGCTGCTGGTGATCGCCTCGCTGCTCGGCGCGCTGCTGGCCACCGCGCTGCTGACCCGCGGTCTCGTGCAGGTCGCGCTCGGGCCGCTCGCGCGCCTGCGCGGGACCGCCGGCGAGGTCGCGAGCACCGCCGACCTCAGCGTGCGGGTGCCCTCCGGCGCGGGGCCCGAGGAGGTCGACGCGCTTGCCGGCGACCTCAACGCGATGCTCGCCCGCCTGGAGGAGTCGGCCGAGGGGCGTGAAGCCGCGCTGCAGAGCGCGCGCCGGTTCGCCGCCGATGCGGGCCACGAGCTGCGCACACCCCTGACGAGCCTGCGTGCGAACCTCGCGACCGGCTCGGTCGACGCCGCGCGGCACGACGCCGACCGGCTGGTGGCGCTCGTCGAGCAGTTGCAGGCGCTCGCGCGCGGCGAGGCCGGACCCCCGACGCGGGTCGAGCCGGTGGACCTCGGCGAGCTGGCCGACTCGGCGATCGTCGCGCTGAAGATGCGCCACCCCGGCCTCCGGACGCGGCTCGAGGCGCCCTCCAGCGGGCCGGTCATCAGCGGGGAGCCCGAGAGCCTGCGGATGCTCGTCGACAACCTGCTGGAGAACGCCGCGCGCCACGGGCGCCCCGACGGGACGGTGGCCGTCACCGTCGCGCTGAACGGCGGTGCGACAGCGGAGATCCTCGTCGATGACGACGGCCCCGGCATCCCGGTGGCCGAGCGCGCCGCGGTGCTCGAGCGCTTCGGCCGGGGGAGCGTGGCGCACGGCCCCGGCACCGGGCTCGGCCTGCCGATCGCGGCGGCCCAGGCGGCCCGCCACGGTGGCGCGCTCGCGCTGGAGGACGCGCCGCTCGGCGGCCTGCGCGTGCGCGTGTGGCTGGCCGGCGCGGGGACGCACCCCACGCCGGCGTGAGCGCTGGCCGATCACGCGAACCGCAGCGTCAGGCCGATCGCAACAGGGGGAGTAGGGTCGCGTCATGCCGCAAGCGTCGAACGCGACCGCGAAGCGGTCGGCCAAGCCGAGGCTCACCGTCGCCGTCACAGGCCCGACCGGGGAGATCGGCAGGCCGTTCATCAGCGCGCTCGAGCGCGTCCCGCAGGTCGGCCGCATCATCGGCATGGCGCGCCGCCCGTTCGACCCCGCGGCGCACGGCTGGAGGAAGACCGAGTACCGCCAGGGCGACATCCTCGATCGCGCCGCCGTCGATGCGCTGGTCGAGGGCGCGGACGTCGTCGTGCACCTGGCGTTCATCATCATCACCGGCCAGGGCGAGGGCCGGCACATCAACCTGGAGGGCTCGCGCAACGTCTTCGAGGCGACCGCGGGGGCGAATGTCCCGCGGCTCGTCTACACCTCGTCGGTGGCGGCCTACGGCTTCGCCGACGACGCGCCCGCCCTGCTCACCGAGGACACGCCCGCGCGCGGCTTCGAGCGCCACCCGTACTCGGCGCAGAAGGCCGAGGTCGAGCGCGAGCTCGCCGCCGCGCTGGCAGGGTCGTCCACCGAGGCCTACGTCTTCCGGCCCTGCATCGTCGCGGGGCCCGACGCGACGCTGCTGATCGACACGATCCCGCTGATCGACCTCGGGCGCCGGCTGCCCGGGGCGGTGCGCGCCCTCTTCGACCAGGTGCCGGTGCTCAAGCCGGTGCTGCCCGACCCCGGCATCCCCTTCCAGCTCGTCCACCACGACGACGTGGCCGCAGCGCTCTGCGCGGCGGTGCGCGGCCGCGGCGCGCCGGGCATCTACAACCTCGCCGGCGACGGCGAGATCACGCTCGGCGACCTGGCGCACGAGCTCGGGTGGTACTCGGTGCCGCTGCCGGACATCGCCGTCGATGCGACCGCCGAGGTCGTCGCGCGCCTGCCGTTCATGCCCGACACGGCGGCATGGGTCGAGGCGCTGCGGCGCCCGGTGCTCATGGACACGGCACGCGCGCGCCGCGCGCTGAAGTGGACGCCGCAGCACGACGCGCGCGAGACGCTGCACGAGATGGTCGTCGCGCACCGTGCCGACCTGGAGGCCGTGACGCAGCGCGGCTCGGAGGAATCGGTCGTACACTGAGTCGCGCAACGGCCACCGTGTGCGGACCGCCCGTCCTCTCTTCGCACAAGGCCTGATCTCTGTGAGGGCGAAGAGGGGGTGGCCCCATGGCCGTCCACGAAGCACCTGCCGTCGCCGTTCCTGCGGAGCCGCTGCCGCAGCCCGACACGGGCGACGTGCAGCCGGTCGCGCACGAGACGCGCGACCGCATCATCACCGGGACCGTCACGGTCGCCCCCGTCCTGATCCTCGGGCTCTGCGCCTGGCTCGCCTGGTCGAGCATCCTGCACTGGAGCGACCTGGTCGTCTTCGGGATCCTCTACGCCGCGACGACGCTGGGCATCACGGTCGGCTTCCACCGCCTGTTCACGCATCGTAGCTTCGCGACGTTCCCCGCCGTGCGTGCCGTGTTCGCGATCCTCGGCTCGGTCGCGATCGAGGGGCCCGTCATCTCGTGGGTGGCCGACCATCGCAGGCACCACGCCTTCTCCGACCAGCCGGGCGACCCGCACAGCCCGCACGTCGATCACGGCGAGGGCTGGCTCGGCGCGATCCGCGGGCTGCTGCACGCCCACGTCGGCTGGCTGTTCGTGCACACCCAGCGCGGCTCGCGCCAGCGCTACGCGCCCGACCTGCTGAAGGACCCGGTCGTGCGCGCGGTCGACCGCACGTTCGTGCTGTGGGCGCTGTCCGGCTTCGCGATGGCGTTCGGCCTGGGCTGCCTGATCGGCGGCAGCATCGCGGCCGGCCTGACGGCGCTGCTGTGGGGCGGCGTCGTGCGCATGATGGTCCTGCACCACGTGACGTACAGCGTGAACTCGCTGTGCCACTTCTTCGGACGCCGGCGCTTCGCGACGGGCGACGAGTCGCGCAACCTCGCGTGGCTCTCGCTGCCCTCGTTCGGGGAGGCGTGGCACAACAACCACCACGCGTTCCCGACCTCCGCGGCGCACGGCCTGCGCTGGTGGGAGGTCGACATCTCCGCGCTCGTGATCCGCGCGCTGCAGGGCACCGGGCTCGCGTGGGACGTCGTGCGGATCGACGGCCCCGCGCAGGGCCGCAAGGCGCTCACGGACGGACGCTGAACCGCGCGGTCACCGGGCCGACGCGGTTGCCCTGCGCGTCCAGCACGTCGAGCGCGAGCCGGTAGTCGGCGGACGCCAGCGTGCGCCCCGCCCAGAGCGTGCCCAGCCGGAAGCTGCTCGTGCCCGCGGGCAGATGCAGCACGCGCTGGCCCGCGAGCGCGCGGTAGCGCGTGCAGGTCACGCGCCGCCCGCGGCCCAGCGCGACGCACGACGAGCCGCGGCGCCGCCCGGGGGAGCCCTTCTCGAGGGTCACGGTGAGCGTCGCCGGCTGGGTGAGCGTGACCGCGATCGTGGTGCGCGTCGCGGGACGCGAGTGGTGGTGGTGGAGGTGGTCGACCGGCCGTGCGCGGTGCAGGTGGCGCGTGCTGAGCCGCAGACGCGTCAGCTTGACCGCGGGCGGCGGCGGCGGGGGCGGCGGGGGCGGCGCGGGCGCCGGAGGCGGGGGCGCCGCGCTGAACGTCGCGCCCGCACTGTGCGCCGCGTCGAGCGTGAGCGTGCACGATGGCGTGGAGCCGGCGGGCGCGCAGTCCCCGTTCCAGCCGCTGAAGACGTTCCCGGGGAGCGGGGCGGCGGTCAGCGTGACCCGCCGGCCGGTGCCGTAGTGCTGGACGCAGTCCGTCGCGCACGAGATGCCGGCCGGGACGCTCGTCACCGCGCCGAGCGTGATGCCCGCCACCGTGACGTTCAGCACCTGGGTCACCGGCGGCGCCGCGCCGGGCGCGTCGAAGCGCAGGATGCGGCTGTTGCCCGCGTCGGCGACGAGCAGCGTCCGGCCGTCCGCACTGAGCGCGAGGTTGCCGGGGTCGACGACCTGGCCGGCGGCCGCGCCCTCGGTGGCGATCGCATCCCAGGTGTAGCCGGCGCCGGACGGCGTGGCGCGCAGCACACGCGCGCCGTCCGGCGTCAGGAGTCGGCGCTCGCTCACGTACAGCGTCCCGCTCGCCGCGTCGACGGCGAGGCCGTCGGGGTGGTCCCAGGTCGCCTCGCCCGGCGGAGGTGCGACCGGCGTGCCCGCGCTGAGGTTCAGGACCTGCGTGGCGTCGGCGGCGAAGACCGTAGTGCCGTCCGACGCGACGGCCGCCGGGTGCGACAGTCCTGAGCGCAGCGTCGTCGTCGCGCCGTCCGCGGCGATCTGCGCGACGGCGCCGTGCCCCCCGTCGGCGACGAGCACGCTGCCGGCGGGGCCGGCGGCGACCGACTGCGGCGCGGAGAACTGCCCGGACGGGCTCGTGGCGAGCACCGCGCCGCTCGCGGGGTCGAGCTCCACGACGCGGTCGTTGCCGGTGTCGGCGACCCAGAGCCTCCCGCCGGCGTCGTAGGCGACCCCCTCGGGCACGCTGAACTGCCCGGCGGCCGCGCCCGACGTGGCGAAGCCGGTCGACGGGCTGACGAGCCCGAACAGGCCGGCGAACGTCCCGTCCGGGTCGAAGCGCACGACGCGGTGGTCGAACGTGTCCGCGGCGGTCACGCCCCCGTCGGGAGCGAACGCGACGCCGCGCGCGCGGGTCACGTAGCCCGGGCCGCGCCCGGCGATGCCCCACGCCGCGAGCACGGCGCCGGTGGCGTCGAGCGCCTGGATGCGGTTGTTCGCCGTGTCCGCGACGTCGACGCCGCCGCGCGGGTCGTCGGCCAGCGCGGCCACCGAGCGCACGATCGAGAAGCGCCCCACGCTGCGGCCGAAGCCGCCGAACGTGCCCACCGAGGCCAGCGTCGCCGCGTCGAAGACGTCGACGCGGTTGTTGAGGTTGTCGGCGACGTAGAGCCGGCTCGGGCTCTGCGCGTCGACGGCGACGTCGTAGGGGTTCTGCAACTGGCCCGGGCCGGTGCCGAGGCTCCCGACCTGGGCGACGAGCGCGAGCGTCTGCGGGTCGAGCACGACGACGCGGTGGTTGTCGTCGTCGGCGACGTAGACGCGCGTCCCGCCCGGGTCGAGCGCGATGCCCTGCGGGTGGTCGAGGCCGAGCGCTGGGTCGCTGAACGTGGGCGCTCCCGTCGGCAGCAGCGTCGCCGGGTCGAGCGTGAAGCGGTCGACCCGGTCCCTGCCCTGGTCGGCGACGTAGAGCACGGGCGCCGCGCCGGCGTCCGGCTGGAAGACGGCCAGGCCGCTGGCGCTGATGCCGCCGCCCTCATGCGGCGTGCCACTGGTCAGGTCGAAGAGCGTCGCGTTGCCGAAGCTCGCGAGGTAGTGACCGTCGCTCGCGGTGAAGACCTGGACGCGGTCGTTCTCGGAGTCGAGCACGTAGACGTGCCCGGCGTGGTCGGTCGCCACCCCGCCGACGACGCCGAGGCGCCCGGGCTCGCCACGCGTGGCGCGCAGCCCGAACGCGAAGCGGAACGTTCCGTCGGGCGCGAAGGCCTGGACGACGCCGCTGTACTGGTCGCCGACGAAGACGGTGCCGCCGCCGGGGGTGAACGCCAGGCCCTGCGGGAAGCGGAAGAGCCCGCCGCCGTTCGGGGGCTCACCGACGACGGAGGGGCTCAGCGACGGCGGTGCGGCGAACGCTGACGGGGCGGTGGCCGCGACGGCCGCGAGCGCGGCCAGCAGCCCGGCGAGACGGCGCGGGCGCACACCCCTACCAACCCCTCGCGGCGCCCGCAGTTGCGGTCAGCCGAACGAGCGCACCCGCAGGGGCGCCGCCGCTGCGCCCGCGAGCGGCGCGAGCAACGCCTGGTGTATGGACAGGCCGCCGCGCTCGAAGCCGATCGCGGCGCCGACGTTGTGCAGCCGCCAGACGCGCTCGCGCTCCTCGCCGATCTCGGCGACGTTCTCGGCGCGGTGGGCGTCCATGTTCTGCGCCCAGCAGCGCAGCGTCTGCGCATAGTGCTGGCGCAGCGACTCGTCGTCGCGCAGCTCGAACCCGGCCGCCTCGTAGGCCTCGATGACGTGTCCCTGCGAGTGCAGCTCGCCATCCGGGAAGACGTAGCGCACGGTGAACGAGTCGGGGTCCATCGGCCTGGGCCGGGGCCGCACGATGCCGTGGTTGAGGAACAGCCCGCCCGGCTCCAGCAGCGCGTGGGTGCGCTCCAGGTAGAGGGCGAGGTTGGCAGCGCCGACGTGCTCGAACATCCCGATGCTGGCGATCTTGTCGTACGGGCCGTCGTCGGTCTCGCGGTAGTCCTGCGGGCGGATCTCGAGGCGGTCCTGGAGCCCGGCCTCGCGCACGCACTCACGGGCGAGCTCGGCCTGGGCCTGCGAGACGGTCACGCCGACGCCGCGCACGCCGTACTCGCGGGCGGCGTGGATCAGCAGCGACCCCCAGCCGCAGCCGATGTCCAGCAGGCGCTCGCCCTCGCGCAGCTCGAGCTTGCGGCAGATGAGGTCGAGCTTGCGCGTCTGCGCCTCGTCGAGCGACTCGCCCTGCGAGGCGAAGTAGGCGCACGAGTAGACCATCGTCGGCCCGAGCATCCGCCGGTAGAACTCGTTCGAGACGTCGTAGTGATGGCTGATCGCCGCCCGGTCGCGCTCCTTGGAGTGGCGCCGGCCACCGAGCTGGGCCTCGCACTCCGGCGGCGGCGGGACGGGGCGGCGCAGCAGGCCCAGGCGCCGGATCGCGCGCAGCGCCGGCAGCGCGTCGCCGGCCTCCAGCGGCGCGCGGCGGAACGTGTCGGTCAGGATGAACGCGCGCGCCAGGTCGCCGTCAACGTCGAGCGCGCCGGAGACCCAGGCGCGGCTGAAGCCCAGCTCGCCCGGCGAGCGCAGCAGATACACGAGCGCGTCGGGGCTGCGGAAGATCAGCACCGGCGGGTCCGGCGCGCCCGCTGCGGCGGGGAGCTCGCTGCCGTCCCAGAAGCGGAGCGTGAAGCCGCGCGGCTGCGGCGCGCGCGTGTCGAGACGGCCGATGAGCGGTGCGAGGACGGCGGCCACTCCGGCGGCCGGCCTGCTCGAGACCGACGGGGGCTGGAGTGCGTCGCGAGCGACGGTCGACATCGTGCGCAGTCTACGCGAAGCCTGATCGGTGATCCACAACCGCCCCGGCGCGCGAACCGTAGGTGACACCGACCAGCCTCGCCTCCGATCGACCAGGAACCCAGCCCGTGAAGATCGCCATCGTCGGCTCCGGCATCGCCGGGCTGACCGCCGCCCACCGCCTCGATCCCGAGCACGAGGTCACCGTCTTCGAGGCGGGCGACCACGCCGGGGGGCACACGAACACGATCACCGTCGACGACGATGGGCGCCCGCTGGCGGTCGACACCGGCTTCATCGTCTGCAACGACCGCACCTACCCGCACTTCCTCGCGCTGCTCGGCGAGCTCGGCGTCGCGACCCAGCCGACGCACATGGGGTTCAGCGTCAGCGCCGAGGGCGAGGACTTCGAGTACGCGGGCACGCCGCGCGGGCTCTACTGCCAACGGCGCAACCTCGTGCGCCCCGCGTTCCACCGGATGGTCGGTGACCTGCTGCGCTTCAACCGCGACCTGCAGACGCTGCTCGAGTCCGACGACGCCGGACCGACGCTCGGCGCGTTCCTGGAGGACGGCGGCTACTCGCAGCTGTTCATCGACCGCCTGATCGTCCCGCAGGTCTCGGCGGTGTGGTCGGCCGACCCGGCGCAGATGTGGACCTTCCCGGCGCGCTTCCTCGCGGCGTTCTTCCGCAACCACGGGATGCTGTCGCTGCACGACCGGCCGCAGTGGCTGACGGTCGCGGGCGGCTCGCACACCTACGTCGAGGTCATCACCGGCGCGCTGCGCGGGCAGGTACGCCTGCGCACGCCCGTGCGCTCGATCATCCGCCACCCCGACCACGTCCTGCTGACCGTGCGCGGGGGGCGCGCCGAGCGCTTCGACGAGGTGATCCTCGCCTGCCACAGCGACCAGGCGCTCGCGCTGCTGGAGGATCCCAGCGTCGCCGAGGAGCAGGTCCTCGGCGCGATCCCCTACCAGGCCAACGAGGCCGTCCTGCACACCGACGCCTCGCTGCTGCCGCGCCGGCGCGCCGCGCGCCAGGCCTGGAACTTCCACCTGCCGGACGCCACGAAGGACCGCACGACGGTCACGTACTGGATGAACCACCTGCAGCGCCTGGACTCCGCCCGCCAGTACTGCGTGACGCTGAACCTCAGTGAGCGCATCGACCCGGCGACCGTGATCCGCACGATCCCCTACGCCCATCCGGTCTTCACCCGCGAGGGCATCGCGGCTCAGGCGCGCCACGGCGAGATCTCGGGCGTGCGCCGCACGCACTACTGCGGGGCCTACTGGCGCTGGGGATTCCACGAGGACGGCGTCTGGAGCGCGCTGCGCGCGCTCGAGCGCGTCGGCCGGCCGGGTGGGCGGGATCGGTCTCCCGGCGCGGGGGAGGCGCTCGCCGCATGAGTACCGCCGCCGCCGTCTACGAGGGGTGGGTCAGCCACCGTCGCAGCGTCCCCGTCGAGCATGCCTTCCGCTACCGCGTCTGCATGCTCTACCTCGACGTGGACGCGCTGCCGCCCGCCCTCGACCGCCACCCGCTCTGGTCCACGCGTCACGCGGCACCCGGGCGCTTCCGGCGCGCCGACCACCTCGGCGCGCCCGACGCCCCGCTCGGCGACGCCGTCCGCGCGGAGGTCGCGCGCCAGACCGGGCGGCGCCCCGCCGGGCCCGTGCGACTGCTGAGCGCGCCCCGCACGTTCGGCCACGCGTTCAACCCGGTCAGCTTCTTCTTCTGCTTCGACCCTTCCGGGGAGCACGTCGAGCGCGTGCTCGCCGAGGTCACGAACACGCCGTGGGGCGAGCACCACTGCTACGTCATGGACCCCGCCGGCGGCGGCGCCGACAAGGCGTTTCACGTCTCGCCGTTCATGGGCATGGATCACCGCTACGCATGGCGGCTGACGGAGCCTGACGAGACGTTGCGGATCACGATCTCCTCCGACCGCGCGGGGCAGCGCGTCTTCGACGCCGGCCTGACGCTGGAGCGCCGGCCGCTGGACGAGGCGGCGCTGACGCGCGTCCTGGTGCGCCATCCGCTGACGGGCCTGCGCACGCTCGCCCGGATCTACGGCCAGGCGGTGCGCCTGAAGCTCAAGGGCGCCCCCTACTTCCCCCACCCCGACCGCGGCGCCACGCCGCAGGGAGCCGGCCGATGAGCCGTCGCACCGCCCTCGCCCGGCGCCTCGCCCTCCACCTGCTCGCCCGCACGCGCGGCGGCCTGCTGACCGTGCGCGAGCCCGGCGGCGTGCGGCACAGCTTCGGGACGACCGACCCCGGGGCGCCGCTGCGCGCCGAGCTGGAGATCCACGACCCGCGCGCGTACGCGGCGATGCTGCGCGGCAGCCTCGGGCTGGCGCTCGCCCACCAGGAGGGCCTGTGGTCCTCGCCGGACCTCGTGGCGCTCGTGCGCCTGGCGGCGCGCAACGTCGACCGCTTCGACGCGCTGCGCCGCCGGCTGCGCTGGGGGCTCGCGCCGGTCCAGGCGGTCGCGAGCCTCACGCGGCGCAACACCGTGCGGCGCAGCCGGCGTCAGATCGCGGCGCACTACGACCTCGGCAACGCGCTCTACGAGCTGGTCCTCGACGAGACGATGATGTACTCCGCGGCCGTGTTCGAGCGCCCCTCGGCGACGCTGCACGAGGCGCAGGTCGCCAAGCTCGACCGCATCTGCCGCAAGCTCTGCCTGGAGCCCGGCGACCACCTGCTGGAGATCGGGACCGGCTGGGGCGCGATGGCGATCCACGCCGCCCGGGAGTTCGGCTGCCGCGTGACGACCACGACGATCTCCGCCGAACAGCACGCCCTGGCCACCGAGCGGGTGCGCGCCGCCGGCCTGGAGGATCGTGTCACCGTGCTGCTCGAGGACTACCGCGCGCTGACCGGCACCTACAGCAAGCTCGTCTCGATCGAGATGATCGAGGCCGTCGGATGGCGCGACTTCGGCACCTACTTCGCCGCCTGCTCGCAGCGCCTGGCGCCCGAGGGCCTGATGCTGCTGCAGGCGATCACGATCGACGACCGCGCCTACGAGGTCGAGAAGGCCTCCCGGTCGTTCATCAACCAGCTGATCTTCCCGGGCGGCTGCCTGCCCTCGCACGAGGTCATCGCACGCAACGTGCGCCGTCACACGGACATGCGCCCGATCCAGCTCGAGGACATCAGCGAGCACTACGTGCGCACGCTCGCGCACTGGCGCCTGCGCTTCCGCGAAGCGCGCCCGCAGCTTGAGGAGCTCGGCTACGACGTGCGCTTCCGGCGGCTGTGGGAGCTCTACCTCGCCTACAGCGAGGCCGGCTTCGCCGAGCGGCGGATCCGCGACGTGCAGCTGCTGCTCGCCAAGCCGCGCTTCGCGCGCGAGCCGCTGATGCGCCTGGAGCACGTCAGCGAGCGGCCGGTCGCCGCCTGAGCGCCCGCGGACGCGCCGAAGGCCCCGTGCCGGTCCAGAGCGCGGGGCCTTCGGACTTCGGTGCGCCACGTCGGGGGGAGAGTGACGCGACGCGGGGGGGCGGCGCCCGGAAAAGGAGGATTCCGAAGCGCCGTGTGTGGCAGGTTCCGCGGGTCAGAACACTCCAGGGGCGAAAACGTTTCGGTCCGCTTGCGACTCCGTGGTCGTGCGCGTCGCTCAAGGATCCGCGCCAGGCTGACGAAACGGTCAGCATGGCGGAGCCACCGGCACGATCCGGCGCGGCCATCGAGGGGCGCTTCCGGACGCTCGTCGAGGACCTTCCCGCGATCACCTACATCGCCGACTTCGACGGGGCCTTCACGCTGCGCTACGTCAGCCCGCAGATCCGGGCGGTGCTCGGCATCGAGCCCGAGGACTGGCTGCGCGACCCCGAGGCGTGGGTGCGCTGCCTGCACGTGGCCGACCGCGACCGCATCGTCGCCGAGGCCCAGGCCTGCATCGCCGCCGGCGAGCCGTTCGACTTCGAGTACCGCATGCGGGCGGCCGATGGGCACACGCGCTGGTTCTGGGAGAAGACCGCCATCGTGCGTGACGTCGCCGGCACGCCGATCGCCGTCAACGGCGTGATGTTCGACGTCACCGAGCTCAAGCGCACGCAGGAGGCGCTGCTCCAGGAGGCCGAGCATCGCATGGCCGAGCGCGCGCGCTTCGAGCGCGCGCTGCGCAAGCAGGCCGACGAGCATCGCTACGACGCGCTCCACGACGAGTTGACGGGCCTCCCCAACAGGCGCAGCCTCTACGACCGTCTCGCGGAGCAGATGCAGGCGGCCGGCGCGGACGAGGGGTTCTCGCTGCTGCTGCTCGATCTCGACCGCTTCAAGGAGGTCAACGACGTCCTCGGCCATCACAGCGGCGACGCGCTGCTGCGCCAGGTCGCCGCGCGCTTCTCGAACGTCGTGCGCGAGGAGGACCTGCTCACGCGCCTGGGCGGCGACGAGTTCGCCGTGCTGGTCTCCGGCATGCGTGGGCCCGAGGCGGGCCTCGAGATCGCCCGGCGCCTCGTCGGGGCACTCGATCGCGAGTTCATCCTCTCCGGCGTCCCGATCCACGTCGAAGCGTCGATCGGCATCGCCCGCTACCCGCTCGACGGCGCGGACGCGACGACGCTGATGCGCTGCGCCGACGCGGCGATGTACGCGGCCAAGGAGCTCAGCACCGAGCTCGAGCTCTTCGACGGCGCACGCGACCGTCACAGCCCGACGCGCCTCCAGCGCCTCGGTGAGCTGCGCCGCGCGCTCACCCGCGACGAGCTGGTCCTGCACTACCAGCCGAAGGTCGAGCTCGGCAGCGGCGCCGTCATCGGCGTCGAGGCGCTCGTGCGCTGGCAGCACCCGGCACACGGCCTGCTGCCGCCGGTCGAGTTCGTCCCGCTCGCCGAGCAGACCGGCCTGATCAAGCCGCTCACGACCTACGTGCTGCGGACCGCGCTGGCGCAGCTCGGGGCCTGGCACGACGCGGGCCACGACCTCCGCGTGGCCGTCAACGTCTCCGAGCGCAGCCTGCTCGACGAGGACTTCCCGGACGAGGTCGCCGCGCTGCTGGGCGCCAGCGGCGTCGACAGCACCTGGCTCGAGCTCGAGATCACCGAGGGCACGATCATGGCCGACCCCGCCCGCGCCGCCGACATCCTCGTGCGGCTGAACCGCCTCGGGGTCGGCCTCTCGCTCGACGACTTCGGCACCGGCTACTCGTCGCTGAGCCGTCTGCGCGAGCTCCCGATCGACGAGATCAAGATCGACCGCTCGTTCGTCACGCGCATCGAGAACAACTCGCGCGACGTGGCGATCATGCGCTCGACGATCGAGCTCGGGCACAACCTCGGCTGCTCGGTGGTCGCCGAGGGGCTGGAGACTGCCGGTGCGCTCGAACGCGTCGCGGCGCTCGGCTGCGACACCGCGCAGGGCTTCCACATCGCGCGGCCGCTCAGCGCGGACGCGCTCCTGGACTGGCTCGACTCGCGGCCCTGATCAGTCGTCGTCGTGCCAGGCGTGGTCGCGCCAGCGCCAGTGGTGCTCGCGGCAGCCGCGGCGCCCGTTGTCCCACGGCCGCCAGCGGTGGGACTGCTGGTGGCAGTCGTTGCCCGGAGGTGGAGGCGGGGGCGGTGGCGGCGGGGGCGGGGGCGGGGGCGCCACCGCGGGTGTCACGAAGGTGCGGAACCCCAGGTCGACGCCGACCGCGTCCCACGTCGCGCCGCGGTCGCCGCTGAGCAGGCCCTCGCCACCGGCGTAGGAGCCGCCGAAGGCCCACTGGACCTCGTCGGCGCCGGTCGTCGCGCCGACGCTGGCCACGATCGCGTACGAGCTGCCGGCGCTGCTCGCCGAGGCGGGGAGCGGGACGCTCACCCAGCAGCCGAGCGGGCAGGCGGCGGCGTCGGCGGAGATGCTCGCCGCCGGGACGGTCGCGCTCGCCAGCACCGTCGGCGTCGTGCTGCCGCCGGCGTCGACGCTGCGGACCTGGACCGTCAGCGGGCCCGGCGCGCCGACGCGAGCGAGCTGCAGGTCGACCTGGTCGAGCGTCCCCGTCACGCCGGCGGTGAAGGTCTGCGCCACGCGCCGGCTCACGCCGGGCGTGTCGAAGATCCCGAGGTTGCCCACGGGCGCGGCATCCTGGGCCTGGTCGACCGGGCCGGCCGCCATGGCGACCCCGCTCGTCGGGAGGAGCCCGGTGATCAGGACGGCCGTCGCGATCGCGGCCACGCGTCCGCGGGGGGTGCGGCGTCGGGTGCGCATCCGTCCATGGTTGCGCGTGGTGTGGACGGGGCGGACGGACGATCGAGGCGGCCGTCGCAGAAATCTGCGCAACGACCCGCCCGTCCGTGGTAGTGATACGCCTCGTCCACCAGGAGGAGAGCAAGCATGTTCAGGAGAGTCACGCTCCTGGCGCTGGCCGTGGTCGCGGTCCTCGCCATCCCCGCAGCATCCGCATTCGCCGTCAACTCGCCTCAGCAGTTCAGCGCGTCGGTGACGCCGAACAAGGGCGGGACGAAGGCCAAGCCGACACCGGTCACGCTGAAGGTCCGCCCGTACTTCGGCGACATCTCGGCGGACGCGGCCGCGCCGTTCGCGACGCAGACCGCGAACGTCTTCTTCCCCGCGGAGTCGGTCTTCAACGGGAAGTACTTCCCCACGTGCGCGAACGCCAAGGTCCTGTCGGCGGCCAACACCTGCCCGGCGAACTCGAAGGTCGGCAGCGGCACCGCTGCGGGCGTGGCGCTCGGGCTCACCGAGAACCTGAAGGTCACGATCTACAACGGGCCCGGCGGCAACAAGGTCGAGCTGCTCGTCGACGGCAGCGCGCCGCTGGCGATCCACAGCGTGATCGAGGGCGTCCTGAGCAAGACGACCGGCAAGTACGGGCTCAAGCTCGCCGTCCCGATCCCGCCCGACCTGCAGCAGCCGGCCCCGGGGGCCGTCGCGACGCTGACGGACTTCAACACCACGCTGCCGGTGAAGTTCGTCAAGAAGGGCAAGAAGAAGATCCCCTACCTCGGCGCCTCAGGCTGCGCGACCGGGACGTGGAACTTCGGCTACACCGGCGAGTACACCGACGGCACCTCGCAGACGGTGAACGTCACGCAGCCCTGCCACAAGTAGGGACGCCGCAGCATCGGCCGTCGCACGGCGGGCGGGCCCTCGGGTCCGCCCGCTCGCGTCAGCGGGCCGGCGAGTGCAGGTGCGCGACGTACGAGCCGGCGCGCACGACGTCGGCGAGCACCGCCACGACGCGCGCGTCGAACTGCGTGCCGGCGTTGCGTGCGAGCTCGTCGAGCGCCTCCTGCTCGGACATCACCGCGCGGTAGGAGCGCTCGGTCGTCATCGCGTCGAAGGCGTCGCACGCGCAGACGATCCGTGCGGCGAGCGGGATCTCGGTCGCGCGCAGGCCGTCCGGGTAGCCCGCGCCGTCCCAGCGCTCGTGCGAGGAGCGCACGACCACGCCGACCGGTCGCAGCGCACTGGCGGCGGCGATGATGCGCTCGCCGATCAGCGTGTGCTTGCGCATGAAGCGCTTCTCCTCGGGATCCAGCGGGGGGTCCTTGTGCAGGATCGAGTCGGGGATCGCGACCTTGCCGATGTCGTGGAGCTCGGCCGCGCGCACTGCGACGTCGAGGTCCTCGGCCGACAGGCCCATGCGCAGGCCGACGTTGCGCGTCAGCACCGCCACGGCGCTCATGTGCCGCAGCAGGCCGGGCTCACGCTCGTTGAGGAGTTGCAGCAGCACCTCGCGCGCCTGCCCGCGCGAGCGCCCGGAGCGCGCGCCCTTGTCGGCGTACATCCGCTGGTCGGCGAGCTGCAGCGCGTCGCCGGCGCTCGCCGCCTCGGCGGGCATCACGACCGATCCCATCGAGGTCGACACCGACAGCTGGTCCCCGGTCGCGCTCAGCGCCGCGACGGCGTCGGCGAGCACCTGGTCGCCCGGCTCGGCCGCGGCCTCGACGAGGACGCAGAACTCGTCGCCGCCGAGCCGGAAGGCACGGCCACGCTCGCCGACGGCCACGTCGAGCTGGCGGGCCAGGCGGCACAGCAGGTCGTCGCCCGCGGCGTGCCCGAAGGTGTCGTTGTAGGCCTTGAAGCCGTTGAGGTCGAAGAGCGCCAGGCTCCACGGCCGGCGCGGCTCGCCGGCGGCGAAGTACTCCTCGAGCGCCCGCACCAGGGCCCGGCGGTTCGCCAGGCCGGTGAGCCCGTCGGTCAGCGATTCGCGGGTCGCCGCCGACAGCAGCCGGCGGTTCTCGCGCAGCAGCAGCGCGGCCCGCAGCACGACGACGGCGAGCGCGCTGCCGGCGAGGACGACCGCGAGCGCGTCGACGCTCGCGATCCCCGCGTAGATCAGCAGGCACAGCGCGGCGACCGCGAAGAGTCCCGGGAGGTACGCCGCGCGGTGCGCGGTCCCCAGGTCGCAGGCCGCCCGCACGGGCTGCCACGCGGCCGCGGCGATCAGTACGAGGGCCAGCGGCCAGAAGGAGTCGAGGATCGTCCCGGCGCGGTAGCTGCCGGTCGCCTCCTGGTAGGTGCTGATGCAGTCCGCCACGGCCATGCAGACGAGGCCGGCCCCGAGCAGCAGCCACGTGCGATCCCGCCGCCAGCGGTTCAGTGCCATCGCGATGACGACGAAGCACAGCAGGAGCAGGTCGAGCAGCGGGTAGGCGAGCGTGACGGCGACGGCGGACGCGCTGCCGGCGGTCGCGTGGAGGATCGCCGGGAAGATGAGCGCGCAGGCGATGGCGGCGGTCGTCAGGCCGCCGATCAGGCCGTCGGCCCAGCGCTGCGGGCTCCACGGACGCACCCGCGCGCGCAGCAGCAGCACGATGCCGACGTAGAGGGCGGCGTAGCTGGCGAAGTAGAGCGCGTCGGCGATGCTGGGGAACGGCGGGTCGCTGAGCCCGTCGAGCCAGACGGCCCAGGCCAGGTCGCCGCCCGCCCACAGCCCCATGCCCAGCGCGAGCGCCGCCCACGCCCACCGCTCGCGCGGCTCGACGAACGCGCGCGCCGCGCACAGGAGCACGGCGCCGAGCTCGAGCGCGAGGTAGAACCAGTTCGCGAAGATCGCGTCGGTGGTCGGGTCGTGCGGCCCCGCGAGCGCATGCGCGGCGTGGACCGCCACCCCCACGGTGAGCAGCCCGAGCACCGGCAGGAGCACACGGCGGGACATCGTCAGATCGGCATCGACGTCGCCGCCGATCGCCTTGAATCCTGCCAGCCGGATTCTGGCCGGGCCCGGGCGCAGGCGGGCGGCGTCCCTGCCGCCCGATCTTGCGCTACCTGACGGCCTGCTTGAGCCGCGAGCCCGCGACGAAGCGCGGCACGGTCGTGGCCGGGATGTGCAGCGGCGCGCCGCTGGCGGGGTTCACGCCGGTGCGCGCTGCACGTTGCGTGGTCTTGAACTTGCCGAACCCGGTGAGCGTGATCTCGCCCCCGGATGCCAGCGATTCCTCGATCGAGGCGAGGGCCGCGTCGAGCGCCCGCCCGCTGTCGGCCTGTGAGAGGCCGCTGCGCTGCGCGATGTCGGCGACCAGGTCGGACTTCCTCATGCGTCACCTTCCTTTCGGGATGGGACAGGAGTGACGCCCGGACGCTACGTGCCCGTTCGGTCGTATTCTGCGCCGATGAGCGAGGATCGCATCCGGATCGATGTCGCTGACCACGTCGCCACCGTGCGGCTGGTGCGTGGCGAGAAGCACAACGCGCTCGACGGCGCGATGTTCCAGGCGATCGCCGCCGCTGCCGCGCGCCTGCGCGGCGAGCTCGGCGTGCGCGCCGTCGTGCTCCACGGCGAGGGGCCGAGCTTCTGCTCGGGCCTCGACATCGCGAGCTTCATGAGCGGGCCGGTCAGCACGACGGATCTGCTCGCACGCGACAACGGCAGCCTGGCGAACCTCGCCCAGCGCGTCGCCTACGACTGGACGCTGGTGCCGGTCCCCGTGATCGCCGCGGTCCACGGCGCCTGCTTCGGCGGCGGCCTGCAGATCGCGCTCGGCGCGGACATCCGGATCGCCGCGCCGGACGCCCGGCTGGCCGTCATGGAGATCCGCTGGGGCCTCGTGCCCGACATGGCGATCACGCAGACGCTGCCGCGGCTGGTCGGCATCGACGTCGCGAAGGAGCTGACCTTCACGGGCCGCATCCTCGACGGGGTGCAGGCCGCCGAGCTCGGCGTCGTCACGCGCGTCGCCGCCGACCCGCTCGCCGCCGCGCAGGAGCTCGCCGCGGAGATCGCCGGCAGGTCGCCGGACGCGATCCGCTCCGCCAAGCGCCTCTACGACGAGGCGTGGAACGCGCCCGCCGCCGACGCGCTCGCGCTGGAGAGCGAACTGCAGACCGCGCTGATGGGCAGCCCGAACCAGATCGCTGCGGTCACCGCGGGCGTGACGAAGGAGCCGGCGGTCTACGCCGACCCGGTCGCCTGAGCGGCGCGGCGCTCAGCCGGTCGGCCGCGGCGCGGCGAACAGCAGCGCCGGATCCGGGCGCTCGTGACCGCGGCGGCCGCCGCGCACGCCGAAGAGCCGCTTGGCCCAGACGAGCCAGACGACGATCCCGACGTTCACCACGAGCCCCGCGATCTTGAGCGGCGTGACGCGTACGGTCAGCTCGTAGATCTCGAGCGGGATCAGCGCGGAGGTCGCGATCACCGTGAGGTACTCGGCCCACGTGCGCTCGCGCCACAGCCCCCACGCCTCGATGCCCTCGAGCACCGCGTAGGCGACCGCCCCGAGCAGCAGCGGCTGCAGGTGCGAGCGGCGCAGCCCGGCGAGGCGGTGCAGCCAGTGCGTGACGCTCGAGCTCGACGGCTGCGTCGTGGAGCTGTTGAGGCTGCGCAGCAGCCGGTTGGCGAAGTTGTGCAGGCCGCCGAGCTTCAGCTCGATGATCCCCAGCGCGATCGCGGCGAGCGCGAACAGGAGCGAGTGGATCACCTTGTCGATCGCGATCAGGCGCATCACGAGCGCCTCGCGCAGCTCCTCGCCGCGGCGCGGGACCGGCAGCGCATGCAGGTCGCCGAGATCCACGGGCGCCGAGGCGGCCGGGGGCGCGGTGACCTCGTGCCAGACATCGCAGCGCGTGCAGCGGGCGAGCCGGCGCCCGTCGGGCAGGTCGACGGCCAGCCCGCCGTCCTGCGGGCGCAGCTCGCGCACCCCGGCCGCGGGGACGCTGTGGCCGCGCAACCCGCAGACGAGGCCCTCCAGGTGCCACTTGCGGGGGACGAGGTTCATCGCCCCCTCATTGAACAGCCTGGCGAGGCGCGGCGTCGCCGTCTGCCACGATCCGTCCATGCAGGGCGACATCGAGCGCTGGTTCGCCGACGAGCAGCGCCGCAGCGCTGCGCGCGTGCACAACTGTCAGACCAAGCGCTGGTTCGCGACGGAGGCCGAGGCGCGCGCGGCCGCGCTCTGGGATCGCACGCAGTTCGGCGAGCGTCACAAGCCCTACCGCTGCGACCGCTGCGACGGCTGGCACCTGACGAGTGCGCAGCCCGCGCGCTGAGCGGCGCTCAGATGCCCGCGCGCGGGCTCGCGGCGTGGCGCGGCGCGGCGTTTCGGGCAGGCACGACGAGCCTCTGCTCGGCGAGCACGAGGCCGCCGAGCACGAGCAGCAGGACGATCGGGGCGGCGATGCTGTGGAACCCGATCGTCGCGCTGACGAGCACGCCGACGAGCGCGATCACGGCGAGCCCGGCGAGGTCTCCCGGCGCGAAGCGGCGGTGGGCGGCGGTGCCGTTCGTCGTGCGAGCGGTACCGGTGGGCGGCTGAATTGAGCTTCTCGGCGACATACTGCGCCTGTCGGTGCGCCGCCCGGCGCGCGTGAGGCGCCCCGCCGCGATCTGGACGATCGGCCTAGACGCGTGGTGGGCCCAGCGCGGCTGCCGCGACGTCATCGGGCGTCCGGGGTGGGACCGGAACCCGGCGCGGCGGATTATGCTGCGCGCATGACCTCACGCTCACTGCTCATCGTCGCCGCGCTGATCGCGGTGCTCGCCCTCGGCGCCTGCGGCAGCTCCAGCAGCTCGAAGAGCAGCTCGAGCTCCAGCACGCCCGCCGCGGCGACGACCGGTTCGTCGACCGGGACCTCGACGGATCTCGCCGCGGCGCAGAAGAAGTGCCTCGACCAGGCCTCGCAGCTGACCGATGCGACCGCCAAGTCGGTCGCGACGAGCGCCTGCAAGCAGATCAGCTCGAGCAACACGAACATCACCGACGCGCTGAGCAAGGCCAAGACGGCCTGCCTCAACGCGGTCGCGAAGCTGCCCAGCGTGCTGCAGGGCCCGGCGAAGGACCAGTGCAACAAGATCAGCGGGTAGTGCCTGAAGGGCGGGGGATGAGCACCGTCGTCCTGTGGCACATCGAGGTCTCGCACTACAGCGAGAAGGCCCGCTGGGCGCTGGATCACAAGGGGATCCCGCACGAGCGCCGCGTCCCGATGCCGGGCCTGCACGGCGTGAGCGCGCTCGTGCACACGCGCGGCGCGCAGCGCCGGCTGCCCGTCGTGTCGCTCGACGGCCGCCGCATCGGCGACTCGACCGCGATCATCGCCGCGCTCGAGCAGGAGCGTCCGGAGCCCGCGCTGTACCCGGCGGACCCGGCGCAGCGCGCGCGGGCGCTGGAGCTCGAGGACTGGTTCGACGAGCGGCTCGGGCCGACGGTGCGGCGCTTCGTCTGGCATCACACGCTGCCGGACACGGATCTCCTGGCGGGCACGCTGTTCTCGCACCCGTCGCCCGGGCGCGAGCGGCTGCTGCGCGCGACCGCGCCGGTCGCCACGCGCGCGGTGCGCATGGACTACGGGGTCAGCGCGGAGAGCGCCGCCGCGGCGCGCGTTGAGGTCGTGGGGGCGATGGACCGCGTCGAGGCCGAGCTTCAGCCCTCGGGCTATCTCGCCGGCGACGCGTTCAGTGTCGCTGACCTGACGGCGGCGGCGCTGTTCACGCCGCTGCTCGCCCCGCCCGAGCGGCCGTACGTTCCCGCGGGCGCCGCGCCCGCGGTGCTCGAGCTGCGCGAGGAGCTGATGGCGCGGCCGGGCGGCGCGTGGGTGTTCGAGATGTACGCGCGGCACCGCGGTGTCTCGGCGGAGATCGGTGCGCCCGCAGCCATCGCGTGACGAACCGGAAGTCTGCTTGTCCTGGTGGCATGTCCAGCACGCTCCGACTGCCGGGCGCCGCGATCGCCGCTGCCCTCCTGCTTCCCGCGACGGCCGCGGCCGCGACCCCGCTGACGAGCTCGCCGGCCGCGCCGCGCGTCGGCCAGGCCATCACGCTGAGCCTGCGCGTCCCGGCCGCGCTGCCGGGGGGGACGCATCTGCGCTTCGGCATGACGCTGCTCGGCACCGCCCGCGCGGGTTGCGCCACGAGCGCCGCGGCGTCCGTGCGCCGTGCGCGCGTCCACGTCGGCCGCACCGTGCGCGTG
>DATCDC010000095.1:0-4573 GCA_036510915.1 Solirubrobacteraceae bacterium | reverse complement strand
CCCCCGACGGCACCCCCGCGTTCGAGCCGATCGCACCGGACGCGGTCGCCCTGACGCTGCGGCTCCCCGACGGGGACTACGACGAGGACCGCGGCTCCCTCACCGTCGCCGTCGAGCCGGGCGGGCGTGCCGTCGTGCGCGCGCTCGTGCGCAACCAGAGCTCGATCGTCGACAACTACGACATCACGGTCGTCGGTCTGCCCGACGGATGGTGGACGGTGTCCCCTGCGACCGTCTACCTGGTGCCGATGGGTGCCGGCGGAACCTACGAGCAGGAGGTCGAGGTCAGGATCCACCCGCCGCGCTCGCCGGACGCGCAGGCCCGGACCTGGCCGTTCGACGTCGTCGTGAGCTCACGCGCACACGAGGCGCAGGCGGCTGCGGCGCCCGCGAACGTCGAGATCGGCGTCTACCACGACGTGCGCACGGACCTGATGCCGGACCGCCGGCGAGGGCGCCGGCGCGCGCAGTTCACCTTCGCCGCCGAGAACCGGGCGAACGCCCCGGTGGCGGTCGACCTCGAGGCCACCGACTCCGACGGCGAGTGCCACTTCCACTTCGCCCAGCCGAAGCTCGACATCGCGCCCGGCGAGCGCATCGAGGTCCCGCTGATCGTGCGACCGCCCAAGCAGATGTGGATCGGGCGCCCCGTCGATCGCCAGTTCGAGGCCGGTGCCCGCCCGCGCGTCGGCGAGCTGACGGTGCCGCCGCGCATGGGCACCTACCGCCAGCGGCCGTGGCTGCCGGTCTGGCTGCTGACGGTGCTTCCGATCCTGATCGCGGTCGCCGTGGTCGTCCTCCTGCTGCTCCCGAAGACCGTCACCGTCCCAGACCTCACGAAGGCGGCGACGCCGTTCGCGGCCGAGCAGCTCCTGACGAAGGCCGGCCTCAACCCGGTGCCGCACATCGAGAGCGTCCCCGGCACGGGCAAGGCGGGCTCGATCATCGCTCAGACCCCGGCGGCGGGCAAGAAGGTCAAGCGCGGGAGCCTGGTGACGATCCAGGTCGTCGTCGGCAGCGGCCAGGTCAAGGTCCCGTCGGTCGTCGGGATGAAGGTCGAGCAGGCGGCGGGGGCACTCGACAAGGCCGGGCTGAAGCTCGGCCAGATGCTCCCGCCGCCACCGGACCCGAAGGCGACGATCGGGAGCCAGATCCCCGCCGCGGGCAAGCTCGCCGCGCAGGGAGCCGCGGTGTCGGTGTTCGTGATCCACGGCGCCAAGGGCGCGGCGGCGACCGGAGCAGGAGCGGCGGCCGGCGCAGCGGCCGGCGCCGGTGGCAAGCCGGTGCCCGTCCCCAACGTCGCCGGAAAGCCGCTCGCGGCCGCCGCCGCGGCACTTGCCGCAGCAAAGCTGCTCCCCGTGGAGGTGCCGCGCTACGACGCCGCCAAGGCCGGCACCCTCGTGCGCTCGGTGCCCGCCTCGGGCGCCAAGGTGCCGCCGGGGTCGAAGGTCCAGCTGATCGTCTCGGCGGGCTTCCCGACCCTGATCTTCGACACGCCGGCCGGGCTCCTCGACGTCAACGGCGGTGGCGGCACGCCCGCCCCGCTGGCCGGCACGAGCGCCGGCGACAGCGAGGCCAGCTGGAGCGCGGACGGGACCCACATCGCCTACGTGAGCGGCGACGACGTCGTGCTGGCGGCCCCCGGGAAGCCGGGCTCGAGCATCCTGCACCGCGCGGGCACGGGATTCCACGACCCGACATTCGCGCCCTCGGGACGCGTGCTCGCCGTCGTCAGCCGTCCGAAGACCGGCGGGGACGGTGACCTGTGCCTCTCCCAGGTCGGGGCGACGACGTCGCTCGACTGCATCGCGGAGCCCGGCACCGACATCGGGCGCTCGCTGAGCTGGTCGCCCGACGGCCGCGAGATCCTCGTCGCCGGCCACCCGACAGGGAACCCGAACACGTTCGGGCTCGTCCTGTACCGCAGCGCCGTGCCGTTCTCGCCGAAGGCGTCGGACTGGGGCCACGGCACGGTCGTGACCGACGCGACGCGGCCCGGGGTCGGTGTGCTCGCCGGCGCGTTCTCGCCGGACGGCAAGCAGCTCGCCGTCGCCTCGAACACGGCCGGCACGGGGTTCCAGCTCTACCTGACCAGCGCGGACGACTTCAAGCTGACCAAGGCGAAGGCCTTCGTCGTCGCCGCCTGCTCGGTCGCCTGGCGGCCGGACGGCGCTGAGCTGGCGATCGTCGCCGACCCCGGCTGCCGCGATTCGAGCTCCGGCCAGATCTCGCGCTTCGACCCGGCGCATCCGAACCGCACGATCCCCCTCGTCGCCGACGGGGCGCACCCGGCCTGGCAGCCCTTGCCGACCGGCGGCTGAGCATGCTCTGCCCGAGCTGCCGCTGCCAGGTGGGCGCCGACGCCCCGTACTGCGGCGTCTGCGGCACGCCGCTCGGCGCGGGCGCGCCGCTGCTCGAGCTCGTCCTCCCGGACAGCGAGCGCCTCGTGCTCGCCCAGACGCTGACGATCGGCCGCACGCCCGCCAACGCGATCCAGCTCGATGACGCGAGCGTGTCGCGCACGCACGCGCGCATCGTCGTGACGAACGGCCGGGCGACGCTCGAGGACGCGGGATCGAGCCACGGCACGTGGTTCGACGGGCAGCGCGTCGACGGCGCGGTGCCGCTGCGGGCGGGCGGGGTCATCCGCCTCGGTGACGCGGAGCTGCGCGTGGAGGCGCCGATCAACGGCGCGGGCGCCGGGCAGACGCTCGTGGTTCCCGCGGGCGCCAGCATCATGGTGCCGGCGGCGGGTCCCGCGGAGCTGACGGCGCCGTCGGTTCCACCGGGTCTGCGCCCGCGCGTGGCGTCGGGCTGGGCGCTCAAGCGGCTCGACGCGTCGGAGGGCGAGAAGCGCTACATCCTGCGCAACCTCAACGGCGGCGACTTCGTGCGGATGACCGGGCAGGACGCGCGCCTCTTCGAGCTGATCGACGGGAGCCGCACGATCCCCGAGCTGATCGGCGAGGCTGAGCGTCTCGACGGGCCGGCCGGGCCCGGTCGCCTCGCGCGGCTGCTGGCGGACCTCGGAGACCGCGGCCTGCTCGCCGGCGTGGCGGGCCGGCAGGCCGCCGCGCCGACCGGCCGGCTCGCGCGCCTGTTCCGCCCGCGCGAACGTGTCCTGAGCGGAACCGGCCCGTGGTTCACGCGCGTCTACCGCCGTGGCGCCTGGGTGCTCTTCACCGATCCGGCGCTGGTCGTGATCACGATCCTTGCGTGCGCCGGCATCGGCGTCTTCGCGTACCTGGTCGCCGGGCGCTACGGGACGCCGTTCGTCGTGGCGAGCAAGATCGGGCTCGGTGGCCTGGTCTTCCTCCTGGGCCGCTTCGCTGTCGTCGCGATCCATGAGTGCGCCCACGCGCTGACGATGGTCTCGTTCGGGCGCAAGGTCGTGAAGGTGGGGATCAAGGTCGTGCTGGTGTTCCCATACGCGTTCGTCGACACCTCCGAGGCCTGGTTCGAGCCGCGGCGGCGACGGATCGCGGTGAGCGCGGCGGGCCCGCTCAGCGATCTCCTCGTCGGCTCGCTGTTCGGCATCGCCTGCCTCGTCGCGGCGCCGGGCACGCTGCGGGACATCTTCTTCCAGCTCGCGTTCGCGGCGTACGTCGGGGCGTTCTTCAACCTCAACCCGTTCCTCGATCGCGACGGGTACCAGATCCTCGTCGACGTGCTGCGCGAGCCGGGGCTGAGGCGTCGTTCCCGCGAGCAGTTCCAGCGCCTGCTCTCGGGCGGCGAGCGGCGAGCGAGCGACACTCCGGCGTTGATGCGCTTCGCGGCGGCCGGGATCGTCTGGTCGGCGCTCGCCGCCGGCTTTGCGATCGCGCTCTCGACGCGCTACTACTCCGTGCTCGAACAACTCGCGCCCCCGGGCGTCGTCTGGGCGGCGTTCGCCTGCCTCTACCTGATGCTCTTCGTCCCCGTCGTGTGGTCCCTGGCACGGCCGCTGTGGCAGCGGGGCGAGCGGCTGCCCACGGAGGTCAAGCGTGTCCGAATCTGAGCGGGTCGAGCGCGCCGCGGAACTGCTCGAGCGCCTGCTCGTCGACGCCGAGTTCCGCCTCCGCTTCCGCGCCCAGCCCGAGGCGGCCTGCCGCGAGGCGGGGCTGCACGACCTGGCCGACGAGATCGCGCTCGGTGGGAGCGCGCTGCAGACGCTGGAGGTGCGCGAGTCGCGCTCGAGCCTCCTGGGGGTGATGATGGCCGCGGCGCTCGAGGGCGTGGGCGTCATCGAGCTCTCGCATCTCGCGGGAAGCGGCCTCACCGGGGAGGCGGCCCACGTCGCCAACATCGCGTCGAGCCGAGCCGGAGGGCCTCGCCTGCACGGGCCGCACGCTCCCCACCTCGCGGCGCCGCACCTCCCGCATGCGCCCCACGTTCCGGCGGCGCCGCACCTCCCGCATGCGCCGCACGTTCCTGCGGCTCCGCACCTCCCGCATGCGCCGCACGTGCCCCAGGCGCCGGCCGCGGGCGCTGCCGCAGCGGCCGCACAGACCCCGCCCGGAGCCGGCGCGCCGCCGGCAGGCGCAGGCCCGGCCGGCGCCGCGGGCGCTCCGGCCGCTGCGGCGGCGGCCGCGCC
>DATCDC010000094.1:0-29760 GCA_036510915.1 Solirubrobacteraceae bacterium | reverse complement strand
TCTTCCCGCGTAGAGCGGTCTTAAGCCCGTAGTCGCGGCACCGGGCATCAATTGCCCTTCGTGGACCCCTCGGAACATCCCGCTTGGATGGAGGGGGTCCCGCTACCGACGGCGCGAGTCGCGCTGGTCTGAGCGCGCTGGACGGCGGCTCCCGCATTCCGTCTCTGTGAAGCGTCCCACCGAGGAGGTCCACCCTTCATTGCAGTCCAAGTCAGCAGACGGTGTTTGGGGTGGTGAGGGCCGGTCCTCAGCGGAGGAGTGCGTAGGACGGTCGCAGCGGCTCGAGGACGCAGGGGCAGGCGTTGGGTTCCCGGAAGTCCGGGGCCGGGGAGCTATGCAAGACCCAGGTGATCCCGGCGGCGCGCTCATGTGAGAGCACCCAGTGCGGTGAGGGTGCCCCGAGCTCGACGATGTCGCCCGTATAGGTGGATGTCGAGAGGCGCACCCGTGCAGGCGAGCACCCGCGCGGGTCGCCGGAGCACGAGTGTGCCCAGTACGCGCGGCCGTTCTCGAATGATGGCCACGCGACCTGAAGCGCGGTCAGGCCGCTGCTGCCGCGGTCCAGCACGACGCTGTCCTTGGTGCCGACGGTGTCGACCCGCAGCTCGTACCTGTCCCCTTCGTTGCCCGGGAGGGGCCAGGTGAACGCGAGCCGCGAGCCATAGAGCTCCAGCTGCAGCGGCACCGGTCGCAGCGCGTCGATGCAGTCGGCGGGCTGCACAGCGCACGTGCCGTCCGGTCCGCCGGGCAGGCGCTCGGAGGGACGCGAGCTCGCAACGTCCTTCACGTACAGGTACGAGACCCGCGGCCCTTTGTCATAGACACGCGCGAAGCCCACACGGCCTTTCCAGTACGTCGGCCAGAACTCGGTCGCGTCGCTCGCGTTGACCTTTGTGTAGCGCTCCTCCCGCCCGCCGTTCAGATCGAGCTTGTACACATCGCAACGCCGCCCCGTCTCGTACAAGGGAATGGATGAACCCTGTGTGAGCATCGGCTCGGTCGCGCAGCGTGCGTAGACGGCCAGCACGCGACCGCCGCTCGTCGGCCCCAGATCCACGTCGAACGGCACGCTGCGCGACGGTACGGGCAGGCGCGTGACCGGCCCGTCACCGACACGCTGCACCAGCTCAAAGCCCCCGGCGCCGTCCGGCCGACTCCAGACCAGCCGCCCCCCATAGGCGGCGATCGGCGTCGGCGCGCTCACCGGCACACGTGTCTGCGCAATCGCCGAGCCCGCCAAGGCCAGGAACCCGGCCGCGATCGCCGCAGGGACCGCCGTCAATCCCACCTGGACGAAGACCCGCACGATCTGACCTCCCGCATCGCTTGCCCGCCAACGCTACGCACACCCGTGGTCGGCACATCCGCCGACGCTACGCATCGACCCGCGCGGAAACCACGTCCTGGCGCACCGGCTTCCCGGATGACGACGAACGTGTCCCGGTCTGGAGCGGCGTCCCGCTCCCGCCGCCACTGGTCGAGCTGGGCCCCGGTCTTCCGGCCAGCGAAAGCCGAAGCCGACACGCGCTAAGCCTGCTTCGGCGAGCGGCGAGCTGCGACCTCAACTGCGTTTCGAAGGCTGTTGATCTGCCCGCGAAGGTTCCGCCTGTCCCACGGCCCGATCCCCCACGGATCCTCCCCGTTGAGCCTGACGGTCGCGGCATCCGGACCCGCGTCCGACACGAGGACTTCGATCTTCGAGGGGTCGCGCGCAAACGTCCCGCGCCTTCGCAGAACCAGTCGATGCGACTCGATCGACTCCAGGTCCCAATCCATGCTCGCGATCGCTCGCCTGCAGGCCCAGGACGCATCCTCCAGTGATCGTGGGCGTCCCGCTCCCAATGACCCGGCTGGTGATCGCGTGAATCGTCCCTGGGGCAGCCTGTCGCTTCTCGTCCGTTGCAACAGGAAAGCACCGCGGCTAGCGGGACGAATTCGCCCAACTCGTTCCGTCAAGGAACGTAGACGTCGTGCTTTGGATCGAACCGCGGGAAGCCGTAGACGTTCCGACGAGGAAGCCACCCATGATTGTGAAAGCGCCTCCGCCGCACTTGTCGGCTGGGCCGTACAAAGCGCCATTGGCTGCCCGGGTGCATCAACTCGCTCTTGCATGAGTAGGAGCCCTCGGAGATTCGATTTCCTTTCAGCAAGACGGATACAACGACACCGCAGCGCATCCGCAGCCACTTGGAATGGAGCCCGTTGTCGGACCACACCCTGTTCTTGTAGCCCACGACGCAGTCGATGCGGCGATGGCTCAGCCCAGTCCAGTAGCACCCCCGGACGGCTTTGACGCAGTCGTCGTCCTCGCCGCACACCCAGAACACCCCGGAATCCTCCTGGGCGCTGTCGGCGACATAGAAGGCAGTCGCGCGGTCCAGCCCCCACGCCGAGGCCGCACTCGGCTGCGCTCCAGCCGCGAACGCGCAGATCGCCAACGCAGCAAGTACGACTCGACGCGGACGGAACATGAGTCGAATGGTGGAGCCCCGCCGCAGTACGCCACAACGGCCGTTTGCACGGATAGCGCCGCCGCCAACTACTGAGCAACCAGTGTCGCTTTCTCTTTGATCAGGTGGGTGCTGTCAAGTGGCCTCCTTCGAGGTTGCTCCCGGTTGTCGAGGTGGTGCTCATTTCTCTTTCGGCGCTTGGGTCGGCGCAGAGTGTTCGTGGGAGCTGGCTCGGCTTCTCAATTCCATGCAGGGCCGTCAGGCGGCCAGAAAGCAACGGGAGCTTGCCGAGGCAGGATCGGGGCGCCGGCGTGTCGGCGCTTTGAAGGGTTCGTGTCGGGAGAGGATGTGCCAGGAGGCGATCAGGATCTTGCGCGCCCCTCGCGCCTCGTGACGGCGTCAGGCGAGTCGATGTGAGACCAGACTCGAATCGGGGCTGGTACCACGAGCGGTACCACGAGCCACATCGCGACCCGCCCGCTGGATCCGGAAACGCCGAGGGCCCCGGTGGAACGGGGCCCTCGGCAGTCGGGGAGACAGGATTTGAACCTGCGACCGCCCGGCCCCCAGCCGGGTGCGCTACCAGACTGCGCCACTCCCCGTGACCTGGCCATCGTAGCTCGAAGCGGGCGACCGGACTCGAACCGGCACTGAGAGCTTGGAAGGCTCTTGTGCAACCGTTACACCACACCCGCGGGGCGAGGGCGGAGTATAGGTCTCAGCGCCGGGGCCGAACCGTGATCACCGCGGTCATCTGGACCGGGTGCAGCGAGCAGAAGATCCGGTAGCGACCGGGGACGTTGAACCGGCGGCTCCAGGTCCCCCCGCCCTTGAGCTGGTCGGAGCTGAAGCCGCGCGGACCGCTGGCGAGCGTGACGTCGTGGGCGAGCTCACCGCCGAACCTCCAGGTCACGCTCCCGCCCTGCGGGATCGAGATGTTCCGCCGTGCGTAGAAGACGTCACCGACGTCGACCGTCGCGGCGCTCGCGGCGACGAAGGTCGCGCCGGGCGGGCGGGCGATCGTGACGGCGTGACCGCTCGCGTCCAGGCCCGTCAGCGGCACGGTGAAGACCGGCGCGACGGCGCGGCCGGGCGTCGTGGTGCGGATGCTCTGCACGTCCGTCGGCATCGCGCCACAGCCGTCGAGGATGGTCGGATCCGGCGCGATGTAGGCGACCATCAGTCCCATGACCCGCGTGTGCGGGCGGGTCGCGTCGTAGACCGAGGAGAGCTTCAGCGGCTGTCCGGCGATCACGGGGATCCCCTGCCCGGTGCGGATCTCGCTCATGTTGATCGGGCCCGGCTCGTGCAGGATCGGGCGCACGTGGTAGAAGGGGCTGGCGGCCGTTCCCCACGTCGGCCGGGCGCGGTAGACGACCCGGTCCCCGCACGTCGGCTGCGAGAGGGTCAGCCCGACGGCCCCGCCGTGGACGTGGCCGAGGCCCGCGACGATCCGTCCGCTGACCGGCGACGGCCGTGTGTCGGTGCGCACGTCGGTCGCCCCGGCCGCGCCGCCGCCGGCCACGTCGTAGACGAGTCCCTGACGCCCGTGCGAGGCGTCGAAGACCATCGGCACGACCGGCTGCAGCCCGGGGTCGGTGTCCCACATGAGCGTCCAGCGGATCCGCACCGTGTCGGTCTGCAGCCGGTGGTTCATGAGCATCCAGATCATCGCCCAGCGGTGGTCGGCGGGCATCGGATAGCCGTACCCCGCCGGCAGATCCATCGTGTCGCGCTCCTCCCCGTCGCCGTAGAAGGCCTCGCGCAGCGGCGCCGCGGGCGTGCCGATGTCGGCGAAGACGATGTGGTGGAGCATGATCCGGTTGATCGGGACCTGCGCGCCCGTCCTCAGATCGACGACGTCGGCCGCCATGTGCGTGATGAAGCCGGCGCCCTGCGGCCGCGGGATGTTGACGGTCAGATCCTGCAGCACCGAATAGCCGGCCACGGTGATCGGCTCGGAGGTGAAGACCCGGGTGACCGTCGTCGCCGACGCCTGGCCCGCGAACGCGGTCAGCGCGGCGAGCGCGAGCACGACGGCGAGCGCCAGGCGGCGCCCGATCACGGGCGGCGCTCCTCGGCCGGGACGTTGCCGGACTCGTCGACCATGCTCGGCCGCGGCCATGCCCCTTCGAAGTTGTCCAGGCTCCCATCGAGCGTGACGGTCGACCCGCTGAGCTCGCGGCCCATCGGCGTCGCCAGCAGCGTCACGAGCCAGGCGAACTCGTCGAGGGTCCCGAGCCGCTGGAGCGGCACCGTCGCCGCGATGCCGCGCTGGAAGATCTCGGGGTACTTGCGCAGCGACTCGGTCGCGAAGCGGCCGATCGCGATCGAGACGACCACGATGCCGCGGCTGGCCCAGGCCACCGCCTGCTCACGGCCCATGGCCTCGACCGCCGCGCGCGCCGCACCGGTGTGGGCCATCGTCGGGTAGCCGCCGTGCGGTGAGACGGTCACGTTGAGCACCGTGCCGCCGTCTTCGCCGAACCCGCGCTCGGCCGCGGCGAGCGTCATCGTGCGCGTGCCCTCCACGTTGAGGCGCCAGACGGCGGCCCAGCCCTTCGCGCTGAGGTCCTCGGCGGGCACGAGGTACTGGCCGCCCGCGTTGTTGACGAGCGTGTCGAGCCGGCCGTGGCGGGCGCGGACCACGTCGACGATCGCGGCGGCGCTCCCGGGCTCGCGGATGTCCCCGACCGCGACCGTGCAGCGCTCGCCGATGGCGGCCGCCGCCTCCTCCAGGATCTCGGCCCTGCGCCCGGCGATGACGACGCTCGCGCCCGCGGCATGCAGCTCGATCGCCGCCTGGCGGCCGAGGTTCGTCCCGCCGCCGGTGACGAGCACGACGCGGCCGCCGAGCACGCCCGGGGCGAAGATCTGGCTGGAGTGCGACACCGCGTCCTGACCCTACACTCGGGCGCATGCGGACCCGTCGCGTGCTCGGCGCGGGACTGGCGGTGCTCGGCGCGCTGCTGATCCTCGACGCCGCACTGACGCTCGCCTGGCGCGAGCCGGTGACGTGGCTGCTGGACCGCGGCGGCCAGCCGCGCCTGGAGCGCCGCCTCGCGACGCTCGACCGAACGTTCGCGGCGGCGTTCGCGCACGAGCTGCCGGCGCGACTGTCAACCGGCGCGCGCCTGGACGTCGCCGCGCACGCGCTCGCCAGGACGACGCGGCAGGGCGACCCGCTCGGGCGCATCAGCATCCCGTCGATCGGCGCGCGCTTCGTCGTCGTCCAGGGCACCGCCTCGCACGACCTGCGCTTCGGCCCCGGGCACTACGTCCCGACGGCCCTGCCCGGCGAGGGCGGCACGTTCGGCCTCGCCGGCCACCGCACCACCCATCTGCAGCCGTTCCGCAGCATCGATGCCCTGCGCCCGGGCGACGCGATCGTGATGACGATGCCCTACGGGCGCTTCACCTACCGCGTCGTGGGCACGCAGATCGTCCCCCCGAGCGACGTCGGCGTCCTGAACCGGGCAACCGGCGCCGAGCGCATCGTGCTCACGGCCTGCCACCCGCTCTACAGCGCGGCGCAGCGGATCGTCGTCTCCGGACGGCTGGTCAGCGCGACGCCGCTCGGCGCAGCGGTCGGCCGCGTCGCCTGAGGCCGCGCGGCGCGGATCGCACGCCGTGCGCGCAGTCGGCGCCCGGGCCAGCGGGGGAGCCGGGATTCGAACCCGGATTCACGGTTTTGGAGACCGCGCGCATAGCCGTTAACTCACTCCCCCATGGAGCACAGCCATGGTATCGGCAGCGGGCGCCGGACCACCGGCGCTGCCCCGCGCCATGCACGGGCCCCGATCGGCCCGCTACCGTCGGCAACGGGCTTCCCATGACGCACGACCACCACGACCACTCCCACGCCGTCGGGGCCCAGACCGACCTGCGGATGCTCGCGGTCGCCCTGGGGCTGAACCTGGCGTTCCTCGTCGTGGAGGTCGTCGTCGGGATCCTGGCCAACTCGCTGGCCCTGCTCTCCGATGCGGCGCACATGCTCACCGACGCGGTGGCGATCGGCCTGGCGCTCGTCGCCGCGCGCCTGGCGCTGCGCGGGCCCGCGGGATCGCTGACCTACGGCTACAAGCGCGCGGAGATCCTCTCGGCGCAGTTCAACGGCCTCACGCTGCTGATCCTCGGGACGTTCATCGTCTACGGCGGCATCGAGCGGCTGCTCGACCCGCGGCACGTCGACGCGGGGCCCGTGCTCGTGGTCGCCTCGGCCGGACTGCTGATCAACGCCGGCGCCGCCTGGGCGCTCGCGCGGGCCAACCGCGAGAGCCTCAACGTCGAGGGCGCCTTCCAGCACAACCTCATGGACGCCTACGCATCGCTCGGCACGATGGCAGCGGCGCTGATCATCCTGACGACCGGGTTCGAGCGGGCCGACCCGATCGCCTCGCTGATCATCGCCGTCCCGATGCTGGTGAGCGGGACGCGGCTCGTGCGGCGCACCACGCGCATCTTCCTCGAGGCCGCGCCGGAGGGGCTCGACCCGGCTGAGGTCGGCGCGGCGATGGCCGCCGAGCCGCACGTCGTCGAGGTCCACGACCTGCACGTCTGGGAGATCACCTCCGGCTTCACGGCCCTCTCGGCCCACGTGCTCGTGCACGAGGGCTGCGACTGCCACGAGCACCGCCGCAAGCTCGAGCGCATGGTCCACGACCGCTTCGGCATCGAGCACACGACGCTCCAGGTCGACCACGAGCACGTCGGGAACCTCGTGCACATCCAGGGGACCTGAGCGTGCGGCCCGCGGCGCCGCTGCTCGCGCTCGCCCTGGTCGCCGCCTGGTGTGCGCTGGCGCCGGCCGGCGCGAGCGCCGCGACCTGCGCCGACTTCCCCAACCAGGCCGCCGCGCAGCACGCCGCCAACACCCGCGACGGGGACGGCGACGGCATCTACTGCGAGTCCCTCCCCTGCCCGTGCTCGACCGGCGGGGCCCGGCCCCCGGCAGCCCACCACCATGCGCGGGCCTACCGCCTGGGCCCGACGATCCGCCTCGGCCCGCTGCGCCGGCGCACGGACTGCCACGTCCACGGCGACCTGCCCGACCCCGGATGCACGCCGGGCACCCGCTACGCGCATGCCACGCGGTCGGTGATCTGCACCCCCGGGTACGCACAACGCGTGCGCAACGTGACGCAGACGAGCCGTGACGCGGTCTACGGCGCCTACGGCATCGTCACGGCCTTCGACGGCACGAACGGCGAGCTCGACCATCTCGTCAGCCTCGAGCTCGGCGGGACCAACGCGCGCGCGAACCTCTGGCCCCAGGCGGCGGGCGCGGGCGCGCAGCGCAAGGACCGCCTCGAGAACGCGCTGCACGACGAGGTCTGCGCGGGGACGCTCGGGCTGCGTCGCGCGCAGCGGCTCATCGCCGGTGACTGGGTCGCCGCCTACCGCGTGCGCTTCGGCTGAGCTCAGCCGACGACGCGGCCCGATGGCAGCGAGACGATCACGCGGGCGGCGTTGTTCGTCTCGTTGGACTCGAAGATGACGTTCTCCGGGTCGGCGACGTGGACCAGCGCGAAGCGGCCCTGCAGCCCGGTCACGTCGATCCACTGCTCGTAGTAGCCCGCCGGGTAGATGTCCGACCAGCCGACGGAGGTCCCCAGGTGCACACGGGTGATCGAGGGATCCTGGTTGCACCCCGGGTAGACGGCCGAGGGCGGCGACCCCGGAAGCGTGGGATGCGTGCGCTGCAGGTCGCGCAGGCAGTAGTGGAGCTTGGGGCTGACGCGCACGAGGCGCCGCTGCGTGCCGGACGGCCCGAGCGACCACAGCTCCATGCGCGCCGCGTCGCGCAGCTTCCAGTAGCCGCCCTGGCCGGGGATCAGCTTGAAGCGCAGCGTCGCGGGCGTGTCGACGAGGATCGACCCGCCGGAGCGCAGGCGGATGCGCTGGCGCGCGTGCATGAGGAACGGGGCGTAGCGCCGGCCGTCCAGCTCGACGGGGCCCTTGCCCATGTTGTCGATCGACGAGCGGCTGCGCAGCACCTTGCGCCCGTAGACGTCGTCGATCGTCAGGTCCGCCGGGTGCTTCATCACCAGGTCCGGGCAGTCCAGCCCCCGCCAGGCGGCCTGCACGCACGGATTCTCGGTGGCCCGCGCGGCCGGCGCGGCAAGGCCGGCGCCCAGCAGCGCCGCGGCGCAGAGCGCGGCGATCGAACGGCGGAGGCTGGCGGACGGCACGGGACGCACGGGTTCGGGGCTGCGGGAGGGGCGCAACGTACACGACGCCGACCTATCGTGAGCGCAGATGAGCGGCCTGCGACGTCCGGCGCTGTGCTCGGTGGGGCTGCTCCTGCTCGTCCTCGCGCTGGGCGGCTGCGGTGATTCGGGCGGCGCGAGCCGCGCGAGGGCCTCGCCGGCGGAGGGCCGGGGCCTGTTCCTCGCGAGCCACTGCGGGCGGTGCCACACGATGGCCGCCGCGGGAACCGACGGCACGAGCGGCCCGGACCTCGACACGAGCGAGCGACTCGATCTGCGCGAGATCCGCGCGTCCCTCGTCGAGGGTGCCAACGGGATGCCCTCGTACGCCGGCCGACTGACGGCGCGCCAGCTCGATGCGGTCGCCGCGTTCATCGAGGGCGCCCGCCGCGCGCCGCGCTGACCGCGGCGCGATCGCGTGGCGCGCGGCGATGCCTGCAGCGCGGAGGACGACATCCGCGCGACCGCGATCAGCGCACGCGAGCGCATCGCCGCCGGCACGGCGCGCAACCACCTCGGCACGGCACGAGCACCCAGGCCGAGCAATGGCGCGACCTCGGGCTCCGCGACGACGCGCGCATTCAGGCCCTGATCACAGACGTGCTCGTGGCCACGGTCGCCGCGGCGCGCAACGGCTGATCCGATCCGATCCGATGCGGGCGGAGGGACTCGAACCCCCAAGCCTTGCGGCACCGGCTCCTAAGGCCGGCGTGTCTGCCAATTCCACCACGCCCGCGCGGGTCGGCCGTGCCCGGCGCCCGTTGCGACGAGCGCTCGCGCGCGACCGCGCCGCATTGTAAGGTCGCGTCGCGCATGGCGAAGCCCGTCGAACACCAGGGTCGGCTGATCATCGAGCACCCCAACCGCGAGAAGTCCTCGAGCAGGACGACGCGCGTGGTGGTCGCGATCCTGCTGGTGATCTCCGCCGCGCTGATCGCGATCGTGACCTTCGGCGGCTGGAGCTCGCTGCAGGGCGTCGTCTTCATCAACATCGGCTGGATCCTGCTGTACCTGCTGTTCGCCTACTACGTGATGCGCTGGAACCGCGGCGTGCTGCCCGTGGTCGCCGCGCTCGCGATCATCATGCTGATCTTCGCGGCGATCGCCGTGCCGTCGTGGTTCAGCCGTGACGCCGTCGGCTACGACCAGCCGGCGCTGGACGCGAACGTGCTGGGCACCGTCGCAGCGATCCTCGTCCCGGTGCAGGCGATCCTCCTCTTCGCCGCGATGTACGGCTTCCGCCAGGAGTGGAACGTCGAGGTCGAGCGCTGGCCCGACGAGGAGGGCGACGACTACGTCCTCCCCGCCGGCGCGTAGCCCGCAGTCACCCACATACCCGGGGTGGGATTCGAACCCACAATCCCTTACGGGCAATCGGTTTTGAGCCGATCCTGTATTCCAGTTCCAGCACCCGGGCGCGTGCCGCGAGGGTACCTGTCCGCGCGGAGGGCCGGGACGGCCGTGGCTAGTACACGCGGCCCGAAGTTCTGCGTGGAATTCGGCGCGGGCGCGGTCGTGATCTGAGGGTCGGCGGTGTTCCGGCTTCGTGCCGGTGGCACGGGGCCGGACGCCGACGGGCATCAGGCGCGAGCGCGCACCGCCGAAACCCGCAGAACTTACGGCCGGGTGTACTAGCGCGGAAGGTTCATCCCGAGCAGCTTCGGCAGCGCCGTCACCGCGGTCACGACCGGGCCCGGAGTCTCGCCGCCGGCATCCTGCTCGTCGCGGCGGATCAGCGCGCGGCGGATCAGCGAGCCGCCGGCGTAGCGCGCGGGCTCGGGCGGGAAGTGGCGCACCGGCGGGCTGACGAGCGGCAGCGCCGTCACCTCGTCGCGCTCGCCGAGGGCGAGCCCGGAGAGGATCCGGCCGCCCAGGTGGCACGGCCCGACGCCGTGGCCGGTGAAGCCCCAGCCGGCGTGTACGCCGCCGCTGCTGCGGTAGATCGGCAGTCTCCGCGGCGCCACGTCGATCGGTCCGCCCCATGCGTGCGTGATCGCGCGCGACTCGAGTTGCGGGAAGAAGCGCCGCAGGGTCCGGCCGACCTGCGAGACCACCTCGGTGTCCACGTCGAGGTGCGGGTCGTGGCGCGCGCCGCGGCCCATCCGGCCCCCGCCCCAGCCGAACGCGATGCGCCCGTCCTTCGTGGTGCGCAGGTAGTGCAGCAGCCGGCGATGATCGGCCAGGCCCTCGCCGCCGGACCAGCCGAGCTCGGCCAGCACCTCGGGGACGGGCTCGGTCAGGACGATATGGCTGGAGGCGACGCCCAGCTCACGCGCGAAGGCGGGCCAGCGCGCCGTGCGCCAGTTGACGGCGAGCACGGCGGTGCGGGCGCGCAGGCGGCCGCCGGGCGTGCGCAGCTCGACGTGGCTGCCGTACTGCTCGACGCGCAGAACCTCGGCCCCTTCGTGGATGCGCACACCGCGACGCAGCAGCGCCGCGCGCAGCCCGAACGCCAGGCGCGCGGGCTGGACGGTCGCCGCCGTGCGCTGCATCGAGGCGCCGCGGAACAGCGGCGAGCGGCAGATGGCCTGCACCTGCTCAGGGCTGAGCTCGACCTCCTCCTCGCCGAACCCCAGCGCCCGCAGGCCGTCGACCGTCTCGCGCCACGCGTCGTCCTGCGCCGGCGACGTGGCGATCGTGACCTCCGGTGCGGCGCGATACCACGCGTCGACCTTCTCGCTGCGGCAGAAGTCGCCGATCGCCCGGATCGAGGCGTCGGCCTCGCGCGCCAGCCGCACCGCGGGCTCCAGCCCGAAGCGCCGGGCGAGCGCCGGGACCTCCGCCCAGTAGCCGTTGACGAAGCCGCCGTTGCGCCCGCTGGGCCCGAAGCCACAGCGCTCGCGCTCGAGCAGCACGATCTCGGTGTCGGGCGCGCGCTGCAGCAGGTGCCACGCCGTCCACATGCCGAGGTAGCCGCCGCCGATGATCGCGACGTCGGCCTCCGCCCGTCCGTCGAGCGGCGCCAGCACCTCGGGCGCCCCCGCCTCTTCGATCCACCAGCCGGTCGCGTTGTGCAGCATCGGCCGCAGAATAGTCCGGGTCGCCGCCGCACCCCGCGACCCGCGGCTCTTTGGGAGGGCTTCTCAGCCGACGATCGCCTGCAGCGCGTCGACGATGCCGGGCGGCGCGACGAGCACGCCGGCGGGCAGGGCGCCGCGCGCCGGCAGCTCGCGGTGCTCCAGACCCGCCTCCCCGCACAGCAGCAGTCCGGCCGCGACGTCCCAGCGCTGCACCCCGCGCTCGTAGAAGGCGTCGTAGCGGCCCGCGGCCGTCCAGGCGAGGTCGAGCGCGGCGCTGCCCATCCGCCGGATGTCGCGGACCTGCGGCAGCAGCGCGGCGACCTGGGCGGCCTGCGCGCGGCGGACCTCGGCCTCGTAGCCGAAGCCGGTCGCGACCAGCGCGGTGGCGAGGTCCACGGCGCTGGATGCCTGGAGCGGCTCGCCGTCGAGCGTCGCGCCACCGCCGGCGACGGCCCGGAAGCACTCGGGCCGCACCGGATCGAGGATCACGCCGACGTGGCCCTCGCAGGCCACGGACACGCACCACTGCGGGATGTCGAAGAGGTAGTTGATCGTCCCGTCGAGCGGATCGACGACCCAGCGCAGCCCGCTCTCACCGGCGACGTCGTCGCCCTCCTCGCCGAGGATCGCGTCAGCGGGACGCAGCTGCGCGAGCACCTCGCGGATCGCGCGCTCGGCGTCGAGGTCCGCCTGGCTGACGAGGTCCGTCGGCGAGCTCTTGGCGTGCACGGCGACGGCGTCGCCCTGGCGCCTGTAGGCCAGCAGCACGTCCGCCGCAGCGTGGGCGGCAGTCTCGGCGGCGACGAGCAGCTCGCCGTCGCTCACGCGACCGCCGCCAGCGGCCCATCGATCGGCGGGCGGCGGTCGGCCCACGGGCGGGCGGCCTCGACCGCCGCGGCCAGGCGCAGCAGCGTGACCTCGTCTCCGGGCCTGCCACAGAGCTGGACCGAGAGCGGCAGCCCCTCGGCGTCGAGGCCCGCGGGCACCGACGCCGCGGGCTGGCCGATCGCGTTCCAGACGCCGTACCACGGGACGCGCATGCCGGATGCGTTCAGCGTCCACGGCGCGCTGCGCCCCTGCAGCTCGCCGATCCGGAACGGCGGACCCGCCGGCCCGGGCATGAGCACGACGTCGGCGGTCTGGAAGATCGCGTTGATCCGCGCCGCGATCGCGGGCTCGGCGGCGCGCGCCTTGGCGAGCTGCGCGTCGGAGATCAGCCCGCCCATCCGCGCCATGCCCTTCGAGCGGCGCTCGAGGCGTTCGGGGTGCGGCAGCTCGGCGGCGTCGTCGCGCACGCCGCGCAGGTAGCGCGCGAGGACGTTCAGGAACGCGTTCGGCGGGTAGTCGACCTCCTGCTCGACGACGCTGTGGCCGAGCGCGCGCAGCAGGTCGGCCGTCTCGCTCAGCGCCCGCTGCTGGGCGGGGCCGAGCTTCGCGATCGCGCCGGTCGGGGGCTTCACCGACAGGGCGATGCGCAGCGGCTCCAGCGGCGTCTCGAGCGCCGCTGCGAATCCGCCCGCGGGCGCGCCGTCGGCGGTCGCATCCAGGAACAGCGCGGCATCCGCCACATGGCGCGCGAGCGGGCCGTAGACCGACAGCCCGTGCCAGGCGTCGTGGTGGTCGGGCCCGAGCGAGATGCGGTCGCGCTGGGGCTTGATCCCGAAGAGCCCGCAGAACGAGGCCGGGATGCGGATCGAGCCGGCGCCGTCGGAGCCCATCGACACCCCGCAGAGCCCGGCCGCGGCGGCAGCGCCCGCGCCGCCGCTGGAGCCGCCCGGCGTGTGGGCGCGGTTCCACGGGTTGCGGGTCGCGCCGAACGCGAGTGTCTCGGTGAAGGGCCAGATGGTGAGCTCGGGCGTGAGCGTCTTGCCCACGACGATCGCGCCGGCGGAGCGCAGGCGCGCGACCACGTCGCTGTCGACGCGGCGTGGCTCCTCGCTCGTGGCGAGGCTCCCCCACGCGGTGTCCGCGCCCGCGACGTCGGCGTCGTCCTTGATCGACACCGGCACCCCGAGCAGGGGGCGCACCTGCCCGGAGGAGCTCCGCGCGTCCGCCTGGTCGGCCTCGGCCAGCGCGCGATCGGCGAAGACGACGCGGTAGGCGTTCAGCAGCGGGTTCAGCGCCTCGATGCGCGCGAGCGTGGCCTCGACGAGCTCGCGCGCGGAGACCTCCCCGTCGCGGATCAGGCGCGCCTGTGCGGCGGCTCCGGCGTACACGAGTTCAATGGCGTCCATGGTGGCTCGGAACACTAGTGTCCCCGGCCGCATGGACGGGGACGACGCCACCGCGCAGCAGGGCGGCACGACGGGCAGCGACGGTGAGCGGCGGCTCGCGCTCGCGCTCGCCCAGCGGCTGCGCGACGGTGGGCGCGAGGCGCGCGTCCAGGCCTTCTGGGTGCGTCCCGCGTGGTGGCTCGTCCAGGCGCTGTGCGCGGCCGCCGGAATCGTCGCGAGCGTGCTCGCGGTCGGTGACGCGGCGGCCGGGCTGCTCGTCGCCGCAGCCGCGCTCGTGCTCGCGGTCGCCGACGTCACGCGCCACCCCCTGCTGCGGCGCCTGACCGTCGCCCGCGCGACGCAGACCGTCGTCTCGCCGCCGATCGCGCGGCCCGGCGAACGCCCGGTGACGCTGATCGTCACCGCCGCCGTCGACCGCCCGCGTCAGGGGCTCCAGCGCCGGCTCGGCGCGCCGCTGATCGCGCTCTCGTTCCTGTCACTGGCGCTCGTCGCCGGCTGCGCCGCCGGGCGCCTGGCGGGCGCGGGCCGCTGGATCGGCGTCGTCCAGCTGGTCCCGACGGTCGTCCTGCTGGTCGCCCTGACCGGGTTCCTCGACCAGGGCCTCGCCGACCCGGCGGCCGACGACCGCGCCCCCGAGGCAGCGGTCGACCTCGCGCGCGCGCTCGACGCCGACCCGCCGCGCAACCTGGAGGTCGCTGTCGTGCTGGCCGGCGCGGGCGCGGCGCTCGGCGCCGGCCTGCGCCGCTGGCTGGACAGCCGGCGCGCGCGCGGGCTGCGCGCGCAGGACGTCGCGATCCTGCATCTCGAGGCCTGGCCGGCAGCCGGCGAGGACATCCTCTGGTGGCGACGCGACGGCATCGTGCTCGCGGCGGCGCTGCATCCGCAGCTGCGGGCGGCCGCGACCGCGGCCTCCGGCACCCGCACGCCGCCGGGCGCGCGGGTGCGCTCGGCACCCGACGCGACCGGGGCCGGCGCGGCACGCGCCGCCGGCTGGCCGGCGGTCGCGGTCGCGGTGGGCGAGGACCGCGACGCGTGCCGGGCCTTCCTGCTGGAGCTCGTCCACCACCTGGACGGCGGACTGGACTCCGGCGCGCCGCCGCTGCACCATGTTGAATCCGGTGCCGAGCCACTCTGAAGGAGTCCCCATGACCACGCAGCCGACCGCGCTGAGCCACCAGCCGGTGTTCGAGATGCAGTACCAGGAGCACCAGAGCCGTCTGACGACGTTCTTCCGGCTGATCATGATGATCCCGCCGGCCATCGTCCTCGGGCTCTGGGGAATCGCCGTGTTCTTCACCGTGATCATCGCGTGGTTCGCGCTGCTCATCACGGGGCGCTACCCGCAGAGCCTGTACGACTTCCACGCGTCGTTCGTGCGCTACTCGACCTACGTCTACGCCTACGGGTACCTCGCGACCGATCGCTTCCCCGGCTTCTCGGGCGCCGACGACATCGGCTACCCGGTCCAGCTGCACCTCGGCCCGCCGCTGGAGGAGTACAGCCGCATCAAGGTGCTGCTGCGCCTGATCCTCCTGATCCCGGTCGCGCTGATCGCCTACGCGATGGGCATCGTCGCCCAGGTCGCGGCGTTCGTCGCCTGGTTCGTCATCGTCTTCACCGGGAAGCTGCCACACGGCATCCATCAGATGCTGCACCTGGGCCTGAGCTACGTCCACCGCGCCAACCCGTACTACCTGCTGCTGACCGAGGACTGGCCCGCGTTCACGCAGAAGGAGGACGCGCGCGCGATGGAGCCGCGGGAGCCGGCCGGAGCGCTGGCTGCGCCCGAGGCGCCGGTCGCCCCCGCAATGGCCGCGGCCGAGGTGCCGCAGACGAGCGCCGCCCCGGAGGGCTTCGGCCCGCCGACGCCGCCGGACGCCGCCTGATCAGTCGTCGGAGTCGGGGTGACCGTGGTCGTCGTCGTGCGTCGACGGCGTGGTCGTGCCCGGGGTGGTCGCCGGAGCGAAGGTCGTCTGTGCGGGCTGCGTCGTCGTCTTCGGCGGCGGGGCGGGCGCCTGCACCGTCGTGGTGCGCGTGACGGTCGTCTGCACCGTCGTGGGCCGGGTGACCTGCGGCGGACCGAGCGACTCGCCGATGTCCGTCGGCTCGGCCGCCAGGCCGATCGGATGCGAGACGATCGTGCTCGCGGCATAGGTCACGGCGGCGGCCAGGACGAGGCCCAGCAGCGCGAGCAGCACGACGGCGGTCACCCGGGAGAGCTTCACCCTCGGCACGCTAGCCACCCTGCGGGAAAGCGGCGGCAAAGCTCCGTCGGCGGCCGTGGCTCATGCCCCCGCGGCCCTCAGCGTGACCGTCGCCAGCGCGCCGCCGCCGGGCGCGTTGGTCAGCGTGACGTCGCCGCCCCAGCGGCGGGCGAGCTCACGCGCGATCGGCAGGCCGAGGCCCGTGCCGGCCGGGCCGCCGCGTCCGGCGCTCCCGCGGTGGAAGCGCTCGAAGACGGTCTGCTCCTCGTCGGCCGCGAGCCCGGGGCCGCCGTCGCGCACCGCGATGGTGTCCGCGGTCGCCTCGACGAGGATCGAGGTCCCCGGCGCGTAGGCGATCGCGTTCTCGACGAGCGCATCGAGGATCCGGTCGACGTCCGCCGGATGGCAGGCGACCGGCGCGGCGGCGACGGCGGCCATGTGGACCTCGAGCGTGCAGCCAGCGTCCAACGCGGGCGCCGTCCAGCGCTCCGCCAGTCGCGCGACCGCCGCGCCGACCTCGGTGGTGGCGGCCGGCCGGTCGCCCTCACCCGCACGGCTGAGCTCGAGCAGCTCGGTGACGATCTCCGCGAGGCGGTCGACCTCCGAGAGCCCCGCGTCGAGATCCTCGCGCTGGGTCGGGGTCGTCGGCTCCGCGCGCGCCTCCTCCAGGCGCAGGCGCAGACCGGCGAGCGGCGTGCGGAGCTGATGCGAGGCGTCGGCGACGAACTCGCGCTGGGCGGCCAGCAGGAGCGAGATGCGCTCGGTCATGCCGTTGAAGGTGCGCGCGAGATCCTGCTGCTCGGCGCTCCCCTCGACCCGGGCGCGGGCGGTCAGGTCACCTTCGGCGACGCGCCGCGCCGCGCGGTCGAGCGCGAGGATGGGGCGGGAGACGCGCCGGGCGATGATCGAGCCCGCGACGAGGCCGAGCGCCAGCACGATGCCGCCGATGATCCCGAGGCCGATCCACGTCCGGCGCACGGCATTGTGGACCGCAGCGATGCTCTGCGTCACCCGCACCGCGCCGCCGACGCGATTGCGCGCGAACACGGGCACGGCGGTGGCGAGGATCTCCTCGTTGAGCGTCTTGGAGGTGCGGCGCTCCTGCGCGACCGTACCTCCGAGCGCCGACGCGATCTCCGGCCGGCTCGCGTAGCTGGAGCCGCGGGCCGCGCCGGCGGAGTCGGCGAGCAGCCGGCCGTCGCGCCCGACGATCAGCACGCGCCCGCGCACCGCACGGGCGGCGCGCGCGGCGAGCGCGTCCAGCTGCGCGAGCCGCGGCGGCGCGATCAGCGACGTCGCGCGCGCCGCGACGACCTCGGCCTCGCTGCGCGCCTGGAGGCGGACCTCGGCGTCGACGCGATCGCGCAGGCTGAGCCCGAGCGGCACGAGCAGCGCCACGATCGCCAGCACGAGCACATAGGCCAGCGCCAGCAGGAGACCGCGTCGGAGACTTACGGCGCGCCGTCCTCGCCGGGCGCCGCGAAGCGGAAGCCGACCCCGCGGACCGTGTCGATCCAGCGCGGCTCGGATGCGTCGTCGTGGAGCTTGCGGCGCAGCCAGCCGATGTGCACGTCGAGCGTCTTGGTCGAGCCGAACCAGTTCTCATCCCACACGCGCGCCATCAGGTCCTCGCGCGTGACGACCGTGCCGGCGTTGCGGGCGAGCTCGACGAGCAGCTCGAACTCCTTGCGGCTCAGCTCGACCTCCTCGTCGCCGAGGAACACGCGGCGGGCCGCCGGGTCGATGCGCAGCTCGTCGATCGCGATCGGCTCGCCCGGGGTCTCGTCGTCGGCGACCTCGTCGCGCGCGGCCGCCCGCCGCAGGACCGCGCGGATGCGCGCGACGACCTCGGCGGTCGAGAACGGCTTGACGACATAGTCGTCGGCGCCGATCTCCAGGCCGACGACGCGGTCGGTCTCGGTGCCGCGCGCGGTGAGCATGATGATCGGCACGTCGGAGCGCGCGCGCAGCTCGCGCGCGATGTCGCGCCCGTCGCCGTCGGGAAGGCTGAGATCCAGCAGGACGAGATCCGGCGCCTCCTGCTCGTACAGGGCGACGGCGCTCGCGGCGGTGGCGGCGATCGTCGGCGCGAACCCCTCGCGCGTCAGCAGCCGCGCGAACGGCTCGGCGATCGACGCCTCGTCCTCGACGAGCAGGATCCTGGGAGCGGACACACGCCCAGCGTAGCCGCACGGGTCGAGCCCGCCTGAGGGTTTTGCCGAAGTTTGTCTCCATGTTGCCGTGAGGTTGGGAGCGGGGAGCGCACCATGGCGGCCATGATCAAGCGCACCCAGATCGCAGCAGGCGGCACGCTCGTCGCGCTCGGGGTCCTCGGCGCATTCGCCGCGGGCGCCAGCACGCAGACGAACGTGCAGCCCGCCAAGGCACCGACACCACCTCCGGTCGAGGTGCGCACCGTGGTGGTGCGCCGGACCGTGAAGGTCATCAGGCACGAGAAGCCCAAGAAGCCGGTCGTGCACAACACGCCCGCCGCGGCGCCGCCGCCCGCGCCGGTCCAGCAGGCCGTCCAGGTCGCACAGACCCGGCCGGTGTACTCCGCGCCGGCACCGGCGACCAGGAAGCCGCTCTCAACGAAGACCAGCGGCGCCTCCGGCGGCTCCGGCAGCGGCAAGGGCGACGACGGCAGCGAGGGCGGGGGTGGCCACGATGACTGAGCCACGGCGCAAGCGCTCCCGCGCACGCAACGCCATCTCGGTCTACGCGACCACGGCGGCCCTGTTCGTCACCGTCGGCGGCTTCCTCGGCCTGCGCATGTCGCAGGGCCAGGACCCCGCCCTCGGGTCCCAGACGGCGCAGGTCGTAAGCGCGAACGGCGCCCAGTCCGGGCGCGCGGCTTCGACCTCGAAGCCGCTGCAGACCCGCACGAGCGGCGCGGCCCAGACGCCCAACGCTCAGACGAACAGCCCCGGCGCCTCGAAGCAGAAGGCCGGCCAGCACAAGAAGAAGCTGCAGACCAGGACGAGCGGCCACGGCCACAACGGATCGGAATCCCACGATGCCTGAACGCCCCACGAGACCCACGCCGCGCGCGACCCCGTCGCGGCCTGCCGCCCGACCACCGAGCGTCCTGCCCATCTACCTGACGGCTGCGCTGCTGTTCGTCGCGATGACCGCCTTCCTGGGCGCGCGCGTCGCCGACGGGCGTGACCCGGCGCTGGGCGGCAAGAAGACCGCCCAGGTGGTCCTCCCGAAGCGTGTGCTCGTCCGCAAGGTGATCATCACCAAGCGGATCACCGTCATCAAGCCGGCGCCGGTCCAGAGCACGCCCGGGACGGTGCAGGCCTCCGCGCCGGTGCAGTCCGGCGGCGGCACCTCCGTCTCAGCACCCGTCTACGCCCCCGCTCCGGCGCCCGTGTACGCGCCGGCGCCCGCGCCGGTGCAGAGCGCCACCTCCTGAGACCCGGCGGGCTGTCAGCAGATCCGGCTCTCAGCAGATCCACAGGCTCCCTTGAGAGCCGGCTCAGCGTCGGGGACCACAGTGGTCCTCGACGCTCACACCGCTCAGCAATGGAGACCCAGATGCCCGCCACCGCACCGCCCGCCAACGCCAGACCCCCGCGCCGCCGCGGCCTGACGCGCAACGCGCTGGCCGTCTACGGGACGACCGCCGCCCTGTTCGTCACGACGTTCGGCTTCCTCGGCCTGCGCGTCGCCTCAGGGAGCGACCCGGCCCTCAGCGCGCAGGCCGCACAGACCACGCAGGTCGCGAAGACGACCACGGCGAACACCGCGACGAGCACCGCGAACCCCGCCACCACGACGACCGCGAGCGTCCAGCAGGCGCCCGTCCAGACGTCCACCTCCTGAGCCCCGCAGCGCCTTTTCCAAGTCTTTCACGCCACTTGATCGCGCCTTCGGACCTCTCACCGCACACTGACAGCAGATGATGACCAAGCCCACCATCCACGACGTCGCTCCGGCGGATCGCGAGTTCCCGCTGATGGGGACCCACATCCGCGTGGTCGTCGGCAACCCGATGCGCGACGGGCTCGCGACCCCCTCCGAGGCCGCCGACGGCGTCGAGGCCCTGCTCAACGCGTACAACGAGACGCTCTCGCGCTTTCGCCCCGACTCGGAGCTGAGCAGGCTCAACGCCGACCCCCGCGAGCGCGTCCCCGCCTCCGATCTCCTGCGCAGCGCCGTCAGCGCGGCGCTCGAGGCCGCCGAGCTCACGGACGGCCTCGTCGACCCCACCCTCCTCGACGCGCTCGAGGCCGCCGGCTACCGCGAGTCGTGGGACCACAGCCGGCGCGCCGACCTGCACGAGGCGCTGAGCGCCCTCGCCGACACGCCCCGCCGGCCCGCGGCCGCCCACGTCGGTTCCCCCTGGCGGCTGGTCCACGTCGACGACGCGGCCGGCGTCATCGTCCGGCCCGTCGGCATGCGGCTGGACACCGGCGGGAGCGGCAAGGGCCACGCCGCCGACCTCGCGGGCACGATGCTCGACGGCTTCGACGCGTGGGCCGTGGACTGCGGCGGCGACCTGCGCATCGGCGGCAGCGCCGGCCTGGTCCGCGACGTCGAGGTCGAGCACCCCTTCACCGGCGAGATGTTCGAGACCGTCCGCGTCCGCGACGGCGCGGTCGCGACCTCGGGCCTGCGCTCGCGCATCTGGCGCGAGGCCGACGGCCGCATCTCCCACCACATGATCGACCCTTCGACCGGCGAGCCGGCCTTCACCGGCCTCGTCGCCGCCACGGCGCTCGCGCCGACGGCGGTCCAGGCCGAGGCGCTGGCGAAGGCCGCGCTCCTCTCCGGCCCGGCCGGCGCCCGCCACGTGCTGGCGCGCCACGGTGGACTGACGATCGACGAGGACGGCACGGTCGACCGCATCGGCCGGCTCGAGCCTGCTCCCCGCGTGACGCTCCGCATGAACCAAAGGACACCCCGATGACCGGACCCAACCCCCTCGACTACGGCTGGTGGCTGGCATCGCGCTCGGCCGGCGTCGTCGCACTGACCGCGATCTCGATCTCCGTGATCATCGGTCTGCTGATGGCCAACGGCCTGCCCCGCAAGCCCGGGATGAAGCGCAAGCTCCTGGCCGTCCACGAGTCCACGGCGCTCGCCGGACTCGTCGCGATCACGGTCCACGGCCTGACGCTGCTCGGCGATGCGTTCATGCACCCGACGCTGTCGAACATCGCGATCCCCTTCACCCTGAGCTACCGCCCGGGCTTCACCGGCCTCGGCGTCATCGCCGGCTACCTCGCCGCCTTCCTCGGCCTGACCTTCTACGCCCGCAAGCGCATCGGGGCGAAGCTCTGGCGCAAGATGCACCGCGCGACGATCGTCGTCTGGGTGCTCGGCGTGATCCACACGCTCGGCGCCGGGACCGATGCGAGCCAGGTCTGGCTCCAGGGGATCATGCTCGTCACGGGCATCCCGATCGTCTTCCTGTTCCTGCGCCGGATCCTGCCCTCGAACGACACGGCGCGGCGCGCGCCGGTGGCCCGCCCCGTCACAGACGACCAGCGCGCGGCCGCCGCGCGCCTCGCCGCCGCCCAGCAGCGCGCCGAGCGCCGGCGTGAGCGGCCCCGCGTCGCCGCCTCGAGCGAGGCCGTCCGATGAGCGCCGGCGTCGTCATCGCCGGCGGCGGCCTGGCCGCCCAGCGCTGCGCCGAGGCGCTGCGCCGGGGCGGCTATGAGGCCCCGGTGCGGATCGTGAGCGGGGAGGCGTTCGCCCCGTACGACCGCCCGCCGCTCTCCAAGGAGTTCCTGTCGGGCGAGCGCGAGGCGCACGAGATCGCGCTGCGCCCGCAGGGCTGGCACGGCGAGCGCGACATCGAGCTCGCGCTCGGCGACCCGGCCGCCGGCCTGGACGCCGAGCGCCGGCGCCTGCTCCTGGCCTCCGGGTCGGCGCTGCGCTACGAGCATCTCGTGATCGCGACCGGCAGCCGCGCGCGGGTGCTCCCCGGCTCGGAGCCGTTCGCCAACGTCCACACGCTGCGCTCGCTCGACGACGCGGTGCGCCTGCGCGAGGCGCTGCGCCCGGGCGTCCGGCTGGCCGTCCTCGGCGCCGGCCTGATCGGCCAGGAGGTCGCGGCGACCGCGCGCGGCCGCGGCGCGCACGTCACCCTCGTCGAGGCCGAGCCGATGCCGCTCGCACGCGCCCTGCACCCCGAGCTCGCCGGCTGGCTCGTGGGCGTCCAGCGCGAGGAGGGCGTCGAGGTCCTGCTCGGCGCCCGCGTCGCCGGGCTCGAGGGCTCCGGTGACCGGCTCGAGGCGCTGCGTCTGGAGGGCGGCGGCCGCGTCGAGCTCGACCTGCTGCTCGTCGCGATCGGCGTGCAACCCAACGCCGAGTGGCTCCCCGCCCCGGTCGCCCAGCTGACCCTGCGACCCGAGATCCATGCGGCGGGCGACGTCGCCGGCGGCGATCACTGGGAGCTCGCGGCCTACCAGGGCCGTGCGGTGGCCCACGACATCCTCGGCCGCGAGCCCGTCGCGCCGCCGCTCACCAGCTGGTGGAGCGATGTCCACGGCATCCGCATCCAGGGCCTGGGCGATCCCGCCGGCGCCGACCACGTCGCGTTCGACGGCGACCCGGCCGCGCGCTCGTTCACGGCGGTCGTCTCCCGACGGGGAGCGCCCGTCGCGGCGCTCGCCGTCGCCCGTCCGCGGGAGCTCCCGCGGCTGCGCACCCTCCTCACGCCGTCCGCTGAACCTGTCAGAAAGGCCGCATGACCCTCATTCCGACCATCGACGAGACCGCGTGCGCCGCCCACGGCGACTGCGTCGAGATCGCCCCGAGCGTGTTCGTGCTCGACGGCGACGTCGCGGAGGTCATCGGGACCGCGCCGGACGACCTGATCCTGCAGGCCGCCGAGGCCTGCCCGTCCGTCGCGATCCTCGTCACCGACAACGCGACCGGCGAGCAGGTCTATCCGTAGTCCGAGCGCCCGGTGCAGGGATTCTTGCCGCTTCTCTCAGAGTTCCTTTGCCAGATCTTCAGGATGACCCGCGACACTGTGATCCGTGTTCGCACGTGAGCCCTTGAGCCGCCGGACGCTCGCGGTGGTTGCGAGCACGACGGCGCTCTTCATCGTCGTCCTCGTCCTGCTGTCGGCCCAGATGGCCAGCGGGCACGACCCCGCCCTGTCGGCCAACGCGCGTCGCGCGAAGTCCCAGCGCCACCAGGCGGCGGTCGACGCGCGCGCCGCCGCGGCGCGCGCCCAGATCGAGGCGCAGGTCCAGGCCGAGGCCCAGGCCCAGCAGCAGTACGACGAGAACTACGGAAACGACGGCTACGTCCCGCCGGCCCAGGATCCCCAGCAGCAGGCCGTCCAGCCCCAGGACCAGCAGTCCCAGCAGCAGAACGTGCAGCCGCAGGCCCAGGCGCCCGCGCCGCAGCCCCAGTACCAGGCCCCGGTGCCGCAGTACCAGGCGCCGGCGCCCCAGCAGCAGGCGCCGCTCCAGAGCACCACGTCCTGACGTGAGCGCGAACCCGCTCCACTACGGGTGGTGGCTGGCCTCACGCTCGGCGGGCATCGTCGCGCTGCTGTGCGTCACCGGCTCGGTGATCCTGGGGCTCGTGATGGCGAACAACCTGCCGCGCCGCGCGGGCGCCAAGGCGCGGCTGCGCCCGATGCACGAGGCGATCGCGCTTGCCGGGCTCGTCGCGCTGGCCGTCCACGGTCTCAGCCTGCTCGGCGACCCGTGGCTCAAGCCCGGGATCACCGGCATCGCGATCCCGTTCAGCTCGCACTACCGCCCGCTCTACACCGGCATCGGCGTCATCGCGGGCTACGGGATCGCACTGCTCGGCCTGTCGTTCTACGTGCGCCGCCAGATCGGGGCGCGGCGCTGGCGCCAGATCCACCGCTTCACGGTCGCCGCCTACGCGCTGGCGATCGTCCACGTGCTCGGCGCCGGGACCGACGCCGGGCAGCGCTGGCTGGAGGTCATCCTGCTCGCGTCCGTGGTGCCCGTCGCGATCCTGTTCGCGATGCGCGTGCTCAGCGGCACCGGGACGGGCCCGGGTTCCCCTGCGCGCCGGCCGGCGCCGCCGGCCCGCCGGCCCGCGCCGCGGGCGAGCACGCCGCCGCCGCGCCGCACGCTGCCCGAGTACGACGCGCCGGCTCCGGGCGAGCGCGTGCGCGACCTCTTCTAGAGGTCGGCCCCGAAGGTGCAAGCGACGTCGTTGCCCCCTGCGGGCGTGTCCCTAGTGGATCTGTCCGGAAGTCCCGTGGGTTATCCGGCGGATGCATCGTCGTTCGTGGCAAGGACGCAGGGAGGGGGCAATGCCGGCGGCATTGCCCCGACCGAGGACGACGCCACGGGCGGCGATGCGCCGCCGAAACCCGCCGGACTTGCGGATGGGTCCACTAGACGGGCGTTACGGGATTCCTCTTCTGCGGCCACTCGCGGCGCTTGGTCGCGGCGTGCGCGAAGCGCCGGGCGACCTCGCCGCGCAGATCCTCGGGCTGGACGACGGCGTCAACGACGAGCTCGCTGGCGAGGTGCAGGACGTCGATGTCCTGCGCGTACTCGAGCCGCAGCTCCTCGGTCCTCGCGGCGCGCTCGGCGTCGTCCTCGATCGCCTGCAGCTGGTTGTAGAAGACCGCGTTGATCGCCGCCTGCGGCCCCATCACCGCGATCGACGCCGACGGCAGCGCGATCGTCGCGTCCGGCTCGAAGGCGGGGCCGGCCATCGCGTAGAGGCCGGCGCCGTAGGCCTTGCGCACGATCACCGAGAGCTTCGGCACGGTCGCCTCGCTGACGGCGCTGATCATCTTCGCGCCGTGGCGGATGATCCCCTGGCGCTCGACGGCGGTGCCGATCATGAAGCCCGGCACGTCGGCGAGGAACAGCAGCGGGATGCCGAACGCGTTGCAGGCCCAGATGAAGCGCGCGGCCTTGTCGGCGGAGTCGACGAACAGCACGCCGCCCTTCTGACGCGGCTGGTTGGCGACGATGCCGACGACGCGCCCCTCGATGCGCGCATAGCCGACGATCAGCTCCTTGGCCCAGCGCGCGTGCACCTCGAAGAACGAGCCGGCGTCGACGAGCGTGTCGAGCAGCAGCTTCATGTCGAACGGCTTGTTCTCGTCGTCGGGCACGATCTCCGCGAACGGCGTGGCCGACGCCGGTGCGCGCGTGCCCGTGACCGGGACCGGCGCCTCCCAGTTGGTCGGGAAGTACGAGAGGTAGCGGAGCGCGACGCGGATGCCCTCCGCATCGGTCCTGACGAGCACGTGCCCGCAGCCGGACGTGCCGGTGTGCATCCGCGCCCCGCCCATCTCCTCGAGCGTCACCTGCTCGCCGATCACCATCTCGGCCATCCGCGGCGACCCCAGGTACATCGAGGCGTTCCCGTCGCGCATGATCACGATGTCGCAGAACGCGGGGATGTAGGCGCCGCCGGCGGCGCTCGGGCCGAACAGCACGCAGACCTGCGGCACCAGGCCCGAGAGCTTGACCTCGTTGTGGAAGATCTTCCCGGCGCCGCGGCGCCCGGGGAACATCAGCACCTGGTCGGTGATCCGCGCCCCGGCGGAGTCGACGAGGTAGACCATCGGGATGCGCAGCGCGAGCGCGCGCTCCTGGATCCGGATGATCTTCTCGACCGTCTTCCAGCCCCAGGAGCCGGCCTTGACCGTCGGGTCGTTGGCCATCACGGCCACGGGCCGGCCGTCGACCTCGCCGACGCCGGTCACGACGCCGTCGGCCCCGAGCCCGTCCTGATCCCAGTTGGCGAGCAGCGCCTCCTCGGCGAACGAGCCGGCGTCCAGCAGCAGCGCGAGCCGCTCGCGCACCGGCAGCTTGCCCTGCTCGGCCGCCTTCTCGCGATGGCGCTCGGGGCCGCCCGCGAGCGCCCGCTCCTTCGCCGGCTCGAGGTCGCTCATGGTGTGCGCGTCAGACGCCCGGGTTGACGGTGGGGGCGTCGCCCGAGTAGTCGTAGAAGCCCATCCCGCTCTTCTTCCCGTACCACCCGGCGCCCAGCATCTTGCGCAGCGTCGGGGGCTGCGCGAAGCGCCGCTCACGGAACTCGTCCCACAGCACGTCGCAGATCGAGCCGAGCGTGTCGAGGCCGACGAAGTCCGCCAGCGTCAGCGGCCCCATCGGGTGTCCGGCGCCCGCCTTCATCGCCTCGTCGATCTCGCTGACCGAGCCGACGCCCTCCTCGTACGCGCGGATCGCGTCCATCATGTACGGCACGAGCAGGCGATTCACGATGAATCCCGCGGTGTCGCGGGTGGGGGTCGCGAGCTTGCCCTGTGCCGTGGCGAAGTCGACGCCGGCCTGGAACGCCTCGTCCGAGGTGGTCACGGCGCGCACGACCTCGGTGAGCTTCATCACCTGCGCGGGGTTGAAGTAGTGCAGCCCGATGAAGCGGTCCGGGCGCGAGGTGACGGCGGCCTGGTCGATCACGGCCAGCGACGAGGTGTTCGTCGCGAAGATCGCCTCCGGCTTGACGATCGGGTCGACGGCGCGCCACATCTCGAGCTTCTGGCCGAGGTTCTCGGTGATCGCCTCGATGACGAGGTCGCAGTCGGCGAGGTCGGCGTAGTCCGTCGTCCCATGGATGCGACCGCGGATCGCGTCGGCGTCCTCCTGGGAGCTCTTGCCCTTCTCGACCGCGCGCGCCAGCTGCTTCTCGATCCGCCCGATGCCCTTCGCGAGGGTCGCGTCGTCGATCTCGCGCAGCACGACGTCGTAGCCGGCCGTCGCGCTGACCTGCGCGATTCCGTGGCCCATGAGGCCCGCGCCGAGCACGCCGACCTTCTTGATGTCCGCCATTGCCTTCAGTCCCTCCCGGGTGTCCGCCGTCTCCTGTGGGCGGCGAACCCTAGCGGCGCGGGCCTCAGGCGGACACGCGCGCCGTCAGCGACGCGGCGACGGCCGTCGCGAGCTCACGGTCGTACGTGAGCACGTAGTCGAAGCGCGGCTCGCCGGTACGCCCGGGCTCGCGGCGCTCGTGGGCGATCAGCGCAGCGGCGAAGTGCGGGGCGACGACGGCGACCGTCCACTCGCTGCGTGTCGGATCGGCCGGGGGGACGGCCCCGCCGCCGTGGACGCCGGGCGCGGGATCGAGCGGCACGTCGCGTCCGACGATCGCGCAGAAGGCGAGCTGGGCGCCGAGCTCCGCGTAGCGCTCGCGCACCTCGGGGGTGAAGCGCCGCTCGTGCTCGAAGGCGGCGACGAGGACCGCGGTGCGGCCCAGGCCGCGCGCCTGCTCCTCGAGATGGCGGGTCATCGCCGAGAGCAGGGCGTGCGTGCAGCAGCGCGGGGTGCGGCACCCTGCGGCGAGCTCGAACGGGGCGAGATCACGCGGATCGGAGTGGCGCCCGGCGGTGACGACGGCCGTGCGCGGGACGTCGGGCAGCGAGATCATCGGGTTGCGACGCCCGTAGAGGAAGCCCTGGGCGAGCGTCGCGCCGAGCGCGTCGCCGACCTCGGCCTGGTCCTGCGTCTCGACGCCCTCGACGAGGATCCGCGCGCCGGAGCGCTCGGCCTGCGCGGCGACGGCGTGGATCGCCTCGGCGACGTCGGCGTCGGGGCTGCGCTGGACGAGCTGCAGGTCGAGCTTGATGACGTCGGGCGCCAGCAGGCTCATCATCGCCAGCGTGTCGGCGTCGGTGCCGACGTCGTCCAGGGCGACGGCGCAGCCCATGGCGCGCATGTCGGAGACGTGGCCGAGCAGTGCTCCGGGACGCTGGGTCAGCGCCCGCTCGGTGACCTCGATGCAGACGGTCATCTGCGCGCCGGCGCGCGCGTACAGGTCGCGCAGCTCGAGCGGCAGGAAGCCGGAGGTGTCGGGCTCGATGTTGAGGAACAGCACGCACGGGGCGCGCACGCCGGCGTCGAGCGCGGCACGCAGCGCGTTGCGCTGGCACAGCCAGTCGAGCTCCTCGAGGCGCCCCGCGGCGCGAGCGGCGGCGAAGAGCCGGTCGGGGCGCTCGAGCGTGCTGCCGCGCGGCCCGCGGGCGAGCGCCTCCCAGCCGACGACCCGGCCACTGGCCAGCTCGACGATCGGCTGGAAGCCGGCCTCGACCGCGCCCTCGGCGAGGACGTCGGCGAGCTCATTGCGCTCCGCGCGCGAGAGACCTCGCGCCGGCGCGGCTGTGGCGGCACTGGTGACGAGCATGGTGGATCCGCTCTTGAGCATGGCTGAATGTCATTCGCCGTCGGACTCGTGCCTCCTTGCATGGAGGTTTCGGGCCCAGGGCGTGACGAACTGCTCAGTCATCCGCCGAGATCCGTCCGACGAGGCAGGTAGGAGGGTAGACACTCGCGGTCCGCGTCAGCGCCAGTCGACCGGACCCGCGACCAGCGTGTGACTGCCCAGCGGCCGCCCCAGGACGGTGCGCACATCGCGGGCGCACGCCAGCAGCGCGCCGAGGTCGACCCCCGTCTCGATCCCCATCTCGTGCAGCATCGAGACCAGGTCCTCAGAGGCGATGTTGCCGGTCGCCCCCGCGGGCACCGGGCAGCCGCCCAGCTCGCCGAAGCTCGACTCGAAGCTCGCGCAACCGGCCTCCAGCGCCGCGAGGACGTTCGCCAGGCCCTGTCCGCGCGTGTTGTGGAAGTGCGCCGTGAGCTCGACCTCCGCGCCGAGCCGCGCGCGGGCCGCCCGGAGGAACGCTCGCACCTGCAGCGGGTTCGCCATGCCGGTGGTGTCGCCGAAGCCGATCTCCTGGGCGCCCGCCGCGATCAGCCGCTCGGCGATCGCGAACACCGTCTCCGGCACGACGTGCCCCTCGTAGGGACAGCCGAAGGCCACCGAGATGACGCCCTCACAGCGCAGGCCGGCCTTCCGCGCGCGCCCGAGCACCCGCTCGAGCCCGGCCAGCGACTCGGCGACGGAGCGGTTGACGTTGGCACGGTTGTGCGACTCCGTGGCGCTGAGGAAGACGTTGACCTCGTCGAAGGCGGGCCGCTCGACGTGGTGGGCGTCGCGCAGCGCGAGCGCGTTGTCGAGCCCGCGCTCGTTGGGGATCAGCACCGAGAGGCTCACCTCGGGCGGCACGTCGATCGCGTGCAGCACGTCGGCCGCGTCGGCCAGCTGCGGGATCACGTCCGCGCGCACGAAGCTCGTGACCTCCAGGCGCCGCAGCCCGCTGCGCGCGAGCTCGTCGATGAGGCGGACCTTGTCCGCGGTCGCGATCACCTCGGGCTCGTTCTGGAAGCCGTCGCGGGGTCCGACCTCGCGGATGCGCACGGCGGGCGGCAGGTCCGGCGCGGGCGCCGTCGGTCCGTCGGATCGCATGCGGGGAAACCTATACTCCGCCGCCATGCTCCAGCCCCGGACCACCGTCGTCGTCCTGGCGGGCGGGACCGGCGGAGCAAAGCTCGCGCGTGGCATGCTGGACATCGTCGGCGAGGACCTCGTCGTCGTCGCCAACACCGGCGATGACATCGACATCTACGGCGCGCACGTCTCGCCCGATCCCGACCTCGTCAGCTTCTGGCTCGCCGACCGGATCGACGAGCGCGGCTGGGGCCTGGAGGGCGACACCTTCACCGTGATGGACGGCCTGCGTGCGCTGGGCGCGGACGTCTGGTTCAACCTCGGCGACCGCGACCTCGCGTGGTGCCTGGAGCGCCGCCGGCGGTTGGACGCCGGGCAGGGACCGACCGAGGCGCTGGCCGCGCTGGGGGCGGCGATCGGCACCGGCGGAG
>DATCDC010000093.1:0-4000 GCA_036510915.1 Solirubrobacteraceae bacterium | reverse complement strand
AGGCGCTCGGAGATCCCGCCATGGACGCGGCTCTGGGGCGGGAGGCCGAGCCGCCCACGCGTCTCGTTGAGCTCCGTGCGTCCCAGCGCGAGCCCTCGCCCGACGAGCGGCGCGAGTGCGTCCCACATGCGGCGCCCGGCGGCCGTCCGCGGCAGGCGGGCGCCGAGCGAGAACGGCGGTGCGCCGCGCGCCGGGCGGGGGTCGACGTGGGGGATCAGCGTGCCGCCCGGCACGCCGGCCAGCTCGGCGGCGAGGGCCGGTGCCAGCGTCAGGATGTCCGCGACCACGACATCGGGCCGCAGCTCGCGCACGAGCGGGAGCGTGTCGCGCGTCGCCCGGGTCACGGCCTCGAACGGCTTCAGCGGGCGCTCGCGCGTGGGGAAGACGTGGTACTCGGGCGCCGCGGCGAAGCGCATCCCCTCGCGCTCGACGTCGGCCTGCCAGCGCGACCACGTCTGCAGCGTCACCTCGTGGCCGCGCGCCCGCAGCGCACGGCCCAGGGCGATCATCGGGAACGCGTGGCCCGGATCCCCGAACGCGCCGAGCAGGAGCCGCAGCGGCCGCCCGGGGCCCGCGTCAGGCGGCGTTGAGCTCGGCAATGAGGCGCAGCTGCTCGATGCGATCCGGGCGCGTCCAGGCCATCGGCGTGACCGCGAGGGTGCCGACGCCGGCGTCGCGGTAGGCCGCGAGGCGGTCGCGCACCTGATCCCTGGTTCCGCAGATGGAGACGGTGTCGATCAGCGCGTCGGGGATCGCCGCCATCGCCTCGTCGCGCTTGCCCTCGAGATAGAGGTCCTGGATCTCCTTCGCGGCATCCTCGAACCCGTAGCGCTGCGCGAGGCGGTTGTAGAAGTTCTGCTCGCGCGAGCCCATCCCGCCGATGTAGAGCGCGAGGAAGGGGCGCATGAGGTCGCGCGCCGCGGCCACGTCGTCGCCGACGTAGACCTGGACCCCCGGGGCCATCTCGACGTCCGCGAGGGTCTTGCCGTTCCCGGCGCGGTCGACGCCGGTCTGCAGTTGGTCGCGCATGACCGACACGTGCTCGGGGGAGAACATCGTCGGGATCACCCCGTCGGCGATCTCGCCCGCCAGCTGCGTGTTCTTCGGCCCGATCGCGGCGATGAAGATCGGCATCCGCTCCTGGACGGGCGCGATCGTGAGCTTCAGGGCCTTGCCGGGGCCGTCGGGGAGCGGCAGGTCGAGCGTCTCGCCGTGGTACTCGACGCGCTCGCGGGCCAGCGCCATGCGCAGGACCGCGACGTAGTCGCGGGTGCGGGCGAGCTGTTTGGCGAAGCGCACGCCGTGCCAGCCCTCGCTGACCTGCGGCCCCGAGGATCCGATCCCGAGGATCATCCGGCCGTCCGAGAGCTGGTCGAGCGTCGCAGCGGTCATCGCCGTCATCGTCGCCGAGCGGCCGGGCATCTGGAAGATGCCGGCGGCGAGGCGGATCCGCGTCGTCTGGCCGGCGATCCAGGCCAGGACGGTCGCGCAGTCCGAGCCGTAGGCCTCGGCCGTCCAGGCCGAGTCGTAGCCGAGCTGCTCGGCCTCCTGGACGATCGCGAGCTGGTCCTCGCTCGTCAGGCCGAGACCCCAGTACCCCAGGTGCACGCCGAGCTTCATCCGCTCAGTCCTGCCCGGGGATCAGCGAGCCGCCGGGGAGCTCGTAGCGGATCTCGGGCACCACGCAGCCCGGCGAGGTCTTGAGCAGGTAGCGCACCGACTCCGAGATGTCGGTGGGCTGGATCATGGTGTTGGCCGGGACGTGCTCCTTGACGAAGTCGGTCATCGGCGTGTCGACGAAGCCGGGGCACAGCGCGGTGTTCTTGATGCCCGCCGACCCGAGTTCCTTGTTCATCGCCTCGGTGAACCCGACGACGCCGTGCTTGGTGGCGGAGTAGACCGACAGCCAGCCCTCGCCGCGGATGCCGGAGATCGACGCGGTGTTGACGACGAGCGCGTTGCGGTGCTCCTCGCCGGCTCGGCGCAGCATCGGCATCGCCTGGCGGTAGAAGAGGAAGATCGAGCGCAGGTTCGTCGCGAGCTGGATGTCGATCTTCTTCGTGGTCAGCTCGTCGACCGTCTCGCCCATCCCGACGCCCGCGTTGTTGACGAGCACGTCGAGGCGGCCGAAGCGCTCCTCGTGCGAGCCCACCACGCCGGCGATCGTCTCCTCGTCGCCGAGGTTCCCCGCGATGTGCTGGACGTCGTAGCCCTTCTCGACGAGGCCTGCGACGGCACCCTCGAGCTTGTCCGGGCGACGTGCGGCGACGGTGAGCCCGTAGCCCTCCTCGCCCAGCATGTGCGCGATCGCCAGCCCGATGCCGCTCGATGCACCCGTCACGATCGCCGCTCGCTGCGCCATGTCCGCTCCTCGTCTCCTGAAGTTGATCCGGGCGACATCCCATCACACCGGCGACCGGAATCACCGGCCGAACCGGCTCATCGCGGGCGGGCGGTGCCTACACTGCCGCCCCGTGCGCCGCTCCCTCGCTGTCCTCCTCGTCCTGTCGGCGGGGCTCGTCGCCGCCGGCTGCGGCGGTTCGTCGGGCTCGGGCACCACGGCGCGGCTGGCTGTGCCCGCCCCGGCGCCGTCGACCTCGACGCCGACCGCCACACCGGTGGACTTCCCGTCCTCCTCGGGCAAGCGCCTGAGCGAGCTCAAGAACGGGGTGCCGGAGGGCCTGGCGCTCGCGCCGAGCGTCTCGGTCCTGCAGCCCGGCACCAACCGCTACGGCTTCGCCCTCTTCGACGCGGCGCGCAAGCAGGTCGCCGAGGCGCCGGTTGCGCTCTACGTCTCGAACACCGACGGCACCGGCCTGCGCGGGCCCTACCTCGCGCACAGCGAGAGCCTGCGTGTGCGGCCGGCGTTCCAGAGCCGGACGACGAAGGTCGACCCCGATGCTGCCAAGAGCGTCTACGTCGCCGACGTCCCGTTCGCGCGCGGGGGGAAGTTCCGCGTCACCGCGATCGCCCAGCTCGACGGCCGCGAGGTCACGACGACGTCCGCCGGCGCCACGGTCGCCGCTCCGACGCCGTCCACGCCGCCCGCCGTCGGGCAGCGCGCGCCGGACGTCCACACCCCGACGCTCGCCATGGTCGCCGGTGACGCGGCGCAGATCGACACGCGCTCGCCCGCGGCCAAGGACCTCCTCACCACCGATCTCGCCTCGGTCTACGGCAAGAAGCCGGTCGCGCTGCTGTTCGCCACTCCGGCGCTCTGCCAGAGCCGCGTCTGCGGCCCGGTCGTGGACGTGATGGAGCAGGTGCGCTCCGAACTCGGCGACAAGAACATCGCCTTCATCCACAACGAGATCTACCGCGAGAACCGCATCGACCAGGGGCTGCGCCCGCAGCCCGCGGCCTACCGGCTCCCGACCGAGCCGTGGCTCTTCCTGCTCGACGGCAAGGGCCGCGTCGCACAGCGCTTCGAGGGGGCCTTCTCGGCCGACGAGCTCAAGCGCGCGATCGCCAAGCTCACCGGCCAGGGCTGACCCGCCGTGCGCGTGCGAGGATGCGCCGCGCGGGCCGGTAGCTCAATGGCTAGAGCAGCGGGCTCATAACCCGTCAGATGAACGTTCGAATCGTTCCCGGCCCACATCGAGCCCGCGCAACTCGGCGACATGGCGCGTCCCGGTCTTCCCGACCGTGCCCGGCGGAAGCGGGGTAGAGTTGCGGCATCCGGCGCATTGGGGGGCGACAAGCCCGGGGTCGCGAGGTGTTGGGGGGAGCCGCGCCATTCATTCGCCGGTGGAACGAGCGCCGCGGCGGCGTGCAGTCCTCCGCGGCGCTCATCGCCGCGCTGCGCCGGCCGGGAAAGACGAAGGCCCCGGTCGCCCGGGGCCTTCACACTGCGGAGCTGCGGCTGCGCTCAGACGGTCGAGTCGTTGACCGGCGCCTTGGCGAGCTCGTAGAGGATGATGATCGACAGCGCGAAGATGCACAGCGACCAGAACGGGTAGGCGGGGATCGACAGCAGCGCGCTGATCGATGCCAGCGCCGC
>DATCDC010000092.1:0-11902 GCA_036510915.1 Solirubrobacteraceae bacterium | reverse complement strand
GTCGAGCACCCGCACCCCGTCGGCCTGGCGGACGATCAGCGCGTGGCGACGCGAGACGGTCGGGTCGTCGAAGCGCACGTCGGCCGCGAGACTGCGGCCCACACGCGTCCACTCGCGCACGAGCGGCACGACCTTGGCCTGCTGCCCGTCGCGGAAGACGAGGTACTGGCCGGGCTCCTCGAGCTGCGGAGCGGCCGACACGAGGATCGCGGTGTGCTCGTCACGCTCGTCGGACCCCGCGGCGGATGCGGAGATCTGCTCCTGCGTCATCTGCGCCGAGAACAGGGAGGCGCGCACGAAGCGCTCGCCTGCGCATCCAGGGCACGGCGGCAGCAGGTCCCCGGTCTCGAGCGAGACCACGTAGCCGCAGTGCTCACAACGGTAGGCCCCCATACCGGCGAGGGTGCCTGAGACCAGAGACTCCACGGGCGTACTCTCCCTCATGTTCATCTCGCTTCCCGAGCCTGGAGGACTCGATCGCCTGATCCGATTGTACGCCCTGCGTCAATCGGGCATTGGGCCATTGAACGGAAATTGCACGATTCCGGGCGCGGCGAAGGACACATCGCGGATGCGCCGAAGAGGACCAGCATGCTGCGGCCCATCCTCGGAATCTCGGAGCCCGACCTCGAGCGCGCACTGCTGCGCAAGGGCGTCAGTGCCCGCGCCGCCGGCGGGGTGGTCTGCAGCGACTGCGGGCGCCATCCGCTGATCGGCGAGCGCGTCCACCACTTCGGCGGCGGCCCCGTGTGCGCGCTCTGCCTCGGCGGGCACACCGGCGAGGCCTCGGGCAGCGAGATCGTGCACCACGTCGAGCACGGCGTGAGCGTGCGCCGGCGCGAGCTGCCGCGCGCGGCCTGAGCGCCGCCGGCCATGGTCACCGGCGGGCTTCCGGCGCGACGCGCGGATAGACTGCGCCGCGCCGATGGAGCCCTTCACTCTCGCAGCGACGGTCGACCGTCCTCGCGCGGTCGTCTACGACTACCTTGCCGACGTCGCCAATCATCCGGAGTTCACGGATCACTTCCTGAAGGACTGGCACATGACGCGCGAGGAGACCTACGGCGTGGGCGCCGGCGGGCGCTTCGAGGCGGACATCCCGTTCGCACGCTTCGCCTGGGGCGACTACACGCTCGTCGAGGCCCGTGAGGACCGCCACCTGGTCTTCGCCGGCCGCTCCGGGAAGTTCAACCGGATCCGCACGGTCAACGTCTTCGACCTGCGCGACGGGCCCGGCGGGACGACGCGGGTCGCGCTCACGGTCGAGACGCGGCCCGAGCTCCCGACCGACCGGCTGCTCGAGTCGCTCGGACAGAAGCGCTCGCTGCGGCGCAGCTGGAGGAAGGCGCTCAAGCGGCTCGGGATGATCCTCGAGGACGATCGCCAGCGCGGTCGGCGGGCGACGATCGCAGGCGGGCCGCGCAAGCCCGCGACCGACCATTAGAATGCCGCCGCTGTGACGCGACGTCTTCTTCTCATCGCCCTCGTTGCTGCGGCCCTCGTGCTCGCCGCGTGCGGAAACAAGCAGGCCACGATCACCCGCGGTGAGTCCGAGGCCAACTTCGTGACGCTCGGCACGATGCAGTACCAGGTGCAGCTCTCGCGCCAGCTCAACTCGTCGGACACGGGCGACCGCGCGCTGCTGATCGGGATCCCGCCCGCCGCCCGCGTCGTCGGCCCCAAGGAGATCTGGTTCGGCGTCTGGGTCCGCGTCACGAACAAGTCCGGCTCGCCGGCGCGGTCGGCCGACCAGTTCAAGATCGTCGACACGCGCGGTCGCAGCTACAAGCCGGTCGCCCTGCAGAGCGTCAACGCGTTCGCCTACCGCCCGGGGATCGTGCAGTCCGTCTACCCGACGCTCAACAGCGTCTCGACGAACACGCCGCCCGGCGGGGCGATCGTGCTGTTCAAGCTGCCGCTCGACGCGCTCGACTTCCGCCCGCTCGACCTGGCCTTCAGCAGCACCCTGCTGCCGGGCAGGACGTCGACGGTCCTGCTGGACGTCTGATCCGCCGCTCAGCGGCGCTGCAGCGCGGCGGCGAGGATGTCGTGTGCGACGGGGGCGGCGGTGTCGCCGCCCGCGCCCGCGCCGACGAGCATGACCCCGACGGCGATGCGCGCCTTGCGGCCCTTCTGGGCCGGCGCGAACGCGGCGAACCACGCGTCGGTGTCCTGCGGGTTCGTGCTCGTGTCGCCGGGCTGGCGTGACTTGAGCTCGGCGGTGCCGGTCTTGCCGGCCACGGGGACGCCGGGGATCTGCGCGGCCGTGCCGGTGCCGTAGCGCACGACGCCGAGCATCAGGTCGCGCATCTCGCGCGCGGTCGTCGGCTTGACGGCGCGGGCCCCGAAGCGCACGCCGCGCGGGTCCAGCCGGCGCGACTGGTCGAGGCTCAGCGTCAGGCGCGGGAGCCGTCCGCCGTTGGCGATCGTCGCCGCGACCTGTGCCATCTCCAGGGTCGTCGCCTGCACGCGGCCCTGGCCGATCGCCGACGAGCCGACGGCCAGGTCGTCGCCGATCTGGTCGGCCGGTGGGATCGAGCTCTCGGCGACACCGGGGATCGGCGATGGTTGGTTGAAGCCGAAGCGCTCGGCGGTGCGCACGAGCCCGGCGGCCCCGAGCTTGGCGCCGAGCGGGGCGAACACCGAGTTGCAGGAGACCGCGAACGCCGTCGCGAGCGAGCCGCCGCAGTCCTCGCCGCCGGCGTTCGCGAGCGCGACCCCGGAGAGGACGGCCTGCGTCGCGTACGGGAACGTGTCGCTCGGCTTCACGATCCCGGCGTCCAGCGCCCCCGCCGTCGTGATCATCTTGAACGTCGAGCCGGGTGGCTGCAGGATCGAGAACGGGACGCCGGCGAACGCGTAGATCTCGCCGGTGCGCGGATTCACGGCGACCGCGCCGCCGTAGCGCGCGCCGAGCGCCGCTGCGGTGACGCGCTCGAGCGCCGGGTCGATCGTCGTGCGCACGTCGCTGCCGCGACGACCGGCGCTGCGGCCGATCACCGTCGGCCCCGCGCGCAGAACGCCGGAGGGGATCCCGCCGAGCTGCGGGTCGAAGACGCGTTCCAGGCCGCTGACGCCGACCTTCGCGCCGGGCGGGACGCCGAGGGCGGCCAGCTCGTCCGTGCGCTCCGGCGGGATCGCGCCGAGCTTGCCGACGACCTGCGCGGCGACGTCGGGCATCGTCGAGGTCCGCGCCGGGCCCTGCGCCAGCGGCGAGCCGTCGCGCGCGAGGAGCGCGCCGCGGGCGGGCATCGTCGTCGTCCGCGTGAGCCGCTGGCCGTCCTGCAGGCCAGGGAAGACCAGGCGCGGGACCCAGGCGACCTTCACCGTGCCGCCGTCGTCCCTGACGGGGATCACGACCGAGCCCGTGATCGTGCCGAACGCGCGGGTCCTGACCGTCACCGGGACGCGCCAGGCGTGGTCGCCGGACTTCGTGGGCCTGCCGGTCCGCACCGAGGTCTCCGCGGCGGTCGCGGTGGCGAGCGCCGCGCGGCCCGCGTCGGCGAAGGGCAGCAGGCCGACCCGCTTCTGGGCGTCGGCGGTCAGCTGGGCGTGCATCGCCGCCCAGTCGCCGGTCGACCACGCCTTCGCGTAGGCGGTGACCGCTCCGCGGCCCGCGTCGGACCCGCCGGAGCCGACGACGGCCCCGATGATGAAGGCCACGAGGGCGAGCGCGGCGATCGGGAGGGCGCGACGCAGGATCCGGTCGCGACGGTCCGCCGGCGGTCCCGTCCGGCGTGCGCGGGCGTCGGCGTTCGCGGCCCCGCGTGGCGCGGGCGTCCGTTCCTTCGCGCGCGTGTCGGGCGAGCTGTTGATGGCCGCGTTTCCCCCTGGAATCCGGAGAGTAATCCGTTCCGTGCCGATTCGACGCCGCCCTGTCACGTCCTTGGACGCAACCGCCCGCGGTTTCGGCGGCGCTCCGTTGCGGTCGGTGGTGCGGGCGCTACGCTCCGCCGCGAATGTCCAAGACGCTCGTCATCGCCGAAAAGCCATCCGTGGGCCAGGATCTCGCGCGGGTGCTGCCCGGCCCGTTCCAGAAGCACACGGGCACGGGCGAGAAGACCGTGCGCTGGCTCGAGGGGCCCGAGCACATCGTCACGTGGGCGGTCGGCCACCTGGTCCAGCTCGCCGAGCCGGACGAGTACGACGAGAAGTTCAAGAAGTGGCGGATGGCGGATCTGCCGATCGTCCCGTCGAAGTTCAAGCTCATCGTGCGCGACGAGCGCTCGCAGAAGCAGATGACCGTCGTGCGGCGCCTGCTGCGCGACGACGAGGTCGACCTCGTCGTCAACGCCTGCGACGCCGGCCGTGAGGGCGAGCTGATCTTCGCCTATCTCTACGAGAAGGCCGGCGCGGACAAGCCCGTCGAGCGGCTCTGGCTGTCGTCGATGACCGAGTCGGCGATGCGCGACGCGCTGAGCAACCTGCGTCCGTCGGAGGAGCACGCCCTGCTCGAGCAGGCGGCGCGCTCACGTTCGGAGGCCGACTGGATCGTCGGCATGAACGCCACGCGCGCGGCGACGATCCGCCTGCGCTCCTCCTTCGACGGCGCCGTCTCGCTCGGCCGCGTCCAGACGCCGACGCTCGCGATCCTGACGCGCCGCGAGGAGGAGATCCGCGCGTTCGTCCCCGAGAAGTACTGGCTCGTGGACGCGAAGTTCGCCACCGACGACGGGCGCCGCTACGAGGGCCGCTACCACCTCGGCGCCCAGCCGCGCCTGAGCGCCGCCGACGCCGCCGAGGCGATCGTCGCAGCGGTCCGCGGGCAGCAGGGCGAGATCACGAAGCTCGAGAAGACCAAGCGCACCGAGAAGGCGCCGCTGCTCTACGACCTGACCTCGCTCCAGCGCGACGCCAACACGCGCTATGGCTTCTCGGCGCGGCGCACCCTGGCCGCGGCCCAGCGCTGTTACGAGGAGCACAAGGCGCTCACGTATCCCCGTACGAGCTCGAAGTACCTGACGAGCGACATGGTCGCCGAGATCAAGCCGACGGCCGGGCTCGTCGGCCGCCGCCCGGACTACGCGCAGGCCGCCGCCTACGTCACGGGCCTCGACGTCCTGCCGCTGGCGCGCGTCGTCAACAACGAGAAGGTCGGCGACCACCACGCGATCATCCCCACGAACGCCGAGCACCGGCTCGAGAAGATGAACGACGACGACCGGCGCATCTACGACATGGTCGCGCGCCGCTTCCTGGCGATCTTCCACCCGGACGCCGAGTTCGAGAACACGCGCGTCGAGACGACGGTCTCAGGGCACGTCTTCCGCACGCGCGGCAAGGTCCTGATCGTGCCGGGCTGGCGCGGCGTCTACGGTGAGCTTCCCGAGGGCGAGGGCTCGGCCACCGAGGAGGACGAGGGCCGCGACCAGCAGCTGCCCAAGCTCGAGCAGGGCGAGCGGCCGCAGACGACGCACGTCGAGAGCCTGGAGAAGGAGACCAAGCCGCCGCGGCGCTACTCCGATGCCTCGTTGCTGGGCGCGATGGAGACCGCCGGCAAGCTCGTCGACGACGACGAGCTGCGCGAGGCGATGAGCGAGTCGGGCATCGGCACGCCGGCGACGCGCGCGGCGATCATCGAGCGCCTGATCGACGTCGGATACGTGGAGCGGGACGGCCGCGCGCTCGTCCCGACCGAGAAGGGCATGAACGTCATCCGGCTGCTCGACGGGCATCCGCTCACCGAGCCGGCGCTCACCGGTGAGTGGGAGAAGCGCCTGGAGGAGATCGAGCAGGGCACCGAGACGCGCAAGAAGTTCATGGCGGACATCGCCGAGTTCGCGGGCGCGACGGTCGGCGAGCTCGACGTCAAGCTCAAGGACGTCCGCATCCCGCGGGCGAACCTCGGCCCGTGCCCGGTCTGCGGGCACGACATCATCGAGAACCGCAAGGGCTACTCGTGCTGGTCGCGCGAGGACCCGGGCTGCGGCTTCGTCATCTGGAAGGCCAAGGCCGGCAAGCAGCTCCCGCCGGCGATCGCCCGCGAGCTGATCGCGACGGGCGTGACGGCCAAGCAGGTCACCGGCTTCAAGGGCCGCAGCGGGCGCTCGTTCCGCGCCAAGCTGGCGCTCGAGCAGTCGCCCGAGGGCAAGTGGCGTGTCGAGTTCGACGAGGCCTGGGCGAAGGAGGGCGCCAAGGCGCCCGAGCCCGACGAGGCGGAGGCCGCCGCCGCCGCGGCCGCAGTGCCGGCCGCCGAGGACGCCGCCGCCGACGGCGCCGCAGCGGCCTGAGCGACGCGCGTCAGATCCGCCGGGCGGTGCGCGACCCTTCATCGGTGACGCGCACAGGGTCGATACCGCGGGGTCCCGCAGGCCGATGGCGCTGACCCTCGTCACGGGCCCGGCCAACGCCGAGAAGGCCGGCGTCGTCCTCGAGCGCGTGCGCGAGCTGGCCCGCGACGGGGCATCGCCGCTGCTCATCGTCCCGACGTTCGCCGACGTCGAGGCGTACCGGCGCGAGCTCGCCGCCACGGGGGTCGTCTTCGGCGCGCAGGTCGTCACCTTCGCCCGCCTGAGCGCGCAGATCGCCCTCGTGGCGCATGCCGGGCGCCCGCCGCTCGGGACGCTGGGCCGCCGGCGCGTGGCGGCCGCCGCCGTGGCCCGGACGCCGCTCTCAGCACTCGAGCGGGCCGCCGGCACGGCCGGCTTCGCCCCGGCGCTCGTGGGCCTGTTCGACGAATTCGCCGAGCAGCGACTGGGCACCGGACTCGTCATCAACGCGATGCGCGCCTGGGGGGAGGCAGAGCCCCGGCGCGCGGCGTTCGCGAGCGAGCTCGCCGCGCTGCACGCCGCCTACCGCGACTGGCTGGAGCGCCTGGGGCGCACCGACCCGCCAGGCCACGCATACGCCGCCCACGACGCGCTGCGCCTCGCGCCCGCGCTCTGGGGCGGCGTGCCCGTGCTCCTCTACGGCTTCGACGACCTCACGCGCGTCGAGCTCGACGCGGTCGCCACGCTCGCGGGCACCTGCGCGGAGGTCGTCGTCTCGCTGCCCTATGAGGACGGCCGCGAGGACATCTACCGCACCCGCGCCGAGACGCTCGGCGAGCTGAGCGTGCTCCAGGACCGCTGGATCCGCCTGCCGGAACGCGAGGAGCACTACGAGCCGCAGGCCCGCGCGCCCCTCCACGCGCTCGAGCGGCGTCTCTTCAGCGCGCCCGCCGAGCGCGCCGACCCGGGCGACGCGCTCGTGCTGCTCGAGGGCGGCGGCGAGCGGGCGGAGCTCGAGCTCGTCGCCGAGCAGGTCGCCCGCGCGCTGGCCGACGGCGTCGCGCCGGGCGACATCGCCGTCGCGATCCGCGATGCCGGGCGCATCGCGCCGTTGATCGAGCGCATCTTCGCCGACGCGGACATCCCGATCGCGCTCGAGCGCCGCATCCCGCTCGCACACACCAGCCTCGGCCACGGGCTCGTCGCCATGCTGCGCGCCGCGCTGCCCGGGGGGACCGCGGAGGACCTGCTGGGCTGGCTGCGCGCACCCGGCGTGCTGCAGCAGCCGGACCTCGCGGACTCGCTCGAGGAACGCGTGCGCCGCACCGGGATCCGCGACGCCGCGGGCGCCCACGACGCGTGGGCGGAGCTCGCGGGCTTTCGCTGGACGCAGCTCGAGCGCGTGGGGGAGGCGGCCGCGCGCGGCATCCCGGCGCTCTGCGAGCGCCTCACCGCGGAGGCGCGCCGCCTGCTCGCCGCGCCCTGGCGGCAGCGCGGCGCGCTGCTCGTCGGCGCGCCGCAGACCGACGCATACGCGCTGCGCGCGGTGCGCACGACACTGCGCGAGCTCGCCGCCCTCGCCGAGGCCGACACGGCGCTCGCGCCCGAGCCCGAGGAGCTCGCGGACATCCTCGCGGACGAGGAGGTCCGGCTCGGCGACACGCCACATCCGGGCGCCGTCACGATCGCCGACCCACTGCGGCTGCGCGCCAGGCGCGTCCGCGTCCTGGTGCTCGCGCGGATGCAGGAGGGCGTGTTCCCGACGGGCGCCGCACCCGACCCGTTCCTCGGCGACGCCGAGCGGCTCGCGCTCGCGGCGGCCGGGAAGATCCGCCTGCGCCTGCGCGAGGACCCGCTGGACGCCGAGCGCTGGCTGCTCTACTCGGCGATCTCGCGCCCCACGTTGCGCCTCGCGCTCGCCTGGCACACCGGGGACGACGACGGCGACCCGCGCGTGCGCTCGCTGTTCGTCGACGACGTGCTCGAGTGCTTCACGGAGGGCGTCCCGCTGCGCACCCGGCGCCTGGGCGAGCTCGCGTGGGCACCCGGCGACGCCGTGAGCGCACGCCAGCGGGCCCTCGCCGAGGCCGCGGCACGGCCGGCGGCGGCGCCCGCCGGCGGGCCCGGCGACCTCACCGACGGCGAGATCCTCGCCGACCTCGCGGCGCGCCCGGCGTGGGCCGGGCGCGCGATCGAGCAGTGGCTCTCCTGCCCGGTCAAATGGTTCGTCGAGCAGCACCTGCACCCCAACGCGATCGAGCCGGACCCCGTCGCGATGGCCCGCGGGACGCTCTATCACCGCGTGCTCGAGCAGGTCCTGCGCGGTCTCGGCGGCCGTGTGACGCCGCAGAACGTCCACCAGGCCGAGCGGATCGCCGCAGAGGCCCTGGCGGCGGGCGCGCGCGAGCGGCGCCTGGGCGCGAGCGAGCAGCAGCACGACGCGCTCGTGCGGCGCCTCGAGGTCGACGTCCTGCGCCACCTGCGCTTCGCCGCGAGCAACGGGTCGGTCTTCGAGCCGGCCGCGCTCGAGCTGTCGTTCGGCACGCCCTACGACGAGCGCGACCCCGTCGAGATCGCGCCGGGTCTGCGCCTGAGCGGCCGCATCGACCGCGTCGACGTCCATGGCGACGAGGCGATCGTCGTCGACTACAAGGGCGTCACCGGCAGTCAGCCGTACGTCAAGTGGGCGGCGAAGAACCAGGTGCAGGCCGCGCTCTACGCGCTCGCGCTGCCGCAGCTGCTGGAGGGGCGGCGGGTCGTCGGCGCCCTCTACCAGCCGATCGGCGCGCGCAAGGACCAGCGCCCGCGCGGCTTCCTGCTGGATGACGCCGATCCCGACCGCACCGACATCGTCGCGACCGACCGGGTCGACGAGGCGGGCGCCGGCGACGCGCTCGAGGAGGTGCGCTCGCTCGCGACCTCCGCGATCGAGGCGCTGCTCGCGGGCCGGCTCGAGCCGCGGCCGCTGACGTGCGCGTACCGCGGCGGCTGCAGCCACCCCTCGATCTGCCGGTGCGCCGACGCGTGAGCGGCCCGGACCGCAGCCTGTTGGAACGCGACGGCGTGCTGCTCGGCGCCAAGGGCGGCGCGCTGACGCGCGCGCAGTCGGTCGCGGTGCTGCAGCGCGACGGGCCGCTGATGGTCGCGGCCAACGCCGGCTCCGGGAAGACGACGATCCTCGTCGAGCGCTTCGTGCGCTATGTCATCGACGACGGGCTCGACCCGCGCTCGATCCTCGCGATCACCTTCACGCGCCGCGCCGCGGGGGAGCTGCGCCGCCGCGTGCGCGACCGCTTCATGGCGGTCGGCTGCGTCGAGCATGCACGAGCGATGGAGGGCGCCTGGATCTCGACCATCGACGGGTTCTGCGCCCGCGTGCTCACGGCCCACGCCGTCGTCGCCGGGATCGACCCGGCTGCCGTGGTGCTCGACGAGAGCGAGCTGCGCGGTCTGCGCGACGCGGCCTGGAACGCGGCACTCGCGCAGCTGCTCGGCGCCCCGCCGCCGCAGCTCCCGCGCCCCGAGGCCGAGCTGCTGATCAGCGCCTACGGCTACGACACCCTGCGCGAGGTCGTCGCCGGCCTCTACGACGAGCGCCGCAGCGCGGGCATGACGCACCCGGCGCTGCCGATCCCCGCCCTGCCCGACCTCGGCGCCGCCGCACAGGCACTGGTGCGGGCGGGGAACGCGCTGGGTCCACAGCTCTCCGGCGGGACGCCGAAGGCGCTCGCGCACGCCCGTGCCGCCGTTGCGCGCTGCCACGAGCTGCTCGGTGCCGGCCTGCCCGCCGCGCCGCTGAACGAGCCCGAGCTCGCCGAGCTCGGGTGCGGCGAGAGCGCGGGTGTGCCGGCGCTGGCCTCACCGGCGGGGCAGGCCTACCGCGACGCGCACGAGCGGCTCCGCCGGGCGTGCCGCGACACCCGCGCGCGCCCGGCGCTCGTCGGCCTGGACCTGCTGCTCGGGGCCTACGGCGAAGCCTTCGCCGCCGCCAAGCGGGCCCGCCGCGGTCTGGACTACGCGGACCTCGCGATCGGCGCGCGCGACCTGCTGCTCGAGCGGCCGGACATCGCGTTCGCCTACCGCGAGCGCCTGCAGCGCGTGATGATCGACGAGTTCCAGGACACGAACGGCCTCCAGCTGGCGCTGCTCGCCGCGCTGGGCCAGGAGCACGAGTTCGCCGTCGGCGACCGGCTGCAGTCGATCTACGCCTTCCGCCACGCCGACGTCGGCGGCTTCGATGTGCGCTGGAAGGCGCGTGGCGACGAGGGGCGCGCGCTGCCGCTGGCAGAGAACTTCCGCTCGCGCCCCGAGATCCTCGAGCTCATCAACGCCGCCTTCGGCGACGCCCACGCCGGGTACCAGCCGCTCGAGGCGGGGCTCGCGCGCGCCCCGGCCGCGGAGCCGGCTGTCGAGGTGCTGCTGACCGACGCCGAGGGCTGGGACGCGCTGCAGGAGGACGACCCCCGGCTCGTCGCCCTCGCCGCCGGGATGCCGCCGGCCAGGCCGCGGATCCTCGCCGAGGCGCGGCTCGTCGCCGAGCGCGTCGCGCGGCTGACGCGCGAGGAGGGCCGTGCGCCGCGCGACGTCGTCGTCCTGCTGCGCGCGGGTACGACGATGCCCGTCTACGAGCGGGCGTTCGAGCGCGCCGGCGTCCCGGCGGTCGCAACCCAGGGCCGCGGCTGGTGGACGCGCCGCGAGGTGCAGGACCTGCTGGCCCATCTGCGCGTGCTCGTCAACCCGCGCGACGAGGAGGCGCTGCTCGGCACGCTCGCGGCGCCGCCGACCGCGTTGGACGCCGACGCGCTGGCACTGCTCGCCGGCGAGCGCCGCCGCCGCGACGTGCGCCTGTGGGAGGTCGTCTGCGCGGCGGCCGACGGCGACCGCGATGGGCGGCTCGCGCGGCTGGCCCCGCACGTCGTCGCGCGGCTCACGGCGCACGTCGCGCTGCTCCGCGGCGAGCGCGTGGCGGCGGCGTGGGCCGGACCGGCCGAGCTGCTCGAGCGCGCCCTGCGCGCGACGGGCGCCGACCTCGTCGCGCTCGCCGGCCCCGGCGGGCGCCGGCGCCTGGCGAACGTGCGCAAGCTCGTGCGCCTCGCGGACGCCTTCGAGGCGCGCAGCGGGCGCGACCTGCGCGCGTTCGTCGACCACGCCGCAGCCGAGCTCGAGGCGGAGGCGCCGACGCCGGACGCGCCGATCGACCTCGGCGAGGACGAGGCGGTGCGGATCATGACGATCCACGGCGCCAAGGGCCTCGAATTCCCGGTCGTCGTCCTCGCGGACCTCGGGCGTCCCGGCCGGAGCTCCACGCCGAGCGTCCTCGTACGGGGCGAGCGGGTCGGGATGCGGCTGATGGGGCTCGAGGGCGACGCCGTACCGGCGTTCGCGTACGAGGAGCTCGACGCCGCGCGCAAGCGCGACGAGGAGGCCGAGGAGCGGCGCGTCATGCACGTCGCCGTGACGCGCGCGGAGCAGCGGCTGATCCTCAGCGGCACGGTCCACGCCTCGAAGGGCTGGGGCAAGAGCGGGCACCACGCGCCGGCGCTCTCCTGGATGGGCCCGGGGCTGTTCGGCGCCCAGGTGCCCGAGCTGCCGCCCGGCGAGCGCGAAGCCGTGCTGGGGGTGCGCCGTGAGGGCCGGGGCGCCGACGTCCGCCTCGTCGTGAGCGCCCCCGAGGATCCGGCACCCGCCGCGGG
>DATCDC010000091.1:0-6353 GCA_036510915.1 Solirubrobacteraceae bacterium | reverse complement strand
CGCGGTCACGGCTCCGGGAGCGGCGTAGAGCCCCTGGCAGATGCCGAGCCCCGCCGCCTCGAAGCCCGGCTGGCGGATCGACCGCTCCGTGGTCCCCACCCGGCCCCCCTCGTAGCACGGCCAGCCGAAGTTCTCGACCCGCGTGTCCGGGGAGGCGGCACGATCGACCTCCTCCCACGTCGTCCAACCCACGTCGCCGATCCAGAGCTCGTCGGTGCCCGGGCGCAGCGTGAAACGGAACGGATTGCGCAGGCCGGAGGCGACGATCCGATCAGCGTTCGCGTCCGGTCCGGTCGTCGCCGGGTTCGCCGGCCACGCAGCTCCGGTGTCGGGGTCGATCCGTACGACCGCGCCGTCGAGGCCGGTCGGGTCCCCCGTGGTGAGCAGGTCCTGCGAGCGCAGCGAACCGCCCTCGTTCGAAGGATCGCCGCACGGGCTGCCGGTCTGGCCGTAGTCGACGATGTCGTACGACGCGCCGTCGCCGCCGCTTGCGTAGAGCGCTCCGTCGGGCCCGAATCGCAGGTCGCCGACCGAGTGGCTCGTGAACTGCTGGCACCAGCCGTCGAGCAGCACCTTCGGCGGTGTCGCGGGATCGGCCACGTTCGTCGCGGGGTTGACCCTGATCTTCACGATCCGGCCCGTCACCACACACTGGTTCGCCGCGTCGACGTCCTGCGGGCAGTCGTCCCAGTCCGCACCGGCGGTCCCCCAGTGCGGCGCCGTACCGCCCGGGAGCGCATCGCGCGTGTAGAGCGCATAGAGGTACGGCTGGGCCGGGAACTGCGGGTCGACGGCCAGCCCGAGCAGCCCACGGTCCCACTGGTTGAAGACCTCCGCGCGCAGATCGATGACCTGCGTCGGCGTGGTGTCGGCCGGCGAGTCGAACTCCTGGATCGTGCCCCGCTTCTCCGCGACGAAGACGCGCGTGTCCGGCGCCGGCGCGAAGCGCACCGCCGTCGGAAGGTCCAGGCCCGAGAAGAGCGTGGACGACGCGAACCCGGTGGGCAGGATCGGCGCGGCCGACGCCGTCGGCGGCGCCCAGAAGGCGAACGCCGCAACGATCCCCACGACCAGCAGTCCCGCCCCCCGCCTGCGCATCCATGCCCCCCGGCTCGCACCCGCTCTCGACACGGGACGCTAGCACCGGCGAGGCCGACCGTCCACGCCGGCGTGGCGCGACGAGCGGCCGCGAGCGAGCGCCGGACGGTCAGGAACCGCCGCCGGCGCGGCGCGCGCGGACGCGGCTGGCGAGGTAGCGCGGGCCGCCCGCGAGCAGCCCGCGCAGCTCGTTCGACGACAGATCCAGCTCCACCTCGGCCGCCTCGCTCGTGCCGCGGGAGTCCTGCGCGACGGTCCGCAGGGCGGCAGGGAACCGCCGTGCGATGGCCGGTCCGGTACGCGGGCTCAGCAGATGCTTGCACGCATACGCGGCCAGTCCGACGCCGTACCCGTACATCTGCCGCGGGAGCTGATCCGCGTCGCGGCGGTGGTAGTGCCAGACGACCGCGCGCGGCTCGATGGCCAGCGCGCGGCCGCTGAGCAGGACGCGCAGGAAGAAGTCCAGATCCTCGCCGCCCATCGTCGACGTCCCCGTCCCGAGCAGCGGATCCATCCCGCCGAGCGCGACCCAGGTGGCGCGATCGGCCGCGAAGTTGGCCCCCGTCCCGAAGTGCCCGGCGCTGTAGGGATACATCGGGTCGTCGCGGCGGTTGGCGTCCAGGTCGTAGATCCGCTGCGTGAGCAGCTCCGACCACCGGACCCGCGACTCGAAGTAGAGCTGCGAGGGCGTGGCGAGCTCCGCCGCGAACACCGGTCCGCTGACACAGCCGACCGTCGGCGCGCGGGTCAGGCCGCCGAGCAGCGCGCCCAGCCAGCCGGGTTCGATCCGCACGTCGTCGTCGGTGAAGACCAGCAGGTCGCCGGCGGCCTCCTGCACCCCGCGGTTGCGCGCACGCGACAGGCCGGGGCGCGGCTCCAGCACGTAGCGCAGACGCGCGTCGCCCAGCGCCTCGACGACATCGCGCGTCGCGCTCGTCGACGGCGCGTTGTCGACGACCACCACCTCGAAGTTCCCGCGCGCGGACGTCAGGATGCCCCGCAGCGCGACCTCGAGCGCGGCGGCGCGATCACGCGTGCAGACGATGACGCTGGCGAGCCCCTCGGCCCGCTCCGGATGTGGCCCGCAGCGCGTGCATGGCGCGTCCTCGACGGGCTCGAACCCCTGCGGCCCGAGCGTCGCGGCCGGCAGGCCGTCGGCGCGCAGGTGCGCCGCGACGTGCGGCCCGATCTGCCGGTTCACCGCTTCGACGAGTCCGGCGGCCGGCAGCCGGCCGTCCTCGAGCGGAACCCGGACGAACCCGACCGGCGTTCCGTGGACCAGGATCAGCAGGCGTGCGCGTGTGAACGGCAGACCCTGCTCGTTCACGGGCGGGGCGAGATCCTCGATCGGGCACGCGACCTCGACGGCGGAGACCCACAGCGGCTCGAATCCCGCGTCGCTCATGCCTCCAGCCCGACCGGCGCCCGCCGGCCGGAATGGCGCAGCAACTGGAAGACGAGCACCGGGAAGCACGCGGCCGCGAGGACGTACGTCGCGGTCGTCGGCGCCCAGTGGTTCGTCCACAGCAGGCACTGCGCCGCGATCGCGTCCAGGGCGAGGCTCACGCCGACGACGAGTCCCGGCTCGGCGGCGCGCCGGCCGAGCACGGCGGCTCCGGGCGCAAGGACGAACATGACGACCACCGCGCCGGCACGCAGCGGCGCGACGACGTCCGTGGCCACGAGCGCGCAGGCCAGCGGGCACGCCACCGCGGCGACCGCGAGGATCCAGAGCGCCCAGCGCTCGCGCGAGCTGCCGCCATCGACGTGCACCGGCGGCACGCTAGCGGCTGGAGCCGACGGGGCTCGAGGTCGTCGACCCCAACGCACCCACGAGGGCCTCAGATCAGCCGGCGCAGCGCGCGGACCGGGCGGGCCTGGGTCAGCCCCGGCTGCAGCTGGATGCCCAGCACGCCACGGGTCGTCCGCGGGCCGACGTTCAGCCGCCCGACCTGCAGCCAGTCGATCTCGGGCAGGGCGTTCACGCGATGCTCGGTCGTGAACGCGACCTCGATTCCGTCGGCGCGAAGCGCGTCGACCAGCCGCGCCGACAGGCCGCCGCCCGGGTACGCCAGGACGCGGGGAACGGGCCCGAGCTCGCGTTCCAGATCCGCGAGCGAGTCGAGGACCTCGGCACGGGCGCGCTGCAGCGGCAGGCGGGCGAGGATCGGGTGCGTCCGGGAGTGCGCGCCGATCTCGACGCCTTCGGCGCGCAGGCGCCGCAGGTCCTCCCATCCGAGGACGCCGCCCTGCACGGCCGAGGCGTCGAGCTCTGCGAACAGGCGCTCCAGCTCGGCCATCGCCTCGTCGTGCGGCATGCCCCACACCCACTCGGTGACCCTTCGACGGGCATCGCGGCGCTCCGCCGCCGTTCCGAGCGACAGCCGTCCCGCGGCGCAGCTCACGACGCCGCGCCCGCTCGGCGTCGCCAGCGCGGCGTTCAGGCGATCCCACCAGTACGCGCGGCCGGGACGGTCCGGGTAGGCCGTCGCCACGAACAGCGCGACCGGCGCGCCGTGCCGGCGCAGGATCGGCCATGCCCGCTCACCGAAGTCCCGGTAGGCGTCGTCGAAGGTGATGAGCACCGCGCCGGGCGGCAGCGTCCGCTCGCCGCGGCGCGCTGCCAGCACCTGCGACAGCGAGACCAGCGGCCGGCGCGCGGCGAGGTACGCGATGTGCGCCTCGAGGCCCTCGGGCGTGGCGCTGGCGAGCTCCGGCGGCATCGCGGCGAGCGTCGCGGCGTCGGCGATCCGGTGGTACATCAGGACCGCCAGCGCCGGCGTTCCCCGGCGCCGATCGAGCAGGTCCAGCGCCCGCAGCACGGCGGCGCTGTCGGCCAGTCGGGAGATCAGCATGCGCGCGTGATGAGGGACTCGATGTTCGGTCATGTTCCGCGATCAGGGGGGCGGCGAGCGCGCGGCGATGCACGCGCGGGCGCCGACTCTGCCACAGACCGGCGCCGCGCCAAGGGACTTGTCGTACTTTCAGTGGGCTACGGAATGCGCAGACTGGTGCCGATCTATCATCTCGTGACACGACTGGTTGCCACGGTCCTCGCGACCATGGTTGGCGTGGCTGCGCCCGCGACGGCCGCGCCCGTGCGGCTGACCGCCGCGTCGAAGGCGTTCGTGGACAGCCAGGGCCAGCGCTGGCGGCCTGCCGGCTCGCGCCTTGCCGGGACGCGGCGTCCGGCCGCGCGCACCCCGGATCCGATCTACAGCACCCCGGCCCTCTACGAGACCGCCGCCGTGCCGCCGCGGCGCGCCACGATCCGCGTCGGGGCGCCCGGCCGCTACGTCGTGACGCTGTTCCTGGTCGATCCCGGCCCGCGCGGGCGCGCTGGGGCCCTCGAGGTGTTCAGCGCCGCCGGGACCGGATCGGCCGAGCGGTTCACCCGGCGTGTCGGCGTGACGGTGCCCTCGGGCACCGCGAACACCGTTCCGACCCACGCCACGTTCGAGATCCCGCTCAGCGGCGATGTGCTCGATCTCCGCTTCCGCACGCTGCGCGGCGACCCCGGGGTGAGCGCGATCGAGGTCCAGCGCCTGGGCCCGGTGACGATGCCCCCGGTGCGCACGGTCTGGAGCGACGCCTTCGACGGCGCGGCGGGAAGCGCGCCGGACACCAGCCTGTGGCAGGTCCAGACCGGCTCGGGCTGGGGCGAGGGCCAGCTGCAGACGTACAGCGACGATCCGTCCAACCTCGCGCTCAGCGGGGACGGCCGGCTGCTGATCACCGCGCGCAGGGATGCGGGCGTGTACAGCTCCGCGCGCATCCAGAGCCTGGCGACCTTCCAGCTCGAGCGCGCGGACGTCTCCGCCCGGATCCAGGTGCCCGCAGGGCGCGGACTGTGGCCGGCGTTCTGGGCCGCCGGCGTGCAGCCCCCGGTCTGGCCGTACTCCGGTGAGCTCGACATCATGGAGATGCTCGGGCAGCAGCCCGACCAGCTGCACGGCTACGTCCACGGCCCGACCGGCGGGACGCCCGTGCGCAAGTACGAGAACGGCGCGATCCTCGACAGCATCACGCCGCTCAGCGCGACCTCGCACACGTACGAGATGCGCAGCGAGCCGGGGATCGTCGTGTTCCTCATGGACGGCGTCCCGTACGGGTCGGTCGCCAGGCCGGACATCCCGCGCGGATCGCCGTGGCTGCTGGACCGGCCCTACAACCTGCTCCTGAACGTCGCGGTCGGCGGCTGGCCGGGCCCGCCCGACGGCTCGACGTCGTTCCCGGCGCAGATGGCCGTCGACGACGTGATCGTCCAGCGCTGAGCGCCTGAAACGCGGCCGCGCAAGACCGCGCCCAGCGCCCGAAGGCCCGTTTCGCGCGCCCGGCGGCCGGGTGCTGGACGAATGATCGAGCAGGCCTCAGAACGCGCCGCGGCGGGTGCCGATAGCGCGCCTGATGTCGCTCGTCCGCCGCTCGCTCGCGCCGCTCGCCCTCGCCGCATGCTGCGCGACCGCGGCGCCCTCGGCAGCGTCGGCGTCCGCGCCGCACGCCTGGTCGAGCGAGCATGTCGCAGTCCAGCACGGGACCTACGACGTCTCGGTCTCGGTCAGCCGCCCGCCGCACGGGACGCGCCAGCCCGTCCGCATCTTCGTGGAGCACGCGCGTCCGCGCACGCTGGTCCTGGACCCGAGCCGGCGACCGCGGCACCAGGCCGTCGCGATCCGCACGAGCGTCCTGGACGGGCGACTCGACGTGCATGTGGCCGCGTCGGCCCGTGACCCACGCCTGCGCACGTGGCATCCTCGCGTCAGCGCGACGCTGCGGCGCATCGCTCCGCCGGTGACATCGCCGACCACGGCGACGGCGCCCGCACCGGCGCCGACCGACGCCCCGGCGGCCCCTGTACCCGTCACCGTCTCCGCGCCGCGAAACGACTCCGTGCCCGTACCCCCCTCAGCCCCCGATCCGGGCCCGGCACCCGCCCCGGCCCCGGTCCAGGACCCCGCACCGACTGCGGTACCGGATCGGCTCGTCTGGTCGGATGAGTTCGACGGCCGGGCCGGGGCCTCCCCCGACCCGTCGCGCTGGGACGCGCTGCAGGGCGGCGGCGGCTGGGGCAACAATGAGCTGGAGAGCTACACCGGCCGCCCGCAGAACGCGTCGCTGGACGGGAGCGGCAACCTGGCGATCACCGCGCGCCGCGAGACCTACACCGGCCCCGACGGCATCCAGCGTGCATACACGTCGGCACGGATCCAGACCAGGGGGCACTTCTCGTTCACCTACGGACGGCTCGAGGCGCG
>DATCDC010000090.1:0-69272 GCA_036510915.1 Solirubrobacteraceae bacterium | reverse complement strand
AAGCTGTGCAGCAGGAGAAGCGGGCCTGCGTGGAATGCAGGAGCGCGCGCCGGCAGTTCAAGGGGATACCGGCGCAGCACCACTTGCACCCAACACAATCAACACACATGAATCCAGCGCAGTTCCGGCTGGACGCCGTAGCGTGGGCTCGATGTGGGGAACGGTGCTGCTGATGGCGGTCGTCGCGGGCGTCGACCCCGCCCGTATCGGCGCGGTCGCGTACATCCTGTCGCGGCGCAGCCCGATGCGGCTGCTGGTCGCCTACTACGTCGGCGGCTTCGGCGTGAGCCTGATCATCGGTGGCGTGGCGGTGTTCCTGCTGCGCGCTGCCGACATCGGAAAGAGCAGCTCGGTGCCGCCGCAGATCGAGATCGCGGTCGGCGTGCTGGCCCTGGTGGGCGCCGTGCTGGTCGGAACCGGTGGTCGCCGGGCGCGCGCGCGAGCGCGCGCAGGAGAAGCGGCACGCGAGCACCGGCGGCGAGGCGGCCAAGCAGGCGACCGCCGATACAGCGTCCGGGGTCGAGAAGCTCCCGGGCTTCGACAAGCTGCCCCAACACGCCCAGGACGCGCTGCGCAGCGAGTCGCCGTGGATCGCATGGATCGCGGGCGTCGGGATCGGGATGCCGACCGCGTACTACCTCGCGGCGATCGCCGCGATCCTCAAGTCCGGTGTCGGCACCGGCGGGCAGATCGGCGCGCTCCTGGTCTTCAACGTCATCGCGTTCGCGGCCGTCGAGATTCCGTTGGTGAGCTTCCTGATCGCCCCCGATGCGACCCGCACCCGCATCGCCCAGCTGTATCAGTGGGTGACAACCCATCAGCGAGTCGTGATCACGACGCTCGCGGTGATCGTCGGCATCTACCTGATCCTGATCGGGATCAGCAAGCTCTGACGCGACCAAGGAGAACATCGTGGACCCCGACGCCATCAAGAACGCGGAATCGCGGATCGCCGACGTGCAGGCCGCGCTCGACGACGCCCAGCAGGTCCTGCAGGCCGCAGAGCGCGCCCAGCAGACAGCCGAGAAGAGCGCGGAGGTCATGCGCACGATCGCCCTGGCCGCCGTCGGCGGCCTGATCCTGCTCTCGCTCGCGCACGCCGTGCGCCGACACCACTGACGCTGCTCGGCGAAGCTGCACTGTGGGCACGGCCCTTGCCATCGTCGCCGGGCTGCTGCTCTGTTATGTGCTGCTGGTCGTCGCTGTGCTCGTCGCGCGTCCGGGGCAGGCGACGCTCAGTGAAGCCGCGCGTCTGCTGCCGGACCTGCTGCGGCTGATCCGCCGCCTGGCCGCCGATGAGGAGGCGCCCCGTGGCGTTCGCGTTCGCCTGTGGTTGCTGCTCGCCTATCTGGCGATGCCCTTCGACCTGATCCCCGATTTCGTGCCGGTCGTGGGCTATGCCGACGACGCGATCCTGGTCGCGCTGGTGCTGCGCTCGGTCGCCCGGCGCTCCGGACCGGACAAGCTGGCCCAGCACTGGCCGGGAACACCCGACGGCCTGCGCGCGGTCACGCGGCTGGCCGGTCTACCCCAGGAGCCGGCGACGGACGCCGGCGCGCGTGGCTCCCGCTGAGGAGCGGGTCCGTGTGGCGCGCAGGAGTGAGAGCGCCAGCACCACGACCACGCTCGGCGGCAGGATCCACCAGGCGTTGATGCCCGCGGACGCGCCCGCCGCGCCCGCAGCGGCACGAGCCATGCAGGAAGCAGCCGCCGCGCTGGAGCGCTACTCCGCAGCGGTCTTCGAGCACACCCAGCCGTGAGATTCGCGTGCTGTCCGCTCGGGCGAAGTGCGCGACGCTTGCCAGGCCGACGATCAGGCTGTAGACCGCGCACGGGTCAGGGTCCGCGTCTCGAAGGAGCGTGACGCGAGCCTGGCCTCGCGTCACAAACGAGCGCGACCGGGCCCGTGCTCCGCCGCACGTACGGACGGCGGATGGGAAGTAGACGGCAGTGGCTGGTGTGCGGGCGCTCGTGGTACCGCTCGAAGCCTGATCTGATTGGTTCCAGTGGGTGACCGTCCGTGCTCCCGCCGCCGCCCCTGGCCGCTCACCAGCGACCACAAGCGCGCCTTCTCTTAGCGGCGATTCAGAACGCCCCGAAGCACCAGGTCCGCATGATCGCGGTGCAGCTGGCGCTGCGGGTCATCGCGCGGACTCTTCGGCGAGCCGAGCAGTCCGGCGTATGCTGGGCTGGCCCGGCCAGGAGGTGGGCAGCGCGTGTCTGTTCCCAGCATCGGTACGCAGTTGGGGAGTTACCGGATCGAGGCGCTCCTCGGTCGCGGCGGCATGGGTGTGGTGTATCGGGCTGAGGACCTGCGTTTGGGGCGCAGTGTGGCGCTGAAGCTGCTGGCGTCGCACCTGACCGAGGATGCGCGGTTCCGCTCTCGGTTCCTGGCCGAGTCGCGGCTGGCTGCGTCGATCGATCACGCGGGCATCGTGCCGATCTACGAGGCGGGCGAGAGCGATGGTCAGCTGTACATCGCGATGCGCTACGTCGACGGCACCGACCTCGGTTCGCTGCTGCATCGCGAGGGTCCGATGGAGCCGCAGCGAGCGATCGACCTGGTGGCGCAACTCGGCAGTGCGCTCGACGCCGCCCATGCGCGTGGGCTGGTGCATCGCGACGTCAAGCCCAGCAACGCGCTGATCGCCGTGGAGGGCGCCGACGAGCACGTCTACCTCGCCGACTTCGGACTGACTATGAACATGGCGACGGCCGGCGGCGTCACGGCCGGCGACCAGCTCGTCGGCACGGTCGACTACCTCGCGCCCGAGTGCATCACCGGCGAGCCTGCCGACGGCCGGGCCGACATCTACTCGCTCGGGTGTGTGCTGTTCGAGGCCCTGACCGGCGAGGTGCCGTTTCCGCGCGACTCGGAGGTGGCGGCCATCTACTCGCACCTCGAGGACGAGCCGCCGCGCCCGAGCGAGCGCCGCCCCGGGGTGCCGGTCGGGCTCGACGCCGTGGTCGCGCGCGCACTGGCCAAGGAACCCGAGCGCCGCTGGCAGTCCGGGGCCGAGCTTGCCGCCGCGGCACGCGCCGCACTGGGCCCGCCCGCCGACACGCCCGCGCACGCCGGCGGCGCCCGCCGACGACCACCGCGTCGGGTCGTGGCCGGTGCGGCAGCAGTCCTGGCGGCGCTCGCGCTCGTCGTGGTGCTCCTGGTCGATCGCTCCGGCGGCGGGGCACTGGCGGTCGCCGACGCCGACGCCGTCGCGGTTGTCGACCCTGGCAAGCATTCACTGCTCGCCGATATCCCGGTCGGCTCATCCCCCTCCCAGGTGACCGCGGGTGCCGGCGCGCTGTGGGTCGCCAACGAGAGCGGCGGGACCGTCTCGCGGATCGACCGGCGCACGCGCGCGGTGAGCCAGACGATCACCGTCGGCAACGGGCCGGCTGCGGTGGCGGTCGGTGCGGGCGGGGTCTGGGTGGCCAACTCGCTCGACGGGACGCTCAACTGGATCTCGCCGGCCACCAACACAGTGGTCAAGACCATTGCGGCCGGCGACAGCCCGAGCGGCGTCTGCGTCACCGCCGGCGCGGTATGGGTCGCCAGCACCTATGACCGCAGCATCGTGCGCTTCGACCCCGCCACGGAGCGCACGACGACGACCAGTCTCGCCGACCAGCCGACCCAGCTGGCCTGCGGCGGAGGCTCGCTGTGGGCCATCAGCCAGACGTCGGGGACGGTCACCCAGTTGCGTCCTGGGAGGAGCCGCGGCAGCGTGGTTCGGCGGATCGCGGTCGGCCGCGGTCTCAGCGGCGTGGCGTGGGGCCACGGTGCTCTGTGGGTGACCAACACCGTGGACGGGACGGTGTCGCGCATCGACCCCCGCAGCGGCGTCCGCACCGCGGTGATCGCACTGGGGAGCCGGAGCGGCCCCTCCAGCGTCGTCGTCAGCGGGAGCGCCGTGTGGGTCGGCAACGCGCGCGCGGGCACCGTCGCTCGCATCGATCCCGCCCGCAACGCCGTCGCCCCGACGCTGAGGACCGGCAACCACCCGCAGGGCCTGGCCGTCGTCGACGGAGCGCTCTGGGTGAGCGTCCGAGCGACCGGCGCGCAGCACCGCGGCGGCACCCTGCACGTCCTGGACACCAAGACGGCCGACGGGGTCCCGCCGACCGCGGCCCTCCTGGATCCGGCGAACGGCTACGGCGGATGGGGGAGCCTGACGCTGACCAACGATGGCCTCGTGGCGTTCCGGCGCGTCGGCGGCCGGCAGTCGAGCACGCTCGTCCCCGATCTCGCCGAGTCGCTGCCGGCGCCGACCGACGGCGGCCGCACCTACACCTTCCAGGTGCGTCGCGGGCTGCGCTATTCGACCGGCGCCGCGGTGCACGCCTCCGACGTCCGCCGCGGCCTGGAGCGCGTCCTGCGCCTGAACGGTGACAGCGCCCTCTACTACACGGGGATCCGTGGCGCCCGGCGCTGCGTGGTGCGGCGGGCACCATGCGACCTGTCCTCCGGCGCCCGGGTCGACGACGCCGCCGGCACGATCACCTTCCGGCTGACCGCCCCCGACCAGGACTTCCTGTACAAGCTGGCGCTGCCCAGCGCCGTCGCGGTTGCGCCCGGCTTGGGCGTCGTCGCGCGCCGGCCGGTGCCCGCCACCGGCCCGTACATGGTCGCCGACCTCAGCGCCCGCGCGCCGCTGCGACTGGTCCGCAACCCGCGCTTTCGACCCGTCGACGGCCGGCCCGACGGCTACCCCGACGCGATCACGATCGACTGCTGTGCGGACGGGCAACGGGCGTTCGACGCGGTGGGGCAGGGAAGCGCCGATCTCGTCGCCGCGGATTTCGGCCTGGACCCCAAGCTGCACCGCCGGGTCGACGCGATCGCGACCCGTTACGCCGGCCAGCTGCACTCCACGCCGACAGCCGGAACGAACTTCGCGTTCCTGAACACCCGCACGCCCCCCTTCGACAACGTCGACGTGCGGCGTGCCCTGAACTACGCCGTCGATCGCAGCAGGTTCGTGGCGCTGTACGGTGGCGGGCGCTACGCGCAGGCCACGTGCCAGTTCCTGCCCGCGAACTTCCCCGGCCACCGGCCCTACTGCCCGTATACAGCTGCCGCGGGTGGTGGCCGGCCGTGGAGCGCCCCCGATCTCGTGCGCGCCCGGCGCCTGATCGCCCGTTCTCACACCCGCGGGATGCGCATCACGGTGCTCACCGGACCGCTCTCCCCGTTCAAGCCCTGGGCGCGCGAGATCAAGACGCTGCTCAACCAGCTGGGATACCGGGCCACGCTGCGCGTCTTCCCAGACCCCGACGCCTACTTCCGCTACATCGCGGACTCGCGCCACCGGGCGCAGATCGGCCCCAGTGGGTTTTTCCCCGACTACCCGGCCGCATCGGGCATGCTGCAGCCGCTGCGCTGTGACGCCTTCCTCGCGGCCAACCCCACACAGCCGAACTATTCGGAGTTCTGCGACCGCCGTGCCGACCAGCTCGCAACCCGCGCCTCCCGGCTGCCCGCCGACGACGCCCGAGCCGACACGCTCTGGGCCGCGGTCGACAAGCGGGTCACCGATCAGGCCGCCACGCTGCCGCTGATCGCCCCCAACGCGATCACCTTCGTCTCCAGAAGGGTCGGCAACTACCAGTACAGCCAGCAGTCGGGCGTCCTGTACGACCAGCTCTGGGTGCGCTGAGCCAGTTCAGCCTGCAGCCGACCAGGTGAAGCGGGTGAGAGCTCGGGGCGGGGCGAGACCACCCGGTCGCAGGCCACGGCGGACGAGCACGACCGGGGCCGACGCGGCACGGGCGATCTGGATGCGGGCCGCGCCCAGGCCTTCGTGGGCGAAGCGGTCCGAGAGCCCGATGATCACCAGCGCGGCGCGCTCGGTCGCCGCGATGATGCCGGCCGTGCCCGGGGCGGCGAGCACCGGCTCGGCCGTGATCCCGAGTGCGCGCTGCAACGCGATCGAGGCATGGCCGAGCAGCCGGCTTGCATCGCGCCGACCCGTGCGCGTATCGCCGCGGGCACCGATGAGCTGCAGCGCAAGCCCGTTCGCCCCGGCGTACCAGGCGCCGAGCTCGACCGCGGCCCAGTCGTGCTCGTGTCCCCCGAAGGGCACCATCACGGCCTGATCGCCGGCGGCGCCGAGACGCTGCGCCCCCGCGACGAGCGCGACGTCGCAAGGCGCACCAGCGAGCATCGCCGTCAGGTCGCCGGTCGGCACGCCATCGCTGAGCAACGCTTCCGGCGCGTCGAGCAGCAGTAGCGCCACGTCCTCCTCGCCGACCAGCCGGCCGGCGTCGGCGCTCGTGTCGGCCGACGTGAAGGCGGCCACGCGGGCCGCGACGCCGCGTTGCGCCGCGGCCGCCCGCACGCCGTTCAGACGCGCCGCGCGTTCGGCGAGCTGTTCCTCGTCGTGCACCAGAGCGGCGATCACCAACTCGTGCCCGCCGTGAGCCGCGAGCTGCGACGCCAGCTCCACGAGCGGGTCGAGCGTGATGTCGTCGCCCGCCAGGACGAGGATGGTGCGTGCCGCCGGCCGGGGCGCCCGCCGGTCGACCATCAGGCCCTCGTCCTGGGCGAGGATCCGCCGCTCGAGATCGTGCAGCTCCGGTCCCGGCTCGAGCCCGATCTCGTCGACCAACCTGCGGCGCGCCGCGCGATAGGCCTCCAGCGCATCGGCCTGCCGCCCGTCGCGGTAGAGCGCGAGCATGAGCTGGCCGCACAGCCGCTCGCGCAACGGGTGCTCGAGCACGAGCGCCTGCAGCTCCCCGGCCAGCTGCGCGTGGTCTCCGAGCGCGAGCTGCGCCTCGACACGCAGCTCGATCGCCGCCAGTCGCAGCTCCTCCAGACGGACGATCGCCGCGTGAGCGAACTGCGCGTAGCTGAAGTCCGCCAGCGGCGGGCCGCGCCACAGCGCCAGCGCCTCTTGCAGACGCTCGACGGCGGCCGCGGGATCCTCGCCGGCGAGCGCCGACTCCCCGGCCTCGACAAGGCGCTCGAAGCGTCGCAGGTCGAGCTGTTCGGGCGCCAGCGCCAGCGCATACCCCGGCGGCCGCGTGACGAGGAGCTCGCCGGCCGGGCCCAGGGCACGGCGCAGCTGCGAAACACGGACGCGCAGCGCCGCAGAGCCGGCCTCGGGCGGTTCGTCGCCCCACAACTCGTCGATCAGCCGATCGGTCGAAACCGCCTCGCCGACGTGCAGCAGCAGGATCGCAAGCAGCGCCCGCTGCCTGGCGCCGGGGAGGCTGACGAGCTGGCCCCCCTGCGCCACCTCGAGCGGTCCCAAGATCCGGAAGTCCGTCATGGCCACGAGTCCGCCGACCGTACAGGACGTCGTTACGCGCGCGTTACGAGCATGGTACGGGCGACGCGCAAGCTGCTCCTCGACGCCGCCACCAGGTGGCCCGAGACCAAAGAGGAGCCATGCTCAAGTCATCCCAGTTCACCCGCTCGGCGGTCGTCGTGGCCGCCGTGATCTCCCTCGGAGCGAGCCCCGCCCTCGCACGCGTGGCCGACATGCCGGTGCGCCCCGCGGCAGCGGTCGCGAATCACACGCGGCAGTGGACCCAGCCGCACGTTGAGGGGACGGGCGTCCGTCCCGTCGTCTCGGCCACCCCGGCCGTGCCCCTCACCCGGGCCGCCGACGCGTCGGGTGGCGCCGACTCGCTGCTGATCACGATCGGGGCGTCGACGATGCTGGCCCTGCTTATCATCGCCGGCTTCGTGCTCACCGTCCGGCACCGGGCCCACGCATTCCCCGCCCGCCACGCCTGAAGCATCCGTGCCATGTCTGGGGGGCGACGAGACTCGTCGCCCCCCAGCGCGCTCAGTTAGGAAGCGGCGCTGGTCGAAGTCATCCAGTTGGCGTGCAGGTGGGGGCAGCCCATCGACTTCCGGGTCCCGGCGCGCCGGCCTCGCGCCCCGACGCTTTACGCAACAGCCTCGACGACCTACGCCAAGGTGCTCACCCGCCCGCGCTGGCTGCGCCGCGACGACGACCTGGGCTACCTGCTCGGCGTGCTGCGCAACACCCACATCAGTCGGCTGCGGTACCAGGACCGCCGGCCCCGTGAGGTCCCGCTGGAGTCCAGCGCCGAGCCGGCGGACCTCCGCGCGAGCTGACAGCCCGGCACGTCGCTCGATGTCCAGGTGCTGTTCGCCGCCATCGCCGACCTTCCCAGCCATTTCGCGAGGCACTCGTGCTCGTCGACGTAGCGGGCCTCTCCTATCGGGAGGCCGGCAGGGCACTCGGCGTCCCGGAGGCGACCGTGACCACACGTCTGCACCGCGCGCGCCGACGCGTGGCGACCGAACTGCAGCCCGCCGAGAAGACCGGCTCGGAGGGCCGGGCCGAGCACGGCGGCGAGCAGCCGCGAGCCCTCCGGGCGGGAGGGCCGGCTGTTCCATGTCTGTCGGCTTCGTGAGAGGCTGACGGCGATGGCGGCTCGGGTGACACGCGGCGCGCGGGAGCTTCTGGAGCGCGACGGTGAGATCGAGCTGGTCAGGGACTGCGTTCTGCGTGCGGGTGCGGGAGATGGGGGACTCCTCGTCATCGAGGGTCAGGCGGGCGTTGGCAAGACCGAACTGCTCAGCGCGGCGGGTGAGCTTGCCGAAGCGGAGGGCGTCCGTGTGCTGCGGGGCCGAGGCTCGGACCTCGACCGCGCGTTCCCCTTCGGCCTGGTGCGCCAGCTCTTCGATCGGGAGGTCGCGAAGCATCCGTCGCTCCTGAGCGGTGGTGCGGGCGCCGCCGGTGCGGTGTTCGCCAGCGAGTTCGTGGAGGAGCCGAGCACCGAGTTCTTCGGAGCTCTGCGGGGCCTGCACTGGCTGGTCGTGAACCTCGCGGCTCGTAGTCCGCTGGTGCTGCTCGCCGACGATGTGCACTGGGCCGACGACGAGACGCTCCGTTGGCTCGTGTTCCTGGCCGGGCGCCTGGACGAGATCCCCGTGCTGCTCGTGGCGGCGACACGGCCCGCTGAGCCCGGCGCCGACCAGGACCTCTTGGACGCGCTGTCCACGGTGCCGGGTGCTCGCATCATTCGGCCCTCACCGCTGTCGGGCGCGGCTACGGGGGACGTGGTCCACGACCGATTTCCGGATGCCGCTCCGCTCTTCGTCGATGCGTGCCATCGCGCGACCGGCGGAAACCCGTTCCTGCTCGGTGAGCTGCTCGTCGAGCTGGCCGACGACGGCATCACGGGCGACGCGACCGACGCCGGCCTGGTGCTCGAATTCGGCTCCGACCGCGTCGGCCGGGCCATCCGCCGGCGTCTGCGCCGGCTGGCCGGCGAGGCGACCGCCGTCGCGCGTGCGGTCGCCGTCCTGGGCACCGCGGCTGCTCTCGGGGATGTGGCCGAGCTCGCCGGGTGCGACGAGGCTGCGGCCTCGGCGGCGGCCAACGCCCTGGTTGAGATCCAGGTGCTGGCGGCGGAGCCCGTCCTCGAGTTCGTGCATCCGGTTGTGCGCAGCGCGGTCTACGAGCAGATCCCGCCGTTCGAGCGGCATGAGCTGCACATCGCTGCCGCCGAGCGCCTGACGCGCCAGGGCGCCGGGAGCGAGAGCGTCGCGCGGCACCTTCTCCGCGTTCCGGCTGCGCAGGAACCCGAGCGGGCCGCGGTCCTGCGGGCCGCGGCCCGGATGGCATCGGCTCGCGGAGCGGCACCGGCCGCCGCCCGCTATCTGCGCCGCGCGCTCGAGGAGCCGCCGGCCGAGGCGGACCGGGGCACCATGCTCCACGAGCTCGGCGTCGCCGAAGCGACGGACCGCCAGCGCGGTCGCTTCATCGGCCCGTTCACCGAGGCGCTGCTCATCGCCTCTGACCCGGAGACGCGCGGGCGGGTGGCGCTGGACTTCGGTCGGGCGCTCGCCGGCAGCGGGGACTACCGCGCGTCGGTGGAGGTCCTGGACGAGGCCCTGGAGATGCTCGAGGACGCCGACGGGGAGCTCGGAGTGGCGCTGGAGGCCGAGCTGCTGGCGATGAGCTTTCACGTGTTCGCCACCACCGAGCTCGCTCGCCCGCATTGGGAGCGCCGCTTCGCGCAGTTCGAAGCCGGCGAGGAGCTCGCCGCGCCGACCCTTGCATGCCTCGTCCTCGCGATCGCGACGTCACGACCCCCGGCGGCGACCGCGATCGCCCTCGGCCGGCCCATCCTGAGCAGGCCGGACCTTCACCAGCGCAACAGCGTGGTCGCAGGCGTGCTCGGGAACGGCCTGATCTACGCCGGAGCGGCGTCGAGCGCCGGCCGCTTCTTCGACCGCATGATCGCCACCGCGACGGAGCAGGGCAACCGCCTCGACGCCGGCTGGCAGCTGCTGGGGCGCTCCGACGTGTCGCTGCGCCTGGGCGAGCTTCGCCGCGCGGAGATCGAGGCGCGCCGGGGCGCCGAGCTCATGAGTCAGGGGGGCGAAGCGCACGACGTCGTATGGTCGGCCGCCGCCGTCGTGTGCGCCCTCGTCGCTCGCGGCTCACTCTCCGAAGCTGAAGAGTTCCTCGCCCAGAGCCCCGGGCTCGATGCCCCGCCGTCGTTCCCGCTCGCCCTCCTCCTGACCGCGCGCGCCGAGCTGCACCTCGCCCAGGGGCGATCGGGCGCCGCGCTGGCGGACGCTCGGGCGGCGGGGGACCTGCTCCGGCCGGCCATCTCGAACCCCTGGTGCTGCCGGTGGCAGTCGCCGGCAGCGCTGGCGCTCGCCGGTCTGGGGCGAGCCGATGAGGCCCGAGAGGCAGCCGGGACCGAGGTCGCGGACGCCCGCCGCTTCGGGATCCCGGAGGCGGAGGGCGCCGCGCTGCGCACGCTCGGGCTGGTGACCGGCGGCGCGGACGGGATCGCGCACCTGCGCGCGTCCGTCGCGATGCTCGAGGGCGGCGAAGCTCGGCTCGAGCACGCGCGGTCGCTGCTCGAACTCGGTTCCGCGCTCCGGCGGGCCGGCGAGCGATCCGAGGCACGCGACGTCCTGCGCGAGGCGCTCGACGCGACCGCACGCGCCGGGGCGGACGGGGCGGCGGACCGCGCGCACAAGGAACTCGTGGCGGCCGGCGCGCGGCCGCGCCAGGATCGCCGGCTTCTGTCGGGGCGAGAATCGCTCACCGCGCGTGAGGACCACGTGGCGGCCCTCGCAGCCGCCGGACTGACCAACCGGGAGATCGCACAGCGCGACTTCGTGACCGTCAAGGCGATCCAGTTCCACCTGCGGAACGTCTACCGCAAGCTCGACATCGACTCGCGCGAAGAGCTCTCCGAGGCCCTCGGCCTAGGACCCCAGGGCGAAACCCTAGGCCCCGTCGGCTAGCGACGCGGGCGTTCCTGCGGGCCAGTATCGCTCCACACCAAGAGCCGACCGCAGAGGGCGGACGGCTCAGACAACAGGAGCACCACCATGAGTACCGATTCGAATCTCGAGACCTACGTGATCCTCCGCCGGGGCGGCTGGCAGTCCCCGGCGGAGCTCGAGGCGGCCGGCGCCAAGTCCGGCGCTGTCGCTGACAACGAGATGTCGCAGGACATCCGCTGGATCCGCTCGTACGTCGTCGCCGAGAGCGACGGCCGCCTGGGCACGGTCTGCATCTACCAGGCGTCCAGCCCGGAGAAGATCCGCGAGCACGCGTCCCGCGCCGGCCTCCCGGCCGACGAGATCATCCCGGTCGCCGACGTCGTGATCCTCCGGCCGGACCCCGAGCCCGCCGCGGTCTGAGCCCCCGACGGCGCGGCGCATCCGCGTCGCGCCGTCGGCTTCCCGGGCCCCTCCGAGATCCCGTGAGAGGAATCGACATGACACGTCCGACGCCACTGACCGCGCCGGTAGCGCGGCCCAGGCCATCGCTGCCGCCCGTGAGGGTGAGCCCGGCCGGTTCGTGAAGACGACGTAAGTCCCGCCCTGCCAAGGGAACAAAGGCCAGGACCCGGCCGTCCGGCCGGTGGTGCTAGTTATCGGTGAGGTTCGTCACGTGGCGAGCGGGCCGACGACCTGCGGCGTTCCATGCGAGGCCGGAGCGGACGAGCTCCCCGTCAAGACATTTCGATCCTCGGGCGGATCGCCGGGAAGGATCGCCAGGGCGCAGCGTCCTTCATCCCAGCACCGTGCCGCACCCGCTGGGCTTGAACGCGAGAGTCATCGAGCCCGGCCCGTGCTGGCGGCGCCTCCCGGTACCTCTCATCTGACACCTCAGCACGCGCTTCGTCAAGACTCTCACCCTCACGCGAGCAACGACGCGGGCCGGCGCCAACCGGATCGTGTTCACTGGGCGGGCCGGCCGACGTGCCCTCAAGCCGGGCGGCTGCCGCGCCGTTCTCAGGGCTCGCGACCGGGCCGGCGACGCCGCAAGGCCTGTGACCCGGGCTTTACCGTCGTGAGGCGTCAGGTGCCGGAGCCGGCGTCCCCTTGATACTTGGGCCGTATGACGAAGGCCCCGACCATCAACTTGCCCGCGAGGTTCTCGGAGCCGATCCGCACCGATCGGATGCGGCTGCGGATCCTTCGTCCTGACGATGTCGACGATGTGCTGGCCTACCAGTCACGGGAAGATGTGTGCCGCTACCTGATCTTCGAGCCGCGGACGCATACCGAGGTGGCGGCGAAGCTCGCGATCTATTCCGCCGCTGCGGTGCTGCGGGCCGATGGAGACTTCTGGCAGCTGGCGCTTGAGCTCGAGGCGGAGCCGGGGAAGGTGATCGGTGATCTGTACTTCGCCCTCGCGAGCACGGCGAACTGCACCGCTGAGATCGGGTGGACCCTGCATCCGGACTTCGCCGGACAGGGATACATGACCGAAGCCGCTCGGGCGCTGCTGGCGGTGGCGTTTGGCGCACTCGGCGTGCATCGCGTGCGCGCCGAGCTCGACGCCCGCAACGCCGCGTCGGGCGCACTGTGCCGACGGCTCGGGATGCGTCGCGAAGCCCATCTCGTCGAGGACCTCTGGTTCAAGGGCGCGTGGGGAGATACCGACGTCTACGCGATCCTCGCGACGGAGTGGACGGCACGGCCGCCCGGAGGTGTGCCGGGCTGAGCTGGGGGGCGTCAGGCGCCCGCTCGGTCAGGGCGCTGATGGTTCGGGGGCAAGCTTTGGTTGGGCCCGATACCACCGCTCGCGGCTCGCGGCTCGCGGCTCGCGGCTCGCGGCCCGCCGCGCGCCAGCGACCCCCTGGTCGGCCGCAGCGGACTGTCGAGTACGGGTGTTCGCGCCGGCATTTGCACCGGCTGTTGGCGCGCTATCGCGACGGGGGTCTCGATGCTTTGGAGCCACGCTCCACGGCGCCCCAAGCCGCATCCGACCGCGACCTCTGACCTCGTCCGAGTACGGGTCATCGAGCTACGCGGCCAGCTGGGCCCGAAGCGGTTGTGATGCCGGGCCGATCACGATTGCCTGGCACCTGGAGCAAGAAGGACTGAAGGCTCCCGCACCCTCGACGATCAGCCGGATCCTGTCCGCCGCGGGGATGGTCGTCGCGCAGCCGCGCGAGCGCCCGCGGTCCTCGTCTACGCGCTTTCAGGCAGCTCAGCCGAACGAGACCGGGAGCCTCGGTGACCGAGAGCTGATTGGACACGACCTGCAGGACAGCGACGCGAGCACGAGACATGCCCCAGCCAACCGCGACCCCGGCGCTCGCCGCTGCGGCTCCGCTCTCCGGGCTACGCCTGCACGACGACAGCCGGCCCCGACGTGACCGATGTCGCGAGACATGAGCGACCCACCACCTGAGACACATGTCCTGAACCCAGACAGTGTCGGCCGTCTTTTCGCTGGAGTCCTGGCCGCCGCTACACCGCGAGCGCGCCGAGGCGCGCGTCGACTGCTCGGCGAACGCGGTCGAGGGCTGCGGGGTCGGAGGTGGCGACGAACTGCATGTTGCCGAGGACCATGTAGGCGTTGAGCTCGAAGGCGATCTGCGCCGGGTCGGCGGCGCGATCGAGCTCGCCGGCTGCCTGCGCGGCGGCAACCTGCCCGGCGAGCAGCGTGAGCCAGCGCTGGCTGAACGCCATCGCGCCGTCGCGAACCGGGCCTGGGTGGGCGTCGTACTCACTCATCGCTGAGACGAAGAAGCAGCCGCCGGGAAAGACGCCTTCCTCGACGTGCTCGAGAAACCGCTCGATGTAGGCCCTCAGCCGCGGCTCGCCGGCCGGCTCCTTGCCCGCGGGGTCGATGACCAGTTCCTCGAAGATCGCGCTCGCTGCATCGATTGTCGCGAGCTGCAGGTCCTCCTTGGAGTCGAAGTGCGCGTACAGCCCGCTCTTGCTCATCCCGACCGCGGTGGCCAGGCGCGCGAGCGACAGACCCTCGAGTCCTTCGACGGTCGCCAGTCGCGCGGCCTCGCGCAGGATCGCGGCGCGGCTGCGCTCGCCGTCGGACCGCTGCTTGCGGGGTGGCCGGGGGGCGGCGTAGGGCTTGTCGGATCGTGCAACCACGCTTGACAAGTTAGCACGACCGGTCGTAAGCTAAAAGGCACGACCGATCGTGCTAACTAACGAGGAAGGACTTCACGAGATGACCACGTCACCGATCCCAGCAACGCACGCCGCCCCCGGCGTCGATCCCGACGAGCTCGACCGTCACGTCGCGCAGATGTACCGGGACGTCGCCAACGAGGCCGTTCACGACCTGCACTTCCACACCGGTCGCGGGCTTGCCGAGGCACTCGGCTACCCCGCCGGCCTGCTCGACCGGCTCCCGGCCGGCGCAGTCAGTTCGTTCGCGGGGGTGGGTTACCACTTCGGTCTCGCGGACCTGGTCGCGGGTGAGCGCGTGCTGGACCTGGGCAGCGGCTCGGGCACGGATGTCTTCGCGGCCGCTGTTGCGGTGGGTCCGCGCGGGTGGGTCACCGGTGTGGACATCACCCCTGAGCAGCTCGCCAAGGCCGAGCGCCTGCGCGCTGAGGAGAACGTGACCTTCCGCCAGGCCCGGATCGAGGAGCTGCCCTTCGACGACGCCTCGTTCGACGTCGTCATCTCCAATGGGGTGGTGAACCTCTCGGCCGACAAGCCGGGCGTCTTCGCCGAGGTGGCCCGCGTGCTGCGACCGGGCGGACGGCTCGCGCTCGCCGACATCGTGACGGAGGACCCGATCGCCGCACGCACCGCGGCCCAGCCGGACCTCTGGGCCGCCTGCATCGCCGGCGCCGGCCAGCGGGATGACTACCTGCAGGACATCGCAGCCGCCGGCCTGGCGCTGCGCTCGGTCCGGCGCAACAGCGCTTACGGCTTCGCGAGCGAGCGGGCGCAGCGCACCAGCGCGAAGTATGGCGCCCACACCATCGAGCTGCTCGCCGTCAAGCCGAGCGACGAGGTCTCGAAATGAGCACCGGTCGACTGAAGGTCGGACCCATCGGGAGGCTCGGCCGCTGGACCGCCGCGCACTTCCGCACGGTCGCGGTGGCGTGGGCCGTCGTCGCGGTCGGCCTCGGGGTCCTCGCGCCCCGCGTCGAGCAGACGCTGTCGGGAGCCGGCTGGAAGGCGAGCGGCTCCGAGTCCGTTCGGGCGCGCCGGCTGATCGACAAGAACTTCAACGGCTCGGGGACCTACGGCCTGACGGTCGTCGTTCACGCGCCGGACAAGACCGTTTCCGATCCCGCGTTCGAGCGGGTGCTGCGAGGCGTGGAAGACAAGCTGAAGAGCGATCCGGCGGTGGCGACAATCGTGCCGCCGCGGGCGGGCGTGTCGATCTCGGCCGATCGCCATGCGGCCCTGGTCCAGGCGGGCGCGGCGCGTGACGAGAACGACATGGTGCGCGCTGCCGACGACCTGAAGGGTCCGCTCGCGAGGCTCGGGGCGAGCGGGGTGCGGGTCAACCTCACCGGCGCGGATGGCATGTGGTCTGACTTCAATGAGGCCAACAGGTCGGCCATGCTGAGGTCCGAGCTGCTCTCCTGGCCGGTCACGCTCGCCATCCTCGTCCTTGCATTCGGCTCGCTGGTCGCCGCGGGGCTGCCGCTGCTGCTGACGATCGCCGGGCTGGTCGCCGCCGCCGGTTCGCTCTGGATCGGGACGCAGATCACCAACATCTCGATCTGGTCGATGAACTTCGCGCTGATGTTCGCGCTGGCGCTGGGGATCGACTATGCGCTCTTCATCGTCTACCGCTTCCGCAGCGCGTACTTCGGCTCGCAGCTGTCAGTCCAGGACGCGGTCGCGGCGACGATGGACACCGCCGGCAAGGCCGTGCTCTTCTCGGGCGTGACGGTGCTGATCTCGTTGAGCGCCGTCATGCTCGTACCGAGTCCTGCGTTCCGATCGACGAGCCTCGGCATCATGCTGTCGGTCGTCTTCGTGCTCGCGGCGGCGCTCACCCTCCTGCCGGCCGTGCTGGCGAGGCTCGGGCAACGGGTGGACAGGTTCGCGCTCCCGTGGGTCCGGTCGGGCGAGCACCATTCGCCGCGCTCCGCGGCGTGGGGTGAGCGGCTCTGGCGCCAGCCGCTGCGCCACGGCCTGGCGGCGCTCGCGGTGCTCGTGGTGCTCGCACTGCCGGTGCTCTCGCTGAAGACCGCGATGCCCTCGATCAAGGTCGTTCCCGCCGGCGATAACTCCCGCGAGGGCTACGACGCAATCCAGAAGGCGTTCGGCCCGGGTTCGACGGGCACGCTCCAGATCGTCGCTCCAAGGGGTGAGTCTGCGCAGGCCGCAGCAGCGGCGCAGCGCGATCCCGGCATCGCGCAGGTGCCGCCGCCACAGCCCGGCGGGGGCGGCACGGCGCTCGTGCGGGTGATTCCGACGAGCGACCCGTCGTCCAGGGCGACAGGCGCGACGATCGACCGTCTCCGGGCGGCCTTGCCGTCCGCGGCGCTCGTCGGTGGCCCAGTGGCGGAGAACCATGACCTCGAGGCGGCGCTGTCCTCCAACACGCCGCTCGTGATCGGCGTCGTGCTCGGCCTCAGCTTCCTGCTGCTGATGGTCGCGCTGCAGGCGCCGGTGATCGCCGCCCTGGCAGTGGTCACGAACCTGCTGGCGACCGCGGCCGCCTTCGGCGTCGCGAAACTGATCTTCCAGGACGGCGTCGGGCACTCCGTGCTCGGCTTCCAGCCACAGGGCTTCCTGGACGCGTGGGGACCGGTGTTCCTCTTCGCGATGATCTTCGCGATCTCGATGGACTACACCGTGTTCCTGCTGGCCTCCGCCAGGGAGCACTGGGAGCGCTCGGGCGGCGATCCCAAGGCGGCGATGGTCGGCGGCATGGCCAGCTCGGGACGCGTGATCTTCGCGGCCGGCGCCGTCATGGTCGCGGTCTTCATCACGTTCGCCCTGAGCGGCCCGCTACCGCCGAAGGAGATGGGCGTGATTCTCGGCGTCGCCGTGCTGCTCGACGCTGCGCTCGTCCGGCTGCTGCTCCTGCCGGTGCTGTTGCGTCTGCTCGGCAAGTGGGCGTGGTACATGCCCAAGCCGCTCGCCCGACTTCTACCCGACGTGCGCTTCGGCCACTCGTGACCACCGGCGACCTGTGGCGTCGAGCCATACCCGCTCGTCCGGGCACAGGCTCGGCGCCAACCGCGCCAACCCCAACGATTCGGAGAACACGATGACCTCACAACTCGCATTCCATATTGCCCGACAACGAGAGTCCGGGTCGGCGTCAGGCGCCGAGTGCGCCCGACTGGTGACCGAAGCAGATGGAGCCAGGCCGGCGTCTCTGCTCCGTCAGTCACTCGGCCGACGCTTCGCGACGCGGTGGCACAGGCGGCGCTGGTGTCCTGCCGCGACGCATGGTCCCTGCGTCGAGGGACGATGACATGCCACTCGCAACGAAGCGCAGCGCCCCGAAGGTGCTGATCACTCTGGCGACCGGGCTGGAGGACCTCGAACGCGTGACGATCGCATTCCTGATCGGGGGCGCGGCCTTGGCGCGCGGCGACGCCGCGGCGATGTGGCTGACACAGGAGGCGGTCCGGCTCGCGACCCCGGGCGATGCGCAGGGAGTGGGGTGCGACGGCTGCCCGCCGCTTGAGCGTCTCTTCGAGCAGTACGCCGAGGCCGGCGGCGTACTGCTCGCCTGCCCGATCTGCCTCGGCGCCGGGGGAGGCGCTATTGGTGACCGCCTGATGAGCGACGCACGCACGACCTGGGGTGCCGGCGACTACCCGCGGATGGCGCACGAGCTTGTGAGCGCCGCGGCGGTGGCCGTACGGGCCGTCCACATTGACGAGCGCGACCGCGTCCTCGACGTCGCCTGCGGGGACGGCAACGCCGCCCTGCTCGCAGCCCAACTCGGCGCGCAGGTCACCGGCGTGGACCTCGATCCGACGCTGCTCGACCGGGCCCGTCAGCGCGGCACCGATGGCGGAGTGGACGTCGGTTGGCGGTTGGGTGACGCGGCCGCGCTGCCGGTCGCGGCCGGCGGGTTCGACGTCGTCCTGTCGATCTTCGGAGTGATGTACGTCCCAGACCACGACACCGCAGCGGCCGAGCTCGCCCGCGTCTGCGCGCCGGGCGCGCGGGTCGCGCTGACCGCGTGGGCTCCCGGCAGCTTCATGCCGGCCATGGGCGCGGCGCTCGGCCCGTACCTGCCGCCCCCACCGCCGGGCGGAGCGCCGCCGTCGCGCTGGGGCGACGAGGACGCCGCACGCGCCCTGCTCGCCCGTCACGCGATCAGCGTCGAAGCGGCGGCACGCGAGCGCCTGGAGCTCACCTTCGCCGACCGTCGCGCGGCCGTCGATTTCCTGATCGCCACCGCCGGCCACATCATCGCCGAGCGCCCGCGACTGGTCGCCGAGCAGCGCTGGGACGCCCTCGTCGCCGACCTCGACGACGTCGTCAGCCGGCACGACGCGGGTGACGACGACGGCGTCGTACTGCCGCTCGTCTACCTCCTCGTCACCGCGCGAGCGGTCGGCTCGGCGTCCGAAGATGAGTGGCCGGAGTGGGGGCGCCCCTAACGCGAACACCGCTGGCCTGACCGCATCATCGGCTCATCCGCTGCCGGCACCCGCCGGCGCCACGACAAGGAGCAGATGATCATGTCCGACACCGCCGGTCCCCGCGCCCGCCTTCCATGCAACGAAGGCACGGACGAGGTGGACACCGTCCGGCGGAACGCCGTCCGCGCCCGTACGGTGTGGTGAGTTGATGTGCCCGACAGGACTGGAGCTATGCGATGAGCGAGACGGGGGCTGGGCGGCGCAGCGCGGTCGTGTTCGGGGCGCGCAACCTGGGCCGGGCGGTGATCGAGGCGCTGGTCGGTGAGGGCTGGGCGGTGACGGGTGTGGCGCGGTCGCAGGAAACCCTCGACGGTGTCCGCGCGGCCGGGGCGCTCGCGCTGAAGGCCGACGTGACGGACCCTGTGAGCGTGTACGGGGCGCTGGAGCAGGCGGCTGCCGCACATGGCCCAGTGCAGCTCGTGCTGAACGCGACCTCCGCCTACGGCGGCACGCGCAGCGGCCCGTTCGGGGGCGGCGTGATCGCTGAAGCGGACCTCGAGGGCTTTGACTCGTGGGCCGCGGCGCCGGCACGCGCGGCCTTCTCCTTCCTGTCCGCCGGCGGTCGGTTTGCGATGCAGCAGGGCGGCGCGGTGACCCTGGTGCAGGTCACCGGTGGCTCGGCGCGCCGCGCGACGGCGGGACGCGGGCTGTGGTCGGCTGGAGCGTTCGGCGTGCGCGCGATCACCAACGCGGTCGCGCTCGAGCTGCGCCCCCACGGCATCCAGGTCGCGTTGCTGATCGTCGACGCAGGCATCCAGCCGCTCCACGGGACCGCGCGTCCCGGTCAACCGCCGGAGGCGCTGGCCGACCCGCGCAGGATCGCCGATGCCGTGCTCTTCCTCGCCAACCAGGACGCGCGCGCCGCGACGCATGAGCTCCAGCTCACGCCGCTCGCTGAGAACTGGACGCCCTGACCTCCGGCTCGGCCGGTGCTCATCCACGTCTGCCTCAGGTAACGGGTTCGCGGTATCGCCCCCGTGAGGGCAACCTTCGAGAGCACGTGGCTGCCCGCCGTGCGTCACCATGCACCTGGTGCCCAGCAAGGACACGAACACCGGCGCCAAGCGAGCTCGCGAAGCCCGGGCCGCGCTCGGGCTCAACACCACCGAACCCGTCCCGTGCATCCTGAGCCTCGTTGAGGTCACTGCCGGGGTCCCGCTGGTCGTCTCCGAGCTCCCCGACGACATCGCCGGGTGCGTCTGGACCAGCTCCGACGCCGCGCTCATCTGGGTCAACGGCACCCAGGCGGCCGCGCGGCAGCGGTTCACGCTCGCGCACGAGCTCGGACACCTGCGCTGCGGGCACGACGCGCGCCTGGCGATCGACTCGTTCGAGACGCTCTCGGGCATCACGACCGACGCGCGCGAGATCCAGGCCAACGCGTTCGCCGCAGAGTTCCTCGCGCCCGCGGAGGGCGTGCGCGCGATGGTCGACGGTGAGCCGACGCTCGAGAGCATCGTGAGGATCGCCGCGCACTTCGGGCTCTCGTCGATCGCGGCCCTCTACCGGCTGAACACCCTCTCGCTGACCACGCGCTACACGCGACTGAAGAACGAGATCGACAGCGGGCTGGACAACGACGTCTGGGACCGGCTCGCTCCGGCTGAGCTCGATGATGCGATCGCCCGCCTGACGCCCGAGGACCTCCCGCACCTGTCGCCCGCGCTCGAGCACTCGGCGCTCGCCGCGCTCATCGCCGGCGCCGCATCGGTCCACGACGTGGCGCGCACGGTCGGCTGCGACCCGGCCAAGGTCGCCGCCGGCGCCGGGGCGATCGGCGTCTGACGGGCTTCAGCCGTCGGGCCCGCCGAGGAACAGCCGGTCCAGTTCGTCCATCGGCTCGGGCGCCGGCGCCATCGCGGCCTGTGAGAGCACGTGGAGGTCTTCGGCAATCCCCGCGTCCGGCGTCTCGTCTGCGCGGAAGAGCGCCTGCGCGGGCCTCGCTGCGCCGAGGGACCACGCGGGCGGCGGTGCCAGCAGGTCCGGGTCGGCGCCGAAGATCTTCGCCAGCGCATTGCACAGCCGCCGCGAGATCCGCGACGCGTCGAGCTCGTCGTGCTCGAGCTGCTCGAGGTAGCCCGCGGTGCGTGCCTCCTGACCGCCGAGGCCGAACGCGGTTGCGACGCCGCGGGCGACGTCAGCGATCGCCAGTCCGGCTCGGATGCGCAGCGCGGTCACGCGCTCGGGCAGCGGCGCACTCACGGACTCCAGCGCCTGGACCGCCGCCCGCACAGCAGGATCGGCGGTGATCTGCCTGCGCGTCGCCTCGTCGTAGGCGGGTGTGGGCGCGATCGACAGCCAGCTCAGCAGCTGCTCGGCGAGCTCGTCGCGTTCGGCGGCTGGGACGCGCTCGAGGTACTCGTCGACCACTGGGCGCTGGCCGGCCTTCCAGGCGTCGATGAACTCGCCGAGGACCAGATCGATGCTCGTCATGACGGGTACTCCTCCATGAGCCTGGCAAGGTCCTTCAATGCACGGCTTCGTGCCGCATAGATGACGTCGCGCGAGACCCCGAGGCGCTGCTGCATCTCCTCGACCGGCAGGTTCTGGCGGTCGAGTTCCATCACGGCGCGCAGACGCGGGCTCAGCTGCGGGAGCGCCCAGTCCAGGAAGTCACGCCCCAACTCGAACTCGTCCTCCTCGGCGGCTCGCTCGTCGTCGAGTCGCTGGTGCTCGACGGCGTCCTTCGCGATCGCGGCGTCGTAGCGGCCTGGGTTGTCCTCGTCGCCGCTGTTCCACCCGGCATCGAGCGACCGCTCGCGCCTGCTGACGCGCTCGGCGTCGCGCTGCACGTCGATGCAGACGCCATGCACGAGCGTCCGGGTCGCCTTGACCCACTCACCCATCGACGAGCCCTTGAACGTCAGGACCATGTTGCGCGCGAGCTTGATCAGCGCGCGCTGGACCGCTTCCTGCTGCTCATCGGCTGACAGCCGGCCGCGAGCCTCGGCGCCGACCATCCCGCGCACGCGATCAACGTTGTCCACGAGCAGCATCTCCCACCAGACGTGCATGCCGTCGCGGTCACCCGCGGCGCGGGCGACGAGAAACCGGCGCAGGTATTCACCTTCATGATTTCTCACGAGAGGTGGGTCGCTCGCTGCCGACACGGCCTGACACTCGCACATGAACGGGTCGTTTTCAGATGTGGCGGGCGCACCCCGACCCAGCCGGCATGGACACCCTCACCACCGAGCTCACCCTCGGCGAGCCGCAGGTCGTCGGCCCGCTCGCCGTCTTCCCGGTCTTCGGCCCCCCGCCACTGCTCGAGTACCGCGCGTTCTCCGATGCCATCGAGCACGGCGCGTTCGTCAAGGAGCTCGACCGGGGCGCGTCGGTCAACCACCTGCTCGCCTGTAACCCGACCAACCGGGCGCTCCTGCTCTACGAGGGCGAGCAGGTCATCGGCGCCCAGCAGGACCGCGCGATGGACGGCACCGTGCTCGTCGGCGCCGGCGCGCGGGTCGAGGTCCCGGTCAGCTGCGTCGAGCAGGGCCGCTGGGACGGCCGTCGCCACGACGAGCACTTCAAGCCCGCACCGCACGCGGACGACCCGTCGCTGCGGCGCATCAAACGTGAGTCGGCCCTGCGCAGCGCTGAGCAGGGGCTCGCCGGAAGGCCGGCACAGGGCGAGGTGTGGCACGTGGTCGGCTCACGCCTACGGCACTTCGGTGTCGACTCGCAGAGCTCCAAGTTCGGAGATCTCTTCGAGCAGCGTCGGGGGGAGATCGGCGCGCTCGCCGACGACATCGAGCCCGCGGCCGATCAGGTCGGGGCGCTCGCATGCGTCGGCGGCGCGCCGATCGCGCTGGACGTCGTCAGCCGCCCGCAGGTCTTCCGGGCGCTGCACGAACGGCTCGTGCGCGGGTATGCGCTGGATGCGCTCTCAGCTGAGCCGGCCCGGGGGAGCGTCGCTGACCAGGCGGCCGCGGGGGCGTTCCTCGCGCGCGCCCTGACCGCCTCGCACCGGCAGGTCCCGACCCCGGGACTGGGGCGGGCGCATGCGCTCGTCGGTCCGCGGATCGTGGGCAGCATGCTCTCGCACGAGGACGAGCTCGTGGCGCTGTGTGCGTTCCCGACCGAGAGCGGGCACGGCGACGTCGTCGGTCAGGTCGCTCGCCCGTCGCGCCGGCGGCTGCCGTGAGCAGCGACGTTCGCCTCTACCTCAATCACCTGCCCGAGCACGACTGGCTGATCGCGCTCGAGTTCGGGCGCACCGACGACGGCCAGCCCAGCACGAACTGGCGCGGCGCCAGTGAGCACGTCGGCTTCCTGCTCGACGAGCCCGGTGGCCACGAGGTCGGCTTCAAGGTCACGAGCCTGCAGCACTTCGACGAGGAGGCACGTGACCTCGACGAGCTGTGGGACGGCCCGCGCTTCCACGTCCCGCAGCTCGGACTCGTGGCGGCGACGGTGGGGGAGATCGTGCTCGCCTCACGTGCGTTGTTCGGTGAGTCGCCGACGATCAACCGCGTCTTCTTCAGCGCAGCCACGGATGCCACCGGGCAGGAGGCGCTCGCCCACTGGCTCTGCTGCCTGGAGGCGGGGGACTGCATGGCGCACTTCGCGCTCGGGTACACGCTCTATGACCTCGGGCGCTTCCACGAGGCCTACCGCCACCTGCGCTACTACGCCGAGATCGCGCCGGCCGGCCCGTGGAACTGGTGCTGGTACGGCCAGGCCGCGCAGGCGATCGGGGAGACTGAGGAGGCGCGCGCCGCCTACCGGCGCGCAGTCGAGCTCGAACAGGACGATCAGCCGACCGACGCTGCCGAGCTGCTCGCCGAGCTGGACACGGGCATGGAGGATGCCGCCTGATGTGGCTCCTCACGACACCCGGCTGCTACTCGGCGGTCGAGGACCGCGCGAGCGCGGACCACGTCCTCGCCCGAGCGGCAGCAGCGTAGGGGCGCTATGCGCGATGATGGCCGGGATCACGCGATGCCAGGCAGCGCTACCCCAAGCCCGCAGCCGCAGCTGCTGCGCGAGATTGTCGGCGCGGCGATTCATGCGCCGTCCTCGCACAACACCCAGCCGTGGCTCTTCCGACTCGCCGGCGGCGCGATCGAGCTGTACGCCGATCGCACGCGCGCGCTCCCGGTGAACGACCCGCACGACCGCGAGCTGACGTTGAGCTGCGGCGCGGCGCTGCTCACGCTGCGGGTGGGCGCCGCGCATGCGGGCCTGGCGGCGAGCGTGGACGTGATTCCCGAGCCGGGCGATCCCGATCTGCTGGCGCGCGTGCGTCTCGAGCGCGGCGCGCCGGCCGCCGAGCTCGCCGCGCTGTTCGACGCGGTGAGCTACCGGCGCACCTACCGTGAGCTCTTCGACCATGCCACGCCGATACCGGCGGACCTGCTCGACGGGCTTGCCGCCGCGGCGGCCGCCGAGGGCGCCTGGATGGCCGTCCTGGAGGGGGACGCACGCGAGGCGTTCATCGCCCTCGTCGACGAGGGCGACCGCGCGCTGTTCGCCGACCCGAGCTGGCGACGCGAGCTCGCCGTGTGGTTGCATCCGCGACGGCGCGGCGACGGCCTCACCGCGCCGGCGCTCACCGCGCCGATCGAGCGCACACTCGTGCGCCACGTGGACCTCGGCAAGAGCATCGCCGGAAGGGACGCCGACCTCGCCCGCAAGAGCGAGGTGCTCGCCGTGATCGGCAGCGACGGCGACGACGCAGCAGCGTGGCTGGCCGCCGGTCAGGCCCTGCAGCGCGCGCTGCTCGTCAACGCCGCGCGTGGGCTGCAGGCCTCCTACCTCAACCAGCCGCTGCAGGTCGCTGAGCTGCGCCCGAAGGTGCAGCATCTGCTGAGGCGCAGCGGCTTCCCGCAGGTCGCCGTCCGCCTCGGCTGGCCGGCGGGCGAGCTGCGCCACACACCGCGCCGGCCGCTCGACGACGTCCTGCTCTGAGCTTCACGTCAGCTGCTCGAGCCGGGCCGCCCGGACCGGCTGCCGGCGGCCCTTCGCCGTGGCCGGCGCCCCCATGACCGCCCACCCCAAAGTTGCAGTTTCCTTCACATACAAGCTACTTTGGCTACTCTTGGTCGCGTGACGCGATCTGAGCATCAGCGCGAGCTGTTCGAGCACATCGTGCGGTTGGGGCGCGCCGAGCGTGAGCTTCCCGGGAACACCGACCTGCTGGCGGTGCGCACCGCGCTGGAGGAGGAGCTGGGGCCCACGGTGACCCGGGCGCAGGCGGCGCGGATCCTCGGGCTCAGTCACACGGCGCTGCAGCGCTGGGAGAAGGCCGGCGACCTGCCTGTCGTCATCACGCCCTCCGGGCGCCGTGAGGTCCCGGTCGGATCGCTGGTCGGGCTCTTCGAGGCGGTCGAGAAGGAGCGCACGTCGGGGCGCCGCCGCCGGCACACGCTGGAGCCGGTGCTGCTGGAGGCCCGCCGGCGGGCAGCGTCGCTGGACACCGGGCGGCTGCTCGGGATGGAAGGAGAGCAGCGCTCAGCGGCAGGACGCCGGGATCCGCATGAGCTCGCCCAGCTGCGCAGCCTGGCCTACCACCGCGCGCTGGCCGAACGGCTGCGCCGGCCGATGGTCGAGGAGGCGCGCAGCCGGCTGTGGCAGTGGCGTCAGGCCGGGAGGATCGATCCGCGGTACGCCGCGCGTTGGGAAGAGGTGCTCGACCGGTCCATCCCGGAGATCCGTCGCGTGCTGCGTGACGACAGCCCGCAGGCTCGTGACCTGCGCCAGAACTCGCCGTTCGCCGGCATGCTCAGCGAGGCCGAGCGGCGCAAGATCCTGACCTCCGTGCACTGAGATGGATCGCGCCAGTTGGGAGCACGTCATCGCCGCCGCCGCCGAGGTGACGGGCCTGGACGCCTTCGTGGTGATCGGCAGTCAGGCCATCCTGGGCCCGTTCCCCGATGCGCCCGAAGGACTGCTGCGCTCTCAGGAGACCGACCTCTATCCCCGTGATGACCCGGAGCGGGCCATCGAGGTGGAGGGCGCGCTTGGGGACGGGTCGCCGTTCGCACAGACCTACGGCTACTACGCGCACGCCGTCGGCCCGCAGACCGCCACACCACCGAAGGGCTGGCAGCAGCGGCTCGTCGAAGTCCCCATACCGCCACGAGTCGGCTCGCCCCGCCGGCCGGTCGCCTACTGCATGGAGCCGCACGACCTGATCCTGGCCAAGTGCGCAGCCGGCCGGCAACGAGACTGGGACTTCGCCGAGCAGGCGATCAAGGCCGGCCTTGTCGACGTCGGCACCCTGCTCGGGCGCGTCCGGGATCTGCCAGCGGCTGAGACGCAGATCAAGCGGATCGAGACCTGGCTGAAGGCGCGCGGATGAACGCCGTGCTCACGAACTGGATCTGGAGCCGACATGCGCGAGTCCCGACTAGGCTGGGCCGGTGCCGCGATTCCCAGGAATCCTCGACCGGTTCCGGCGTGTGCTGGCGCCGCCAGGTCGGCCCGCGCAGGCGCTCGGCGTGCCGGCGTCCGGCACCGATCTCGAGACCGAACTCGGCCCGCTCCTCGCCCGGCTGGAGACCGTCGGCGCCCAGGCCGCCCAGATCGAGGAGGAAGCTCGCGAGGAGGCCCGGGTGCGTCGCGAGCGCGCCGCCCGCGAGAGCGCGGCGATTCTCGAGCAGGCGCGCTCGGCCGCCGACGCCGAGCGCGTGCGCGCGGCGACGGCGCGTCGCGGCCGGGCGCGCCAGGACACGCAGCTCGTGCGCGACGAGGCCCACAGTGAGGCCGAGCGCATCGACGGCATGCGCGATGCGGCGATCGACGAGCTGGTCGCGGAGGTGCTCGCATGCGTGCGACGGACCGGCCGCTGACACCCGGCTGGGTCGCCGGAAGCATCCGCGCCCGCGCCATGCTGAGCCGCCGGCTCGGACGCGACGGGGCGTTCGAGCTCGCCGGCCGCGCATCGCTCGAGGATGCGCTGGCGGCGCTGTCGGCGACGGCCTACGGTCGAACGGTACGGCCCGGAGTCGACCTGGCCGGCGCCCAGCGCGGTGTGGCCGACGCGGTCCTGTGGCATGTCCGCGTGCTCGCAGGGTGGGTCCTGCCGAGCGCCCTGGAGCCGATCCGCGCGCTCGCCGCGTGGTTCGAGCTGGCCAACGTCGACGAGCGGGTCGCCTACCTGGCCGGCGGAGCGCCCAGCACGCCGTTCACGCTCGGCGGGTTGGCCACCGCCTGGCCCCGGCTCGCGGACGCACAGAGCCTGCCGGAGCTGCGCGGGCGGCTGGCGGCTTCGACCTGGGGAGATCCGGGGGGCGAGGATCCGGCCACGCTCCGCCTCGGGCTGCGACTGGCATGGGCACGGCGAGTGCTGGCGTCGATCGACGCGGCCGCCGCGTGGGTGGCCGGTGGCGTCGCGCTGCTGCTTGCCCGCGAGCTGCTGCTCGCGGGGCGCCCGGCGTCGGCGCTCGCGGCGCTGCGGCCCCCGGGCGTCGGTTCGGCCTGGGCGCAGGCCGGCAGCGTCGCCGCGCTGCGCGCCGCCCTGCCCGCCGGCGCGGCCTGGCCGCTCGAGGGGGTCGACGACCCGCAGCAGCTCTGGCGCGGCGAGGCGGCGTGGTGGCGTCGGGTGGAGCAGGACGCCGAGCAGCTCGCGCGCGGCGTGCGGCTTGGCGGCCCGACGGTCGTCGGGAGCGTCGTGCTGCTGGCGGTGGACGGCTGGCGCACGGCCGGCGCGCTCGAAGTCGCGGCCCGGGGCGGGGGCCGGGATGCGATGGAGGTCTTCGAGGAGATTGCCTGAGCGCGGCCCCGCACCGATGAGCCGTGTCGCGCTCGTGGCACCGGTCGCGCGGCTGCGTGCGATGCTCGTCGTCCTCGCGGACGCCGGCGTGGCGCAGCTCGTCGGTCCTCTGCCGGCGCCGCACGGCGAGGCGGTCGAGGCGATGCGGCGCCTGGAGCGCTCGGCCGCGCAGGCGGGGCGCGAGGCACCGGCGATCGCCGCCTCGCCGCCCGACGTCGCGGACCTCGAGCGCGAAGGCCGGCGCGACGTGCTCGGCGGCGAGGTCGAGCTCGGCCGCCGCCTCGAGGCGACGCTGCGCCACGGTCGCTTCGGAGCGCTGGTGGGCTGGGTGCCGAGTGGCGAGCTCCCGAGGCTCGCCGAGCGTCTCGCGGCCGTCGGGGCGGCTGCCGTCGAGCTGCCGTCACCGGCGTTTGTCGAGCCGCCGACGCTGCTGGGCGGGGGGCGCGTGACGCGACGCTTTCGCCCGCTCGTGGACACCTATGGCCCCTCGCGCTACGCCGACGTGGACCCGACGCCGTTCGCCGCGGCGTCGTTCGTCCTGATGTTCGGGATGATGTTCGGTGACCTCGGCCAGGGCCTGCTGCTCGCCGCACTCGGGCTCTACCTGCGCGGCACGCGGTCGCCGCGGCTGCAGGGCCTGCGCCCGCTGTGGGCGTTCCCGTTCGCCGGCGGCCTGGCCGCAGCGGTGTTCGGCCTGCTCTACGGCGAGTTCTTCGGCCCGACGGGCATCGTGCCCGCGCTGTGGCTCGAGCCGCTGGACGACTACCTCAGGCTGATGGTGGCCGCCGTCGGGGTCGGCGCGGTGCTGCTCGGCATCGGCTATGGGCTGGGCATCGTGAACCGCTGGCGCGAGGCGGGCCCGCGGGCGGCGCTGCTGGCGCCGTCGGGGATCGCCGGCTTCACGATGTTCGCCGGCGGCGGTCTGTTGGCGCTCGGCCTCTATCTGCCGAGCAGCGCTCTGACCGCAGCGGGCGCGGTGATCGCCGTGGCCGGGGCCGCGCTGCTCTTCACCGGGTTCCTGACCACGGCCGGTCTCTCCGGGGCAGGGGTCACGCAGGCGCTCGTGGAGCTGCTCGACGCCATGCTGCGGATCGCGTCGAACGTCTTCTCGTTCGTGCGGCTGGCGGCCTTCGGCCTGATGCACGCCGCGCTCGGCGCGATCGTCCTGGACGGGACGACATCCCTCTGGGGACAGGGCGCCGGCGGCAAGGTCGCGGCGGTCGTCGTGTTCGCGGTCGGGACGAGCGCGGCATTCGCGCTCGAAGTACTGGTCGCGATGATCCAGGCGATGCGGCTGGAATACTACGAGTTGTTCTCGCGCGTCTATGCAGGCGAGGGCGAACGCTTCCGGCCCTGGAGGATCCCCGTCGTGGGAGAGGTTCAGCACACGTGATCGTCCTGCTGCTTCTGGGGGCGCCGCTTGCGCTGGCCACCGGTGCGGGGCTCGCCGCGTGGGCGCGGCGAGCGCCGCACCGAGCCCTGCGCGGGCTGGTCGCGGTCAACGCCGTCGTGGCGTTCGGGGCGCTCGCCATCACCGTCCTGGCGGCGCTCGGCGTCGCCGAGCCCGCGCAGGCCGCGGCCGGGGCCGCCGCGAACTCGGGCGACGCCTTCATCGCGGCGGGGATCGCCATCGCCGGCTCGACGATCGGCGCGGCGATCGCCGTGGCGTACACCGGCGCGGCGGCGCTCGCGACGATCAGCGAGAAGCCCGAGCTGTTCGGCCGCGCGATGGTCATCGTCGGGCTCGCCGAGGGAATCGCGATCTACGGTCTGGTGATCGCGATCGTGCTCATCGGCAAGGCGTGAGCAGCGCCGCCGCCATCGGCGAGGACGTGCGGGTCGCCGGCTACGCCCTCGCCGGGGTGGAGGTCCATCCAGCCGAGGACGCGAACGGCTGCCAGGAGGCGTTCGACCGCCTGCCGCAGGACCTTGCGTGCCTGATCCTCACGCCGGCCGCGCGCGCCGCGCTCGCCGCGCGGCTGCTCGAGCGCCCGTCGCTGCTGTGGGTCGAGGTTCCCGCGTGAGCCTCGACCCGGCGTGCGAGGCGCTGCTCGCCGACGCTCGCGCGCAGGCGCGACGCGTGCTGGAAGAGGCGGACGCGGAGTGCGCGGAGCGCCTGGCCGACGCGCGCGGACGTGCCGAGGAGCTGCTTGCGGGCGCCCGCCAGCGGGGCGACGCCGAGGGCCGCCTCGAGGCCGACCACCAGCGGGCGCTCGAAGGGCTGCTCGCGCGAACGGACGTCCTCGCCGCTCAGCGCCGGGCCTACGAGGAGCTTCAGGCCCGCGCCCGCGCGGCGGTGCTCGGACTGCGCGGAGAGCCGGGCTACCCCGAGCTGCTCGAGCGCCTGGCGGCCGCGGCGCGCCGCGATCTGGGCGACGCGGCGCAGCTCGAGATCGACCCACCGCACGCAGGGGGTGTGCGCGGAACGGCGGGGAGCCTGCATGTGGACTACACCCTGGTGACGCTCGCCGAGGGCTGTGTCCGCGACCTGGGGCCGGGACTGCGCCGGCTGTGGACGTGAGCGGCGCCACGGTCGTCCGCGTCAGCGGCCCGGTCGTCGAGGTCACCGGGATGCGCCGCGCGCGGCTCCTGGACCTCGTCGAGCTGGGCGAGGAGCGGCTGGTGGGGGAGGTCATCTCGCTGCGCGGGGAGATCGCCGTCGTGCAGGCGCACGAGTACACCGGCGGCCTGGGGCCGGGGGCCGCCGCGCGGCTCGGCGACGGGCCGCTCAGCGCGGACCTGGGCCCGGGGCTGCTCGGCGGCATCTTCGACGGCATGCTGCGCCGGCTGGAGAACCTGGGGGATCGTCTGGGCCCCGGGGCGCGGGCCGGCACCCTCGTCGAGGGCCGCCGCTGGCCGTTTCGCCCCGCCGTGCGCGCCGGTGACGCCGTGGCGCCCGGCGCGAGCCTGGGCACCGTGACCGAGACGCCGGCGATCGATGCACGCGTGCTGGTGTCGCAGGACATCACGGGTGTGGTCGAGTGGGTCGCCGACGAGGGGACCTACACCGTCTCCGAACCGGTCGCCGTGATCGGCGGCCGGGAGGTGCGGCTGGCGCACCGCTGGCCGCTGCGCCGCCCGCGCCCGTCGGGCATGCGCATCCAGGCGTCCGTGCCGCTCGGCACCGGCCAGCGGGCTCTCGATCTCCTGTTCCCCGTCGCGCGCGGCTCGACCGCCGCGGTTCCCGGCGGCTTCGGGACGGGCAAGACGCTGCTGCTGCAGCAGATCGCCAAGTGGTGTGACGCGGACGTGATCGTCTACGTGAGCTGCGGCGAACGCGGCAACGAGCTTGCCGACGTGCTGCACGAGATCACGACGCTCGAGGACCCGCGCACCGGGCGTGCGCTGCGCGAGCGGACCGTGCTGATCGCCAACACGTCGAACATGCCGCTGATGGCGCGCGAGGTCAGTGTGCACGCGGGCGTGACCGTCGCCGAGCTCTACCGCGACATGGGCTACGACGCGCTCGTCATCGCCGACTCCACCTCACGCTGGGCCGAGGCGCTGCGCGAGATCGCTTCGCGGATGGGGGAGCTGCCCGCCGAGGAGGGCTACCCGGCGAGCCTGGCTCCATCACTCGCAGCGTTCTACGAGCGGGCCGCACGCGTGCAGACCCCTGCCGGGGACGCAGGCTCCGTCACGATCCTCGGGGCGGTCTCGCCGCCCGGCGGTGACATGGCCGAGCCGGTCACGGCGCACACCGAGCGCTTCGTGCGCACCGTCTGGTCGCTGGACCGCGACCTTGCCTACGCCCGCCACCATCCCGCGATCAGCTGGTCGGCGTCATCAGCGCGCGACGTCCCGCACGTGGCGCAGTGGCAGATCGAGCACGGGGACGCGGGCTGGGGTGAGCGTCGCGCACAGGCGATGGGCCTGCTCGTCGAGGCCGACCGCGTGCAGGCGGTCGCCGAGCTCGTGGGCGCCGCGTCACTGCCGGACCACGAGCGCATCGTCCTGCGCACCGGCCGCCTCCTGCGCGAGGCGGTGCTGCAGCAGAGCGCCCTCAGCCCGAACGACGTCTGGTGCGCGCCCGCCAAGCAGGCGGCGCTGCTGGCGATGGTGCTCGACCTGCACGATCGCGCGATCGACCTGCTCCGCCGCGGAGTGCCCGCCGAGCGGATCGAGGAGCTCGACCTCTCGGACGCGGCACGCGCGCGCGATCGGGTCGGGCCGGAGGACGCGGCCGGCGTCGCCGCGATCCGGGACGCGCTGCTGGAGCGGCTGGAGGCGCTGGCGTGAGCCCGGCGATCGGGCACACCCGCCTGGATGCGATCACGGGTCCGCTGATCGTCGTCGGCGACGTGGCCGGCGTCGGGTGGGATGAGGTCGCCGAGATCCGGCTGGAGTCCGGCGAGGTGCGCCACGGCGTCGTCCTGGACGTGCACGACGACCTGGCGGTCGTCGAGGTCTTCGAGGGCACCGGCGGAATCGGCATCGAGGGCGCGAGCGTGTCGTTCAGCGGCTCCCCGATGCGCATCCCCGTCGGAGCCGGGTGGCTGGGGCGCGTCTGCAACGGCCGCGGCGAACCGCTCGACGGGGGGCCGCCGATCCTCGGCGAGGAGACCCGCGAGGTGGCGGGCGAGCCGATCAACCCCGCGCGCCGGGAGCGGCCGGCCGATCCGGTGCTGACCGGCATCTCGGCGATCGACGGGATGGCCACCCTCGTGCGCGGCCAGAAGCTGCCGATCTTCTCCCTCGGAGGGCTGCCGCACCTGGAGCTCGCCGCACAGATCGCCGCGCAGGCGCAGGTCGGCGACGAGCCGTTCGCCGTCGTCTTCGCGGCGATCGGGATGACCCACGCCGACGCGGCGGACGTCGGGTCCGCCCTGGCCGCCCGCGGCTCGGCGGGTGACCTCGTCGTCCTGCTCAACACCGCCGAAGACCCGGTCGTCGAACGGCTCGTCACCCCGCGGCTCGCGCTGACGATCGCCGAGCATCTGGCCTTTGCGGAGGGCCGCCACGTCCTGGTCGTCATGGCCGACCTGACGAGCTACTGCGAGGCGCTGCGCGAGGTGTCCTCGGCACGCGGGGAGATCCCCTCGCGCCGCGGCTACCCCGGCCACCTCTACAGCGACCTCGCCTCGCTGCTGGAGCGCGCCGGCCGCATCGCGGGCGTGGACGGCTCGGTCACGCAGGTGCCCGTGCTGACGATGCCGGCCGGTGACATCACCCACCCGGTGCCCGACACCGTCGGCTACATCACCGAGGGCCAGATCGTGCTCTCGCGCGAGCTCCACGCGCAGGGCCTCTACCCGCCGTTCGACCCGCTCGGATCGCTGTCGCGGCTCATGCGCCTGGGCGCCGGGCCGGGCCGCACGCGCGACGATCACCTCGAGCTGGCCGCCCAGCTCTACGCGCTCAGCGCCGAGGCCCGCCGCGCCCGTGAGCTGGCCGAGGTCCTGGGCGAGGAGGCGCTCTCGGTCGCCGAGCGCCGCAGACTGGAGTTCGCGGCAGCGATGAACGATGAGTTCCTCGCGCAGGGCCGCGGCGAGAACCGCCCGCTCGAGGAGACGCTCGAGCGCGCCTGGAGCGTGGTGTCGCGTCTTCCGCGCGCAGAGCTCACGATGCTCTCCGACGCCGCGCTCGCGGCCCACTACGCCGGGCCGGCGGAAGGGGCGCCGCCGTCGTGAAGATCCGCCACCCTCCCGGCCGTGCCGGCCGCCCCTGGCTCGCCCACCGCCTCGAGGTGGCGCGCCGCGGGGCCGAGCTGCTCGACGAGAAGTGCCGCGCACTCGCGCACGAGCGCCACCGGCTGCAGCCGCTCGCCGCGGACGCGCGCCGCGCCTGGGAGCGCACGGCACGCGATGCCGAGCGGGGCCTGACGCGTGCGGCGGTGCTCGGCGGCCAGCAGCAGATCGAGCTGGCGCGCGCGACGTCCGGCGCCGCACGCGTGGACGTGAGCTGGCGCACGATCCTCGGCGTCCGCTGCCCGGTCGAGGCGCGGGTCACCCCGCCTTCCGGCGGCGAGCCGGCCGCGCCGGGGGGGAGCGCAGCGCTGCTGACGGCCGCGGCTGAGCACCGCGCCGCGCTCGAAGCCGCAGCGCGGCTCGCAGTCCTGGATGGGGCACTGCGGCGGATCGACGAGGAGCTGCGCGCCACCGCGCTGCGGCGCAACGCGATCCAGCACCGCTGGATCCCGGCGCACGAGGCCGCGGCCGCCGAGCTGGCCATCGCTCTGGAGGAGCTGGAGCGCGAGGACGGCACGCGCGTGCGCTGGGTCACCCGCGGCCGGGAAGGCGGGTCGCAGGCGGGCCCGCACTGAGCGCCTTCAACAGCTCCGCGGAAGCTGCTCTCCCAGCTGCAGATCGAGGATCCGCGTGCCCCCGATCCCCATCCGCCCCCGCGCGACTGCGGAAAACAACGGACGGATCACGAGCCCGTCGCTGATGAACTGCGCAGCGGGGACCCGCCGTGACCGCATGCGACCATCACCACCGCGCGGACCTCCCGTGACGGCCGGCGACTACCACCGCCTCCCGCGGGAGGGCCTGGACACCCTCGTCGCGCTGCTCGCCCGGCGCGGCTGGATCGTCGTCGGGCCGGTCGTCCGTGACGGGGCGATCGTGCTCGACGAGATCTCCGGCGCCGGGGAGCTGCCGATCGGCTGGACCGACGAGCAGGATGGCGGCAGCTACCGGCTGCGCCGCCGCGACGACGAGGCGTGCTTCGGCCACGTCGTCGGCCCCGACTCGCTCAAGCGCTTCCGGCTGCCCCCGGCGCTCACCGTGTTCTCCGCCCGCCGCGGACCGGACGGCGAGATCACGATGGGGCGCCCCGAGCGCGAGCCCCGCCGCATGGCGTTCCTCGGGGTCCGCTCGTGCGACCTGCACGCGATGGGCATCCTCGACGGCGTGCTCCGCAGCGGCGCCGCCCCCTCAGCCTCAGCCGATGAGACGCTGATCATCGCCGTCCAGTGCGGGGAGGCCGGCGGCACGTGCTTCTGCGCCTCGATGGGAACGGGTCCACGCGCGGAGTCGGGGTTCGACCTGGCGCTGACGGAGGTCATCGAGGATGGCGAGCACTGGTTCGCGGTCGAGGTCGGGACGCCGGCGGGCGCAGAGCTGGTCGGCGACCTGCCCGTCCGCCCGGCGACGGCCGAGGAGTCGCAGGAGGCTGCGCTGCGGCCCGAGCGGGCGGCCGCGCAGATGGGCCGCACGCTCGAGACCGGCGACCTGCGCGATCTGCTCATGGGCAACCTCGAGCACCCGCGCTGGGAGGACGTCGCGTCCCGCTGCCTGTCCTGCGGGAACTGCACGATGGCGTGCCCGACGTGCTTCTGCGTCGAGATCGCCGACACCGGCGACGCGACCGGCGCAGAGGCCGGGCGCGAGCAGCGCTGGGCGTCCTGCTTCACGGTCGACCACGCCTACCTGAACGGCGGGAGCGTGCGGCCGACGACGCATTCGCGCTACCGCCAGTGGATGACCCACAAGCTGTCGACGTGGTGGGACCAGTTCGACACGTCCGGGTGCGTCGGCTGCGGGCGCTGCATCACGTGGTGTCCGGTGGGCATCGACATCACCGCGGAGGTCGCGGCGATCCGCGCCTCGGACGAACGGGGGGGCGCCTCGTGAGGACGCTCGACGAGCTGCTCAGCGAGTGCCCGGTGTTCACCGGACTCGACGAGACCACGCTCGAGCTGATCGCCGGCTGCGGGCGCAACGTCCGCTTCGCCGCAGGGCAGCGGCTCTTCCGCGAGGGTGAGCCGGCAGACACGTTCTACGTCCTGCGCCACGGCGTCGTCACCCTCGAGATGCGGGTTCCGGCACGCCGGCCGCTCGTGATCGAGACGATCCACGACGGCGACGTCGTCGGCTGGTCGTGGCTCGTTCCCCCGTACCGGTGGGCGTTCGACGCGCGCGCGGCCGAGCCGACCGCCGCGGTGGCGCTCGACGGCGCGTGTCTGCGCGAGAAGTGCCGCGAGGACCCGGCCCTGGGCTTCGAGCTGCTGCAGCGCTTCTCGCAGGTGATGATCGAGCGTCTGCAGGCCACGCGACTTCGGCTGCTGGACGTGTACGGAGATCCCCGTGTCGCCTGAGACCCTCCTGGACGCCGCGCACCCGCTGACTCCGCGGATGCTGCCGGTGCTGGCGACGCGCCGCGAGACCGAGGACACGTTCACGGTCGCGCTCGATCCGGGCGACCGCCTGGCCTTCGCCCCGGGCCAGTTCATGATGCTCTACGCGTTCGGGACCGGCGAGGCTGCGATCTCGATCGCCGGCGACCCCGCCGAGCCCGGGCGCCTCGTGCACACCGTCCGGGCGCTGGGGCCGACGACCCAGGCGATCTGCGCCGTGCAGCCCGGCGAGGTCGTCGGCGTGCGCGGCCCGTTCGGCCGGCCGTGGCCCGTCGCGGACGCCGAGGGTGGGGACGTCGTCATCGTCGCCGGGGGTATCGGCCTGGCGCCGCTGCGTCCCGCCCTGCTGTGGATCCTGTCCCGCCGTGAGCGCTATGCGCGCGTGACGCTGCTGTACGGCGGCCGGTCGCCGGAGCAGCTGCTCTATGGCGACGAGCTCGCCGCCTGGCGCGAGCGCGACGATCTCGACGTGACGGTGACCGTCGACGTCGCGCGCGCAGACTGGCGCGGCCGTGTGGGCGTCGTGCCGGCGCTGGTCGCGGCCGCGCGCTTCGATCCGGCGTGCACGGTCGCGATGGTCTGCGGCCCGGAGATCATGATGCGCGCGACGGCCTCGGCGCTCATGGACCGCGGCGTTCACGCCGAGCGGATCCATCTCTCCCTGGAGCGCAACATGCAGTGCGCATTCGGGCGCTGCGGCCACTGCCAGCTGGGACCCACGCTCATCTGCCGCGACGGACCGGTGTTCCCGTACGCGCAGATCGCCCCCTGGATGCGAGTCTGGGAGCTGTGATGCCGGCCCGACGCGCGAAGCTCGCCGTGTGGAAGTTCGCCTCCTGCGATGGGTGCCAGCTCTCGCTCCTGAACTGCGAGGACGAGCTGCTCGCGCTCGTCGGCGAGCTGGAGATCGCGCACTTCCTGGAAGCCACGAGCGCCGTGCAGCCCGGGCCGTACGACCTCTCGCTCGTCGAGGGCTCGATCACGACCGCCGCGGACGAGCAGCGCATCCGCGAGATCCGGAGCGTCTCGAAGCGGCTCGTCACGATCGGCGCGTGCGCCACCGCAGGCGGGATCCAGGCGCTGCGCAACTTCCACGACGTGGACGACTTCATGGCGGCCGTGTACGCCTCCCCGCAGTACATCTCGACGCTCGCCACGTCGACCCCGATCAGCGCGCACGTGCAGGTGGACTTCGAGCTCCACGGCTGCCCGATCGACCGCGGCCAGCTGCTGGAGGTCATCAGCGCGCTCCTGCGCGGCCGACGCCCCGACGTGCGGCCGCACAGCGTCTGCGTGGAGTGCAAGCGCCGCGGAGCGGTGTGCGTGATGGTCGCGCACGGCACACCGTGCCTGGGCCCGGTGACGCACGCGGGCTGCGGGGCGATCTGCCCCGCCTACCACCGCGGCTGCTACGGGTGCTTCGGCCCGAAGGAGACCCCGAACGCCGCGTCGCTCGATGCCAGGTGGAAGGAGCTCGGCGCCGACGACCGCGACCTGCTGCGGGTCTACCGCACGTTCAACGCCGGGGCCGAGCCGTTCCGGGTTGCCGGCGAGGCGCACGATGGCTGACGAGAAGACACCCGGGCCCGACGACGGCCGGCCGCCGGCTCGCACACGGACGATTGCCGTCGACGCGCTCGCGCGCGTCGAGGGCGAGGGCGCGATGCGTGTGACGATCCGCGACGGGCGGGTGAGCGACGTCGCGCTGCGCATCTACGAGCCGCCGCGCTTCTTTGAGGGACTGCTGCGCGGCCGCGCGTTCACCGAAGCGCCGGACATCACGGCGCGCATCTGCGGGATCTGCCCGGTCGCCTACCAGATGAGCGCGGTTGCGGCGATGGAGGACGCCTGCGGTGTGACGATCCCCGAGCCGATCCGGCTGCTGCGCCGACTCCTGTACTGCGGCGAGTGGATCGAGAGTCACGCGCTGCACGTCTACATGCTGCATGCGCCCGACTTCCTGGGCTACGACGGCGCCATCGACATGGCCCGCGACCACCGCGGCATCGTCGAGCGCGGCCTGCGCATGAAGCAGGCGGGAAACGAGCTGATGCGCGTCGTCGGTGGCCGGTCGGTCCACCCGGTGAACGTGCGCGTCGGCGGTTTCTACCGGGCACCGTCGCACAAGGAGCTGCTGTCGCTGCGCGACCGGCTCGAGGTTGCGCGCGAGGAGGCGCTCGAGACGGTGCGCTGGACCGCCACGCTCGACTACCCCGACCTGGAGCGGGACGTGACGCTGGTCTCGCTGTTGCCGGACGGCGAGGACTATCCGATCGAGTGCGGGCGGATCGTCTCCTCGGACGGTCTCGACATCGGGGTCGACCGCTTCCCCGCGGAATTCGTCGAGGAGCAGGTGCCGCACTCCACGGCGCTCCACGCGCGCATGCGCGGCGGCGGCCGCTACCTCGTCGGTCCGATGGCGCGCTTCGCGAACGCGTTCGATCGCCTCACGCCCGAGGTGCGCGAGGCGGCGCTCGCGGCCGGTGCCGAGCCGGGCACGCGCAACCCGTTCCGCAGCATCGTCGTGCGCAGCGCCGAGATCCTCTACGCCTGCGAGGAGGCGCTGCGGCTGATCGCCTCCTACGAGCAGCCCGACCCGCCGGCGGTCACGGTCGTCCCGCGCGCCGGTGTCGGCCACGGCGCGAGCGAGGCGCCCCGCGGCGTCCTCTACCAGCGCTACGAGATCGACGATGAGGGGACGATCCTCGCCGTGCAGATCACGCCGCCCACGGCGCAGAATCAGGGGGCGATCGAGGACGACATGACGCTCGTCGTCGCCGATCGGCTCGAGCTGCCGGACGCGGCGCTGCGGGGCGTGTGCGAGCAGGCCATCCGCAACTACGACCCGTGCATCTCGTGCGCCACGCACTTCCTCGATCTCGAAGTCGATCGTGACTGACGGTCCGGCGGCGGTCATCGCCGTCGGCAACCGGCTGCGCGCCGACGACGGCGCCGGCGTGGAGGTGGTGCGGCGGCTCGCCGGCCGGGTTCCCGCCGGCGTGCGCCTGATCGAGCTCGGCGGCGAGCCGGCTGGGCTCCTCGACGCCTGGGACGGACTCGGCACGGTGGTCGTCGTCGACGCGGTGCGCACCGGCGGGGAGCCGGGGACCGTCCACCGCCTCGACGCGAGCACGGAGCCGCTGCCGGCACGCATGGGGAGCGCGTCGACGCATGGCCTCGGCCTCGCCGAAGCGCTGGAGCTCGGACGCGCCCTCGGCCGGCTGCCGGCGCGAGTCGTCGTCGTGGGGATCGAGGTGGCTGACGACCGCACGGTGGGCGGCGGGCTGTCGCGGGCCGTTCAGGACGCCATCGAGGGCGCGGCGGCGAGTGTGCTGGCCGAGCTCGAACGGGGGCGCGGCCGGCATGCACCTCACTCAGCCCGGTAGGTCCTGGACCGCCCGGTAGGCCTCATTGATCGCGCTGTGCGTGTAGGCGAACGCGCCGGAGTCGCTGTTGGCGATCGCGACGTTGCCCAACGGCTGGCGGGCCCGCACGTGGGGCTGGTCGGCGACCGGCCCGAACAGCGACGGGTCGAACGTCGAGCACAGCTCGTACGCGTAGCCGTAGTTCCAGCGGTTCAGCATGATCGAGGCGATGTCCCGCTCGGGCTCGAAGTCGCCGCCCGACGCGTTGACCGTGCGGTCGATGACGTCGACGATCGCGTCCTCGTAGTCCTGGAAGCTCATGGCGAGCATCTCCTGGCGCCCGCGCTCGTAGGACGCGAGCTGCGTCAACTCCGCCGGGTCGTCCGGCGTCACCGTGAGCGACAGGGTCGCCGGGCGGTCCGGCGTGTTGGGCGTCGGGCCGTACGAGGCTCCGAACCGCACGCCGGCGCTGAGGCTCGTGCTGTCCCAGAAGAGGCTGTTGCCGCGTGGGCTGACGCTGCTGATCTTCGCGTCCGCGAACGCCTGCCAGTTGCGCAGGCCGACGCGGCAGTAGATCAGCGGCACCTTGCGCGAGTAGTCCAGCGCTTTGATCTGGTCGCGCGGCAGATCGTCGAGGATCCGCGCGGTGACGCGGTGCCAGCACGCCATGACGACGTGCCGTGCGCGCACCTGCTCCGCGCGCCGTGCGCCGGCGACGATGTACGTCACGCGCGCGTCGTGGTCGCGGCGGCGACGGCCCTTGCCCGGCTGCACGTCGACGACGGTGCTGTTCAGCCGGATGCGCACGCTGTTCGTGGCCCTGTCGAGCTGGGTGTAGTCGCACGGCGCGACCAGGATCGTGTCCTGGTCCGGCCGGGCGCCGTTGACGTCGCCGAAGGCGTTCGGGATGAGCTTGCTGACGAGCAGGCGCAGGAGTGACGTGTTCCCGTCCGGCCAGGCACGCGTCGGCCCGCCCGTCGGGTCGAGGTCCTGTTGGGCGGTGCGCCCGATGCCCGCGAAGATGTCGTCCGTCAGGCCGAGCCCGTCGAAGCCCGGGTTGCCGAGCGCCCACATGTCTCCGGCCTGGACGGCCTGGATGCCCGCGCCGAAGAGGCCGTGCGAGACGCGCTGGTAGTACAGCGCCGCCTCCTCGCTCGCGCCGACGTAGTGCTTGAGGTACTCCTTGTAGGTGATCCCGGCGAGGATCGCCTTCTTCTCCTGGTCGGTCTTGGGGCCGTCCTTCACCGCGATCCAGTCCGTCAGGTCCGTCTGGATCCGCGCGATGTCGGCCTGTGCCTGGGCGGAGAAGGGCGTCGTCGCCAGGAACGCCGGCCAGGTCTGGCTGGCCTGCTTGGCGCGCACGACGTGATCGCTGCCGCCCCAGTCGGCTGCGGGGAACAGCAGCATCGCGCGCATGCCGTACGAGCTTGGGATCCCGGGCCCCGTCGTGCTCGGGAAGTTGTTGGGGTCCACCCCGCAGAAGGCGAGCATGTCGACCGCCGGCTGGCCGTAGGAGCCGGGGATGTCGAGCAGGCCGCCCGCGGGCTTGTTCCAGTTCCCGATGCTGTCGAGATTCACCGTCCCGCCGTTGCGCAGCAGCATGAGGTCCGCGCCGCCGTTTCCCCCGTCCGGGATGTGGAACTCGTTGCGGTGCGAGTGCCCGCCGAAGTCCGGCAACTGGTCGACGATCAGGATCTTCGCATCCGCCCCGAAGCGGTCCTGGTACCACTTCGCGGCGGCGAGCCCGCTGGCGCCCCCGCCGACCACGACGAGGTCGTAGTCGTCATCCACCGGGCGTGCCTTGCCGGTCTCGATGCCCGGGCCGCCCTTGGTCGAATGCGGGTCGTTGGGGTTCGGCAGCCCGTCGATGCGCAGGACGTTCCGGATGACCGGGTCCGGTGTGCCCGTGATGCCCGTCGAGGTGGGCGGGTAGTAGCCGGGCGGAACCTGCGCCGACGACGAGCCGGCGTCGCCCATCGCAGCCAGCGCAGCCTCGGCTCCGGTGAGATGCGGCGCCGCCGACGCTGCTGCGAGCCCCGCCGCCGTGATCGCCACACCGTCCAGGAAGTCGCGTCTCGTGATGCCCCGCTCGTCGCGGGTGTCATTGTCTGCGTGCTGCGCCATGGGGCACCCCCAAGTGGCCGAGATCCCGACGCGCCGCCCGGCGAAGGCCGATCGCGCCCTCGGAAGTCGATCCTCACCGATGTCCGCTGCTCACGTCAAGTATCTCCGGGCGATCATCCACCGCGGCCTCACGCCTGCGCCGCAGCTGCGGACATCACCACCCCCGTAGTTGTCCGCCGCCTCAGCGGGTCCCTCCCGGATGGCGTCGCGGCCGTCACGGCGGACACTCGGGTGAACCGACCAAGCCGGTGGAGGAGCCTCGACGCTTGAAGCACCTCCTTGATGCGCGCGGTAGCCGGCGCCTGGATGGCGGCCGACGCAAGGAGCTGGCATGTCCCACGAACCGCAGTCCGCACCGTCACCTCGGCTGCAGCCCTCGGCCTCGTACAGCGTCACCATGCGCCTGCACATCCCTCAGCAGGGAGGCGCGTTTGCTCGCGTCGCCGGGGCGATCGGCGACACGGGGGCGATGCTCGGGGCGATCGATCTCGTGCGCGTCGGGTCCGACGAGGTCGTCCGCGATGTGACCGTCGCATGTGTGGACGCCGACCACGCCGAGGCGGTGGTGCGCGCGGTGCACGACCTGGAGGGGATTCGCGTCGACAGCGTCTCGGATCGCACGTTCCTGATGCACAAGGGCGGCAAGATCGAGGTCAATCCCAAGGTCCCCATCAAGACGCGCGACGACCTCTCGATGGCCTACACGCCCGGCGTGGGGCGTGTCTCGATGGCCATCTACGACGACCCGAACAAGGCGTGGACCCTGACGATCAAGGGCAACACGGTGGCCATCGTCTCCGACGGGACCGCCGTCCTCGGTCTCGGCGATCTCGGCCCAGCCGCCGCGATGCCGGTGATGGAGGGCAAGGCCATGCTGTTCAAGGAGTTCGCGGGCGTCGACGCCTTCCCGCTGTGCCTGGACACCAAGGATGTGGATGAGATCGTCGGGTTCGTGAGGGCGGTCGCGCCGACCTTCGGCGGCATCAACCTGGAGGACATCGCGGCGCCGCGGTGCTTCGAGATCGAGCGGCGCCTGCGCGCCGAACTCGACATCCCGATCTTCCACGACGACCAGCACGGCACCGCGATCGTCGTCCTGGCCGCGCTGCTGAACGCCCTGCGCGTCGTCGGCAAGCGCGCCGAGGACGTCACGGTCGTGGTCGTCGGCGCGGGAGCGGCCGGCGCGGCCTGCGCGGAGATCCTGCTCGCTCAGGGCGTCGGGGACGTCATCGCCTGCAACCGACGCGGCGCCCTCTACGCGGGCGCGACGTACCTGGACGCCGAGCGGGCAGCGCTTGCCGAGCGCACGAACAAGCGCGGGCTGCGAGGCACCGCCGACGAGATGCTCGTCGGCGCGGACGTGCTCGTCGGGGTCTCCGGTCCGGGCGCGGTCTCGGCGGCCGCTGTGCGCCGGATGGCACCCAATGCGATCGTCTTCGCGATGGCCAACCCCGTCCCCGAGGTGCAACCCGAGGACGTCCGTGACGACGTCGCGGTGATGGCGACCGGACGCTCCGACTACCCGAACCAGATCAACAACGTGCTCGCCTTCCCGGGCGTCTTCCGCGGCGCGCTCGACGTGCGTGCGAGCACGATCAACGAGCAGATGAAGCTCGCCGCGGCGAACGCCATCGCGCAAGCCATCCCAGAGGGCGAACTGCACGCCGACTACATCATCCCGAGCGTCTTCAACCGCCACGTCGCCGAAGCCGTCGCCGAAGCCGTCGCCCACGCAGCCGTCGACAGCGGCGTGGCGCGACGGGAGCGACGCGACCCCACGTACGAGCACCCGGCTCCCCGGAAGGGCGCCTCCTGAGAGCTTCGCGGCGCCGGCACGGACCGTCGGCGAGCGCGCGCGACAGGGCCTGGGTGTGGTCGGCCCTGTTGCCGCTTGCGCGGGCCTTCGTGCTGTCGGCGGGCCTCTCGCGATGCTCTGCGAGCCAAGCTTCGCCGCTGTTGCGGTCTAGGCAGGCTCGATGTCGGCGAGCGTGCGGCGGGCCATGACGCCTCGCACCGCTTCCACGCGATGACTGATGTCGCTGAACCCGTGCTTGAGCTCGTCCTCGGTCAGCGACCGACGCCATCCGTAGCTGTCGCGGACGATGACGCGCGAGCCTTCCTTGGCAAGCACCGAGATCGTGCGCCCGCCGCTCGCCCATACCTGTGCGTTCTCAATCATCGCTCCTGCTCCTGCGCCGTCTCGACTCCGGAGCCGAACCGTCTCGCCCTTGGGTTATGTGGAGCTAACGACGGTGTGATGTCCTCGTGCGAGCTCGGTACACCAGGTCCAGTCTGGCCGCGTACAGTCCCAGTGACGAACCAGACCGACCAGGAGAGGTGGGCGCAGCATGTATGTACGGATCGCGCGGTTCGAAGGCGGCGACCGCAACTGGGACGACTTCGCCGCAGGCGTTCGCGAGACACTTCGCAGCGGCGGACATGGCACGCCGTTCGAGAGCGCGGGCGACGCGGCCAAGAGGATGATGCTGCTTGTCGATCGCGAGAACAACCGGGGCGCGAATCTGATCCTCTGTGAGACAGAAGACGACCTGCGGCGGGTCGACGCTGCGCTGAACGAGGTGACGCCCGCGGCCGGACGCGGCGCCCGAACCTCGGTGGAGATGTACGAGGTACTGCTGGATGAGGCACCCGGCACGTAGCTGGGCCCTCGGCCGGCACCGCGCTGCGTCACGAAGATCAGGTGGCTGACGCGTGGCCGGCACTCGGCGGAAGCTCGGGTGCGAGCTTTGCTTGCGTCGCTGTCGTCGGGATCCCCTAGGGGGACCGGACTACGGCGAGTGCTTGGCGGAGCATGGCCCGCTCGGACTGAGAGGCGGTGAGCCGGAAACCCTGGAGGAGGTCCTCCTCGGTCGGCGGCCGCCGGCGGTGGGTGCCGGCGAGGCGCGGTGCGCCCCGGTCGGGGACCTCGACGCCTTTGGCGCTGGGAGGTTCCTGCCCGACCTCACGCATCGCTCCGACTCCGGTCTCCGCGGAGCCCTGTCCTCGCTGCTCTGGGAGCGCGAGCGCGGCGGGGGCGCACGGGGTGGCCGGCGCCGTGGGGAGTGGGGGGCGTGACGAGCAGTCGCACAAGGACACCTCGATGCATCGGTGAGCGTCACGCCGAACGTAGATGCCGCCACACCAAGACCGCGCAAAGCGATCCGGTACGTCAGGCTCACGGCGCCGCCAGGAGCGGGGCGGGTTCCGGGACCGGTCAGCTGGCACCGCACCCTCGCCAGGGTCCGGGCACGCCTTTCAGCTCGTGCTGCTCGGCAGGATCGCCGTGATCCCGGGCAGCACGCACAGCAGGCCGACGAACTTGACCCAGCCGGTACGACCGCTGTTGCCACCCCGGCCCACGGCACGAATGGGGCCCCGCACGCCTTCCGTCCAGTTGCCTCCCGCAGACCCCCTCACAGGTGGTCACACAATTGCCGGTAGCGCCCTCACCGTCGGCTAGCGTGCCCCGACCAACCGGGGAGAGGCATCGATGCTCCGAGGGATCCGTAGTCACATGACCTACGCCAACGTGATGGCGACGACGGCAGTCTTCATCGCGCTCGGCGGCGTGAGCTACGCAGCCGTGAAGCTCCCGCAGAACAGCGTGGGCACCAAGCAGATTCAGGACAAGGCGGTCACGAAACCCAAGGTCGATCCGAAGCTCCTGGCCTCTCTGAATGGGCAGACGGGACCGCAGGGAGCGACCGGCGCGACCGGTCAGACCGGCGCGAAGGGCGACCCGGGGCCAGTGGGCCCGACCGGGACGAAGGGCGCTCGCGGCGGGCTCGGCGACCCCGGGGTGCAGGGCGACACGGGCCCAGCAGGGCCGACTGGTGCGACCGGCCAGACGGGCGCGAAGGGTGACACCGGCCCTGCGGGAACCGGGTTCATCTGGCGGGGTGACTGGAGCCCGCTGGCCGTCTACGTCACCAACGACGTCGTGAGCTACGAGGGATCAAGCCGGATTGCCACGCAGATGGTCACGACCACCCCGCCGTCGGAAACCCCGGGAGGGCCGTGGGCTCTGATGGCTTCCAAGGGATCCCAGGGCGACAACGGCGCGACGGGCCTGACCGGGGCACGGGGGCCAACTGGCGACCCTGGTCCGAAGGGTGACACGGGCGCGGCAGGTCCGGCCGGTCCGAGTGGTCCGAAGGGCGACACCGGAGACACGGGCGCCGTCGGACCGCGTGGACCGATCGGCCTGACTGGTGCGCCGGGGCCAACTGGCGACCCCGGTCCGAAGGGCGACACCGGCGCGACCGGTGCGAGCGGACCGAAGGGGGACACCGGCGCTCAAGGGCTTCCGGGAGTCGATGCCTCACGGCTCAAGGTTGCCGTGGCAGCGGACGAGGTCAACATCTCGAGCGACGTGTTCGCGAGCTACGGCGGCCCGTCGATAACGGTCACCATCCCTGAGAACTCGTGGCTCCGGGTTGGCGTGGCAACCGAGCTCAGCAGCAACAGCAACGGCTCCTGCTTCGGGACGCTCGGAGCGCGTGTGGCCGAGCCGGACTCCTTCAACGGCGGCTACCGCGCCATGAGCCTCTCGCCGGAGTTCTCGCACTCGACCTGGGTCCCTTCGAGCTACCTCGACCAGACCACGTGGTTCGCGCCCGCCGGAACCCACACGTACACCGTCGAGTGGGACAACGCTCAGGCGGCAAACCCGCCGTGCGTCGGTTCCAGCGTCGACGTGCGCAACCGCAAGCTGTGGGTGGAGGTGGTCAGTCCGACCTAGCGGCCTGACCAAACTCGGGCTGAGGCCCGGCCACTGGACCGGCAGCGAGCCACGCACACGCATGGCGGCTGCGCTGGACGATCATCCCCCGGATCCCAGCGCAGCCGTCCGCAATTACGGGCGCAGCCTACTCCTCACACGCGCCTGCTCCACCGAGCACGCCTCGCGAACCGCGCTCGGAGCGATACTTCCCGCTGAGTCGTCAGAGCACCGCATGCGAGAACGTCGCTGAGGGCACCGTGGAGCTGTTCGCCCGGGTCAACCGTCAGCGCACCCGCTGACTGCTCCGATCGGACGACGAGCGACGTGTCGGCGGCAGGCGTGGCGTTCGCATCGATAGCACCCTCGGAACCGTTCAAAGGCTGATGGTCGCTTGTGGGCGCGCACAGCATGAGGAGAGTGATGGTGGTCCAGGCGAACTGCGCCCGCTCGGTGCAGTCGCCGAGGCCACCGGCCACCGGAAGGGCGAAGGGGCGGCCCCGCCTGCCGTCGTGCGTTCCCACCCGCAGGGCTCCAGTCCCCAGTCGAGGAGGTCCTCAGATGTCTGCCTCACCACCCCGGCAGCGTGCGCTGCTCGTCGCCGCGCTGCTGACAATCGGCGCAGGCGCGCTCGCGCCTGCCGCAGCACAGGCCTGGCCGGGCCTCAACGGGTACATCGCCTACGGGTCCAACCGGACCGGATCCCAGGTCAGCGATGACATCTACGTCACGCCGCTGGATGTCGAGACCCCGACCCAGCTCACAACCCGGCGGGCCGACGACGGCCAGCCGACCTACTCGCCGGACGGCGCACGCATCGCGTTCAAGACCGCCCAGTTCGGTTCGAACCAGCTCGCGGTGTTCGGGGCGGACGGCACGAACGAGCAGCTGCTCACGCGGACCTTCCGCTTCAGCGAAGGTCAGCCGGGCTGGTCGCCCGACGGCACGAAGCTGATCTACCGCCGCACACCCGAGAACCCGCTCGTCCAGGACGGCGACATCTGGCTGCTCGACATCGCGGGCAGCGCGGCCAATCCCGTCACCCCCGTGACGCAGCCGGTCCTGCTCCGACCCGGCGACGAGCGCTATCCGACCTACTCGCCGGACGGGACGAAGATCGCCTTCCGTGCCGGCGCGGACCTGATCGAGGGCAACGGCGACGAGGAGATCTACGTCATGAATGCGGACGGCACCGGCGTCGTCCAGCTGACCTCGAACGGCGACTTCGACTCGGCACCCTCGTGGTCCCCCGACGGCACGCAGATCGCCTTCGAGCGCGCACCCGCGGCCACCCTCGATCCGGCCTCCGGAGTCGAGCCCGAGGAGAAGGACATCTACGTGATGAACGCCGACGGGAGCGACGTTCGCCAGCTGACGAACACGCCCGGCAAGGAGGAAGGTCCTGTGTGGTCCCCGGACGGCACGAAGATCGCGTTCTCCTCGGACCGCGACGGGCAGCAGGAGATCTACATCATGAACGCCGACGGCACCGGTCAGCGGCGGCTGACGAACAACCCGGCCCGCGACGAGTCGCCCGACTGGCAGGCGCTGCCGTTCGACACCACGGGACACACGGCATGCGGCGATGTCTCACTCGCGCCCGGCGGCGTCTCGAGCATCGTCTCGCAGCGGATCCCGTGTTGGGTCGCGCGACTGATCGCCGCACACTGGGCGAAGAAGGCCGACACAGGGAAGCTGCGTCACGGGCACGGCCTGCTGCAGTGCACGGTGACCGACCAGCCGTACGACCTCGCGGTCGTCGACTGCCGCAGCCGGCACGGCCGCGCCGACATCGGATTCGTGTGGCGCAAGCCGACGCCCGCCGCGCCCGCGCCGGCGGTGCAGACGACCCCGGCGCCCTCCGCTGCACCCGCGCCAGGCGACCCTCCGGCCCCGGAGCCAGAGCCAGCCTCAGTTCCGGATCCGGTGGGGACCCGGTGACCCTCGATCCGGCTCCACCCAGAAACAAGAAAGTAGCTGCTATACAGCCACTTTCAAGAGCCCGACGCCCCGGATCAGAACCGGGGACCCCTTCAACTCCGGCGAGGCGATCACGATCACGCGGCGAGCGCTGCCCGGGCGCCCGGTCGCGGCCGAACGCCTGGTCGAGCGGTGGCGTCGCCTGTCGCGGTCTGCGGGCCGACGGCGTGCGCGTAGTACCCGCCGCGGGTCGGCTCGCCGCGACGGCCGGTCGCCTGCTGCCTGGAACCGCACGACCTCATCCTGGCCAAGTGCGCGGCCGGTCGGCAACGAGACTGGGACTTCGCCGAGCGGGCCATCGAGGCCGGCCTCGTCGACGTCGGCATCCTGCTCGAGCCCGTCCGGGATCTTCCCGTCGCTGATACGCAGATCAAGCGGATCGAGACCTGGCTGAGGGCGCGCGGATGAAGCGCTGTGTTCACGAACTGGCGTGATGGGCGCTGACGAGTCGTCTCTGCGCCAGCGGCCCCGCAAAGGCCACGGAAGGGGGGATCCGCGGCCGGCGGAGCCGCTGGCTGATTCCGTCACGCTCCGGCGGTCGTCCATCCCGCCCCGCCGGTCCTCATGGCCGGTGAGCGTCGGGCCGACGGGAATGCACGACCGAGCGTCTCCCCGGTCCTGAGAACGTGACGGCCTGGGGCGTTCGCATGCGGGGTTCGCGCCCATCGGTAGCCGTCTTGTCGTGGTCGGCCATCACATGCAGCGCAAACGGATGGGCGCTACCCCCGGCGTTCCCCTCTCCAACACCCCCTCGCGACGGCCCGGTTATCGGGACAGGACCCTCGGGTATCAAGCACCGTCACCCTAAGCCGGGGCGGCCGCTGCGGCGGGTGATGTTTCCACCGACCGTCGGGGGCGTTCGCGCTGAGTTGGTCCATGGGACACCGGCCCGCGCCGAACGTGCCCGCGTTGCGCGACGCGCTGCGAAGCGACGGGTTCTCCGCTCAACCGTTGGGAGCGCCGGTCCAACCAGTCGCGCCTGCTCGTTGGGGGGTGAGATTCACACCTCCCGTGGGTCGTCTGTCCAACCGCCGGGGCACAGGGTCATGCGGACGAGCCGCGGCGCCGAGGGGGGAATAGCGGCGTGCCTCCTCCGAGGAACCGCGATTCGACTCCAAGCCCGACGCGACGAACCCGAAATCCCCCAGTCGACGCCGGGCAGTCGAGAAACCCACGACCCCAGCGACCATGACCGCGCACACCAAGCACTCACCGGCGCCCAAGGCTCCTGCGCCTGTTCCGGCACGGCCGGGACGAGCCATGAGCCCCAAGGACGCGGTACATCACGCTGAACGCATCCGCGAACTGCTCCAGCGAGAATCACGCAAGCAGTCGCCCCGGTAGCAGCCGGGCGAACTGATTCCCGCTAGCGGTGTGCTGCCGGACCGGCGCCCCCGGGTCCAGTCGCCTCGGCGCACGGTCCGTCGTGCCGGTGAGGACTTTCCCCGCCGCGTACGAGCGCCGGCCACCCACCGACGCTGCGCATGACGCGCCGGACTGCTGGACGAGCAGCGCGACCGCTGCTTGCCGTCTCAGCCGCGGCGCCGCGGTTCAGTTGGCGACAGCGAGGATGCGCCGGGCGACGCTCGTCAAGCTCCAACGCTCGACGGCAGCCCGGCGGGCCGCCGCGCGGAGCGCCTCACGCTCGGCCCCTCGGAGTGCGAGGACGTCCTTGAGTCGCTCGCGCAGCGCTGCGGCGTCGCCGCTCGGGAAGCTCGCGAGCCCACCGCGTCCGGGCGGGTAGTCCTCCTCCAGTCCGCGGGCGACCTCTGCCAGGCCCGAGTGGTCAGCGACGATCGGCGGACACCCGGCGGCGGCGGCTTCGGCTGCCGCCATTCCGAACGCCTCGGGGAAGATCGACGGCACGACGGCCGCGTCTGCCAGCGCCAGCAGATGTACGAGGTGCCGATGCTCGAGCGGGCCCGTGAAGAGGACGTCAAGGCCGGCAGCCTGCTGCTCGAGCTCGGCGCGGCAGTCGCCGAATCCGACGATCACCGTCCGCACGTCCAGCCCACGCACCGCCTCGAGCAGGACCTGCACGCCCTTGTTCTCGATCAGCTTGCCGAAGGAGACGACGGTGGGTCGCTCACCGGCGAGGAACGCCGCGATACGCGCCGGATTTCCCTCGTCCGGCAGCCACTCATCTCGGTTGCCGGGGTTCGCCGGGTCGAGCCGCGCCTCCGCGATCAGTCGCTTGAGCGCCTCGTCCTTCGAGGCGGGCCTCCAGAGCTCCACGTCGACGCCGGGTGGGATCTCGTGCACGCCCTCGACCGTCCCGCAGACCTCGCGGACGACGTTGCGGATATGGCGGGAACCGACGATCGTCGCCACCGCACCCGCGAGCACCTCGCCGCCCCAGATCGACAGCGCATCGTTCCCGCGCATCGCGTACTCGAGCTCCGAGCCGTGCGCCTTGACCGCGTAGCGGCTCCCGCTCGCGGCTCCCACGGGACCGCCGAGCAGCACGTGATTGACGAAGACGAGATCGGCAGGCCCCTGATCGCGCAACGCGCCGGCGTTCGCCTCCACCCACGCGTCGAGTTCCTCGCGGGAGCAGTCCTGCACGAGCTTCACCTCATAGCCCTCGTACCGGTCGAGCACGAAGACCGGAAGCAGCCCGCCGACGTCCGGCCTGACCACCGCCACGCCGCCCAGGTCGAACTGCTCCGGCCGTCGCTCCTGGGAGAACAGCGTCACGTGGTGGCCTGCGCGGCCCCACTCGCGCGCGAGTTGCCGCGCGTAGATGTTCGATCCGGTGCCACCTAGCAGGTACCCGTGCCAGACGAAGATGCGCATCGGGGAAGTACCGACGCCCGTCAACGCGCCCGAGCGCTGTTCAAGTGGCGAGTTCGACGGGCGACATGCGCCGCTGCGGCCTCGGCAGGGCCGGCTTGGGCAGCTGGCCCTCGGCCCACATCGCTGCGAGTGCCGTGCGGGGGAGCGCCGTGGGCTTCTCGAACAGCAGGTAGCGCGGCTGCCAGCGCGGGTCGAACTTCTGCGTGAAGCGCAGGAGCCGCTCGACCTGGAACCAGCGGTCTCCGACGATCAGGACCCGTGCAAGCGCTCGCTCGATGACGTTGGCCGGGTCGCGCAGCCAGCGGCCGAACGCCGCGAAGTTCAGCGAGAACTCCTCGACGCCGCGCTCGCCGAGCAGCCGCGCCGCCTCGACGACGAGGAAGTCGATGAGCCCGTTGGGGGTGTCGCGCTCGCGGCGCATGAATCCCAGGGACACCGCGGGGCGCCCGAAGATCGGGACGAAGTGCAGGAACCCGCGGACCACGCCGTCGCCGTCGCGCGCCAGGACGATCAGCGCGTCGGGCAGCAACGCGTCGGCGACGGTGTCGTGGGTCATGGAGAAGCCGCGCTCCGGCGCCCCGTCGCGCCAGCGCGCGCTGACGTTCTCGAGCGCGGCGAGCGTCGCCGGCCCCAGGCGTGAGACCTCGGCCAGCTCGGCGGTGTAGCCGTTGCGCGCTATCCGGTTGACGGCCTTGCGCAGACTCTTGCGCGACCCGCCCGAGAGGTCCATCGGCCCGGCCGCGACGATCGCCTCGTCGCCCATGTACAGGCGGTGCAGCCCGCGGTCGTGCGCCGTCCCGGCGGTCGCCGCGCCGGCGCCGCAGACGCCGAACAGCAGACCGTGCCGGCGCGCGTCGGCGGCCAGGTCGTCAAGCAGCGCGGACGCCGACACCGCCGGGCCCACGGGGTCGCCGGCCAGGATCAGTGTCCCGGCCTCGATCCTGTATGCGGCGAACGCCAGGCCGTCCTGCGACCAGCGTCGGTGCAGATCGGCGCGCAGCTTGAAGGCGCTGAGCGTGTCGTCGCCGTGCGAGCGCACCGCGCGGGCGGCGCGCTCACGATCGGTGCAGCCGGCGGCGATCGGCGGCGCGGCGAACGCCCACGCGGCCAGTGCGACGATGGCGCCGCCCGCGAGCACCCCGAGCGCCGGGACGGACCCGGCGAGCATGGCGGCGAGTGCCGCCGCCGCCACCGTCGCCACGAGCGCGGCGCCCGCCCGGAGCATCGCCGACCGCGGGCGCGGCCCGTCGTGGCGGACGCGGAAGGCCGCTCGCGACCGCCAGAGGCCGGCCGCGAGCGCGAGCGTGATCGCGGCCTCCTCGACGTCCAGCCCCTTCAGGAGGTCGAGACCGGCGAGAACGGTGAGCAGGGCGAGCGCGGCGACGAGCGCCCCGTGCCGCCGGCGCCACAGATGCCAGCTGACGCCCAGCAGCGCGACGCCGGCCGGCACCGCCAGCGCCTGGGCGAGCTCGATCTCCTGCATCGAGGCGAGGCTGACGAGCGCGCGCAGGCGGCCGGGAAGCTCCGGGGTCATCGCGGAGGCGAGGTTCAGGACCCCCACAGCGGCCGTCGCCAGCGCCGCGACGGCCGGGACGGCGTCCCCGCGCGGCGTCTGCAGACCGGGCGGGCGGTGGATCCCGGGGGCCCAGGCAGCGGTGTCCCGTGTCGCGGGGACCAGATCGCGCCAGTCCTTGGCGATGAGCCAGAGGGAGACGGCGACCAGCAGGGCGACGATGAGCGCCGCTGCGCCGAGCGCGCCCGCGAGGCCGGCCCCTGCGAGGCCGGCGGCACCGAGGTGCCATTCATGGACGCGAACCCCGAACACCGTCACCCGCGGTCCGAGCTGGTGATGCTCGAGATGAAGGACGGACATCTCAGACCACGGTGGCACGCGGCGGGCCAAGGGCACGTAAACCCGTCAGCGCCGAGCGGCCCGATGTCGGCGCTGGGGCGGGCGGTCTGCCGTTGCAACGCCTACCACGAGCCCGTCGGCGTGGCCGAGCAGGCAGCCTGTTCGCCGTCCTTCAGCCGCGGACAATCCAATGCCAACGTCCGGCAAGCGGAGCCTTATCGGGCGGCGGTACACACCTCTGGTGCGCAGCGCGAAGAACTGGGACGACTACGTCGCCCACGCCGACGAGGTCGCCGAGAGTGCCGGGTTCCAGGCCCTGCGCGACCGCATCCTCGCGTCGGCGGACCTCGGCGACGGAGCGGTCGTCGTCGACGTCGGGGCGGGCACCGGGCTCCTCGCCCTGGCTGCGGCCGAACGCGCCGGCACGGTGTGGGCCGTCGACGTCTCGCCGGCCATGGGCCGGCATCTGGAGGCCGTGGCCGCCGTCTCGGGCCTGCACAACGTGCACGTGATCACGGCGTCCGCCGTGGCGCTGCCGCTCGAGGACGCCAGTGCGGACGCCGTCGTGTCGAACTACTGCTACCACCATCTCACCGACCCGCAGAAGCGACTGGCGCTCGCCGAGGCCCACCGCGTGCTCCGGCCCGGGGGCCGCCTGGTCGTGGGGGACATGATGTTCCGGGTGCGACTCACCGATGCGCGCGACCGGCAGGTCCTGCGCGAGAAGAGCGGGGCCATGCTGCGGATGGGCGTCCCCGGCGCCGTGCGCCTGCTGCGCAACGCCGGTCGCTATGCGTCGCGCCGCTGGGAGCACCCGTCCGACGGACCGTGGTGGAAGGCCGCGCTGATCTCCGCCGGCTTCGACGACGTGGACCTCAGCCTGCTCGAGCACGAGGGCGGCGTGGTCGCGGGGCGCCGGGCGCCCGCGCCCACCCGCCCGGGCTGAGAGCGACCCGGCGCCGGCCGGCGTCAGCGCCGGTGGGCGGCGAAGAACCGCAGGATCGCGCGGTTCGCGCTGATCGCCGTGCTCGTCGCACCCAGCGTGGGGTCCGGCACGCCGCCGGGCCACGTGTGACCCCCGCCGACGATCGTCAGCAGTTCGACCGCGACCCCGGCCGGGCAGCGCCACAGCGAGCGCACGACGCCCGAGGCCACCGCCGCGCGCCCCGGCACCGCCGCGCAGCGGTTCAGGGCCGCCCAGCGCGCCATGCGCCGGGAGACGGGCTGGGCCTCGGTTCCGTCGAAGGGCGGCGGCCGGTCGCCTCCGCCCCCCTCGTAGGGCACGATCGGGTCGCCGGTCCCGTGGATCTCGAGCACGCTCGAGCCCGGCGCGCACGGCACCGGGCTCACGCTCGCGGCGACCGGGGCGACCGCCGCGAATGTCGCCGGGAGCGCGCACGCGAGCGTGTCGGCCATGTCGCCGCCGTCCGAGATGCCCGTCGCGTAGACGCGTGCGGAGTCCGCACACGCGTCGTGCTCCAGCAACCGGACCAGCCGCGCCGAGAACGCGACGTCGTCGGGGCCCACGGCGCCGCGGCGCACGAAGTTCCACTGGCGCGCGACGCCGTCGGGCGTCGCCACGATGACCGCGCGGCGCGCGCCCTCCCGCTCGAGTCCGGTGGAGCGCTCGAAGTCGTCGGCGCTGCCCTGATAGCCGTGGAAGGCGAGCACCAGCGGGAGCCGGTGGTGGCCGTCGTATCCGGGCGGCAGCTCGAGGCGGAAGCTGCGCCCGACGCCATCGCTGACGAGCGTGTGGCGTGCGGTGCCCGCGCCGAACCCGCGCGCGCCGCAGGATGGGGGCGGCGCCGGCGCGGCACCCGTCGTGGTCCTGCCCGTCGCCACGGTGCCTGCCGGCGCGGCCCCCATCGTCGTGGTCCGCGCAGCGGAGCCGCTCCCCGACCCGCAGCCGGCGATGAGCGCCGCAGCGCCCGCAGCGACCACGGCGGCGAGCCCCGGGGCGGACGTCACGCACCGCCGCCACGCCGCCGGACGAAGGGAATCGCGCCGCACGGCGACGACGGTACCGCCATCTCCGCCTGTGACCGGGGAACGCGGCCGCAGCGACGCCCACGCTGCCGCTCCCGACAGTGCTCCTCTCAGTCAGGAGGCGCCGGCGATGCGGTTCGTGTCGGCGAGGCGATCAGCACGGCCGCGCCGAGCACGAGCGCGGCGCCGGCGATCTGCACGCCGCTGAGGATCTCGTTGAACGCCAGGTACGCGAGTGCGACCGTGACAACCGGTTCGAAGCTCGACAGGATCGCGGCTGCGCTCGGACCGACGCGCGCGAGGCCGGCAAAGAACGCGACGATCGGCAGCGCGGTCGAGACGACGGCGATCAGGCCGAGCCACAGCCAGCCCTCGGCCGGGATGTCGCGTTGCAGGGCGCCGCTCAGCAGCCCTGTGATGGCGAAGCTGCAGGTGGCGCCTGCGCACACGAGCGCGGTCAGCGCGAGCGGCGCGATGTCCAGCCCCGCTCGGTCGGCGACGAGGATGTAGACCGTGTAGGCGAGTGAGGCCCCGATGCCCATGGCGACCCCCGCGGCGTCGACGCTCCCCGCCGCTGCGCCTGCGAGCAGGACGACGAGGCCCGCAGAGGAGAGCCCGAGCGCCAGGACGCGCCGCCGTGTCGGGTGCTCGCGACCGAGCGCGAACGAGCCGAGCATCACCCACGCCGGGTAGGTGTAGAGGACGAGGGCGAGCAGTGAGGCATCGAGCCGTTGCAGTGCGGCGAAGAACAGGCCGGCCTGCGTGGCGTAGCCGATCGCGCCGAGGCCGAACCCGGTCGCGAGGGCCCGGCCGCCCGCGCCGCGCAGGCTCGCCGCGAGCGATGGGCGGATGACCAGCAGGACCGCGAAGATCACGGTCGCCAGCGCGAAGCGCACGAACAGCAGCGTCAGCGTCGACACGCCCGCCTCGTAGGCGAGCTTCCCGAAGATCGCCATCGCGCCGAACCCGGCGGCAGAAAGCAGGCACAGCGCAGCCCCGGCCCGGTCGGCCGGCGCCTCGGATCGACGACGGCCGCTCGACACGGTCGACATCCTCGCGGATCAGCCGGTGTGCCGAACGTGAGCAGGGCAACGGGCGCAGCGCCTCACGGCGCAACCGTCCTGATCGAGCGTCGCGACGACCAGCCGCAACTGAGCGGACGTCAGGTCGTCCCGCTCGCTAGGTCGCCGACGCGGTCATTACGAACGTTGTCGAACCGTCGAAATTGACATCAGTCCACTGCGAGGTATCGCTGATCGGGAACGTCGTGTACGGGCGGAACGTCGGCAGTCGATCCGGGCCATCGGCGCTGCTCTTTGCGTACCCCTCGACCTGCTCTTCTTGAGTCCCGTTGCATTTGGGGCCGCCGTCCGTAATGACGGTGATCGCCAGGTCGGTCAGAGTGGCCTTCATCCTGTACGACTGCGCACCGCTGCCATCTACGGCAAGCTCGACAAAGCCGGAGGCGGGGGTGGCGCCTGCGAATGTCCCATGAATCGTACATCCGGAGAGCGAGTCGACGAGTTTGTACGCGTAGTCGGTGACATTCATGGACGTGATCGAGTACTGCAGCGTTCCGGGTGGTGTGTTGTGGTCGCGGGTGGCCACAGCAGTGCCGCTCCACGTTACGGTGACGGGGCTCGGGGTGAAGCGATGGTGCGTCGCCGAGATCTGGACAGAGATGTGCTCCGGTGGTGGCTTGCACAGCTGCGCGGCGATCTGTGGGGCGAGTTTGCCGACGTCGTCGAAGAACGTGCCGGCTGTCGAGCTCAGGGTGGTGGTGGCGCGGACCTCGCCCGTCTTCGCGTCCTCGACGCGCGCGGTGATGAGGATCGTCTGGTTGGAGGCAGGGCCGCTGACCGCGATGTCGCCGCGCACGAACAGTTCGGGGTCGATGAGCTTGCGGTTGCTCAGACGGGTGGTCGGATCGACGAACTTGGTCTGGCTGAGCGCGATCTCGTCGAGAATGTCCTGGCGGTGCTCCCACTCGACCTGCACCAGCTGGCAACCGGGGGAGAGATCGCCGTACACGGTGTACTGGTTGAGGTCGACCATGAGCATGCTCGGGAGGCCCTTGTTGAGCACGGCCAGCTCGCCGGTCGCGCCGTGGAACTGGTCGACGGCGAACGCGGTTCCGGGGTAGCTGTAGCCGTATTGGTTCACTCCGCTGCGGTGCGCCCGGGATCGCTTGCGCTTCTTCGCGCGTTTGAGCGTGAGCGGCTGCTTGAGGCGCTGCCCGGCCCGTAGGTGCACCGGGAAGGCGTTCTGCGGCGGCGCTGCGGCACCGCGACGAACGAGCGTCGAGGACAGCGCGTAATTCCCCGTGGGGAGCTTCAGCGTGTATCGGCCACCACGCCCGACGCGTGCCGCCCCGACGATCGACCAGTCGGTGAGGCTCTCGGCACTCACGAGCGCGACGCCGTCCGCCGGCTTCGGGAGCTGCGCGCCGCTCAACGTTCCTGACACGGTCGCCGGGCTTGCGGCCCGCGCGGGCCCCGCACCCGCGAACACCGCGAGCGCCGCCAGCATGGCCAACAGGCACCGGCGCATCGCGCGAGCCTACTCCGCACGGGATCGATGTACGAGGCTGGCCCCAGGCGAGCGCCGCGACGGGGCAGCTTGCGGTTCTGCGGAAGGGATCTCGACGGCCCGCCATCTGGCGTGCTGCCGTGCCTTCGGGGGGGTAGGGTCGCGAGCCATCGCGGGCGACGACCACTTCTTCGACGAGCTTCACGCCTTTGACGTGTTCGAGGGCGTCGTCCGAGGCGCGACCGCCGGAGCCCGTGCCGCTCGCTGGAGGCCGCGCTCGACCGCGACGCGCTCGACCAGCAGGCAGCGGAGCTCTGGAAAGCGCGCAAGGATGGAGCTCGGGCGGCGGTTTGCGACCGGATTCCTGGGGGCCGGGATGGAGCGGCCGGTGTGGTCGCCGGCGGCGCTCGAGAAGGCGGACGACTGGGACATTCCGTTCTGATGTCCAGGGAATGGCTGCGCTTCGCTACCAGTGGCGCTTGATGCCGTACTGGTCGAGCTGCGCGTCGTTGCTGATGAGTGGCAGCCCCTCGACGAGCGCCTGGGCGACCAGGAGGCGGTCGAAGGGATCTCGGTGCTCGGTGAGCGGCAATGTGGCGACAGCCCAGGCGTGCTCGGCGGTCACGTCGAACTCGGAGAAGCCCTGCTCGCGCAGGATGCTCGGGAGGTCGGCGGGCACCGTGAGCTGCCCGAGGCTCGCCTTGATCGCCATCTCCCAGACGCACGCCGCGCTCGCCAGGAGCACGTTCTCGCCGGACTCCATCGTCGTCCTGGCCCGCTCGGAGAGCTGTTCCTCGTCGCTGAGGAACCAGAGCAGCGCGTGAGTGTCGACGAGCCAGGCCGTCAACCGACGTACTCCTCGAAGCCGGCGGGGAGCGAGTCGAAGTCCTCAGCGATCTCGATCCGGCCCTTCAGCGCTCCCGCTTCGCGGGCGTGCCCGCCGGCCTCGTACGGCACGATCTTCGCGACGGGGACGTCACCGCGCTGGATCACGACCTCTTCGCCTGCCTCGACGAGCCCGATCAGCTTGGAGAAGTTCGTCTTGGCCTCGTGCATCTTCACCGGCTTCATGGCCCCAAGCCAGCAGCACTTAGTCCGGTTAGTCCAGTCCATGTCCAGGGCGGGGACGTTGGCTCGGCTGTTCTGCACACCAACTCCACCCCGGGCCTGACGTCGTTCTGAGCAGGGCCCTCGACGGCGACCGCTCCCAGTGTCGATCCCTTGGACGCGGTGTATCACGTGTGATACGGTCGCGATCGTGTCGGAAGTGAGCATTCGCGACCTGCGTAACCACGGCGGCGACATCGTCGAGCGCGCTGCCGCGGGCGAGGCGATCACGATCACGCGTGCGGGCACCCCGGTCGCTCAGCTGCGAGCGCTGCCCGGGCGCCCTGTCGCGGCCGAACGCCTGCTCGAGCGGTGGCGCCGCCTCCCGCGCATCGACGCTGACGCGCTGCGAGCGGACATCGACACCACGCTCGACTCACGGCTGTGAGCGGCGCCGGCGCGCGAGCGGCGCGGGGCGTGCTGGACACGTCGACCGTGATCCGGCTCAGCCAGATCAGCGATCCGACGCTCCTGCCGGCCGAGCCGCTCATCACCGCCGTCACGCTCGCCGAACTCTCCGTCGGCCCGCTCGTCGCTGACGACGAGCGCGAGCGCTCCGCACGTCAGGCCCACCTCCAGCAGGCCGAAGCCGACTTCGATCCGCTGCCCTTCGACGCCGCTGCGGCACGCGCCTTCGGCCGGGTCGCCGCATCGCTGCGCTGCGCCGGCCGCAAACCGGCGGCTCGGGCCTACGACGCGATGATCGCCGCGATCGCCCTCGCCAACGACCTACCGCTCTACACCTGCAACCCCGACGACTTCAGCGGCATCGACGGCCTGGAGGTCGTTGCGGTGCGCTCGCCCTGAGGTGTCGATTCTCGCCGACCTGAAGTAGACGCCGTCACGCGGCGCCCGTCAGCGCGTCAGGCGTCGGGCTACTTGACGAGTCAGTCGGTGCTGACGATGTCCGTTGGCGGCGCAGACGGCGCGCCGGTCACCGCCGCCGGCGGAGATGAGCTTCAGCGCGGGGCTCGCGCCGGCGAGGACGCCGGAGTCCTGGAGCGGCTGCTCGCGCCCGTGTCCGTTCGGCTGGGCCGGCGTGCGTCCCGCCGGCCGGCCCGGCCGTCGCGTCCACGTGCGATGCGCCGGCGCGCGAGGGCCTCGGCGGCCGCGAGCGGCGTCGTTCCTGCGGCGCCGGCAGCGGTCAGCGTGTCGGTCACGCGCCCGCCGATCTTCAGCACCTCGGTGCGCAGCCGATCCTCGTCCCAGCCCGCACGGAGCGCGTGGATGTGCACGACGCCGCCGGCGTTGGCGATGAAGTCCGGGACGTAGGTGATGCCGCGCGCGGCCAGCGCGTCGGCGAGCGGCCGGTCGGCCAGCATGTCGTTCGCGGCCCCCGCAACGATCCGGCAGCGCAGCGAGTCCAGCGTCGATGCGGAGATCACGCGTGCGACCGCGCACGGGGCGAGGACGTCACATGGTGTGGTGAGGATCGCCGTGGCGGCGACCGCGTGGCCGCCCACCGAGGCGGCCACCTGCTGGGAGCGGGCGCTGTCGACGTCGGCGACGATCACCTCGGCGCCGTCGCGTGCGAGCAGGTCGGCGAGGCTCGCTCCGACGTGGCCGGCACCCTGGATCGCAACCCGGACACCGGCCAGGGTCTCGGCACCGTCCGCGTGCCGGACGGCGCTGCGGATCGCCGCCGCGGTGCCCAGGGCGGTCCACGGGGAGGGGTCCTCGGTGCTGCAGGCGACGTCTGAGGCGACCGTCCCGACGACGGCGAGATCCTCGATCGTCGTGCCCATGTCGACGCCGGGGATGTACGCGCCGTCGAGCGCGGCGACGCAGCGCCCGAACGCCTGGAGCACCGCACGCCGGTTGACCGGGGTGCCCTCGTTGAGGATCACGGACTTGCCGCCCCCGTAGGGCAGTTCGGCGGCGGCGTTCTTGAGCGTCATGCCGGCGGCCAGCCGGCGGCACTCGGCGACCGCGTCGTCCTCGGAGGCGTAGGCCTTCCAGCGCACGCCGCCCAGGGCCGGGCCGAGCGTCGTGTCGTCGATCGCGATGACGGCGCGCAGACCGACCGACGGATCGCGGCAGAGGTGCAGGTTCATCCCGGCAGCCAAGCGCGAGCCGGTGCGGCGTGCGAGCATCCGCGCCGCGATCGCGTCCGGCGCGCAGGAAGCGTGCGCTCAGCCACGGTCGTGCGGCGGAAACGTGCGTGTCCCGCCTCACGCCCCTACGGCAGTGCGGACCCCGGCTTCGCCGCCGTGCTCAGGACCATCAGCGTCTTGGTCCCCGTCACCTTGCCCGAGTGCCGCAACCGGTCGATGACGTTCTTGAGGTGCTCGACGTCCCGCGCACGGACGTGCACCAGCGCGTCGGGGTCGCCGGCGATCATGTACACCGCCTGGATCTCCTGTGCCGCGGCCGCGGTCGCCTCGATGTCCTCGATCTGCGCCGTCCCGGAGAACCGCAGCTCCGTGAAGGCCTCCAGCGGCCAGCCAAGGCGCGCGTAGTCGACGACGGCCGTGAAGCCCGTGATGACCCGCAGGCGCTGCAGGCGGTCGACGCGGCGCTTCGTGGCGGCGGGGGAGAGGCTGATGCGCCCGGCGATGTCCGCGATCGTGCGGCGCCCGTCCTCGGTCAGGAGAGCGAGGATCTCGTGGTCGGTGCCATCCAGCGCGACGGTGGCCATGGTCGGCAGCCTATGCCGGTGCCGTGCGGTGCGCCAACCGCGCAGCATCATGTGCGAACTCGGCCGCTGAGCGTCGGTTTCGTGCGTCTTGCGCCCGGAAGGCGCTCTGTGCGCTACCGCACACGAGCATCGGCGCTTCTCTTCGCCGATGGCCACCGTCGAGGCATCGCCCGAGCTCCGTCCCGTCGCACCCGACCACGCCCCCGTGGCGCTGGACGACAAGTACGCAGCCCGGTCCGGCCGCGCGCTGATGTCGGGCATCCACGCGCTCGTGCGGCTGCTGCTCGAGCAGCGCCGCCTCGACGCACGGCGGGGCCTCGACACGGGCGTCTTCATCAGCGGCTACGAAGGCTCGCCGCTGGGCGGCCTCGACCAGGAGCTGGCACGCGCGAGCGATCACCTCGACCCGCTCGGCGTCGTCTTCCAGCCCGGGCTCAACGAGGAGCTCGCCGCGACCGCGGTGAGCGGGACGCAGCTGCTCGGCGAGCTGCCCGAGCACGAGCACGACGGGGTCGTCGGCTTCTGGTACGGCAAGAACCCCGGCCTGGACCGCGCCGCCGATGCGATCCGCCACGGCGTCGTCACGGGCACCGCGCCGCTGGGCGGAGCGGTCGCGCTGATCGGAGACGATCCCGCCGCCAAGTCCTCGACGCTCCCGAGCGCCTGCGAGCCGCTGTGCCGCAGCCTGCTGATGCCGGTCCTCGCGCCGGCCACCGTGCGCGAAGTTGTCGTCCTCGGCCTGCACGCGGTCGCGCTCTCGCGCGAGTCGGGCCTGTGGACCGGCCTGAAGATCGTCACCGAGCTCGCCGACGGGACGGCGACCGTCGACGTCGCCGAGCTGGCGAACGGCGTGCCCGCCCCGAGCGGTCGCATCGCCGGCCCCACGCCGGTGCTGCTCGCTTCGGGATCGCTCGATGCCGAGCAGGACGCGATGACCGCGCGCCTGGACCGCGTGCACGCCTACGCCCGCCGCGTGGGCCTCAACCACGTCGCGTTCGAGCCGGCGCACCCGCGGACCGCGATCGTCGCCGCCGGCGTCGCCTTCACCGCCGTGCAGAGCGCACTGGAGGACCTCGGCTTCGACGAGACCGCCCGCAACGCCGCCGGGCTGCGACTCGTGAAGCTCGGCATGCCGTGGCCGCTCGAACGCGCGCACGTGCGCGAGCTGCTGGGCGACGTCGAGCAGGTGCTCGTCGTCGAGGACAAGCTCCCGTTCGTCGAGTCCCAGATCAAGGAGGCGCTCTACCGCTGCCCGGACGCCCCGCTGGTCCTGGGCAAGGAGGACGCCGCAGGGCGCAGCCTGCTGCCCGCGCGCGGCACCCTCGGCGCCGACGACGTCGCACGCGCGGTGGCCCGCGTGCTCGGGCCCGACGCGCTGCCCGACGCGGGGCTCGAGCGGCTGCGCACGCTCGATCCGGACGCGGCCGCTGCCGGCACGGAGCTCGCGATGCTGCCGGGCCGGACGCCGTACTTCTGCTCGGGGTGCCCGCACAACGCCTCGACGAAGGCCGACGACGACCAGCTCGTCGGGGCGGGCATCGGCTGCCACATCATGGTCGTGCTCGACACCGGCGGGCGCGGGAAGCTGCTCGGCATGCCGCAGATGGGCGGCGAGGGCGCCCAGTGGCTCGGGCTCGCCCCGTTCGCCAAGGGCCGGCACTTCGTCCAGAACATCGGCGACGGCACCTTCCACCACTCCGGTTCGCTGGCGATCCGCGCCGCCGTCGCCGCCGGCGTCGACATGACCTACAGGCTGCTGTACAACGACGCCGTCGCGATGACCGGCGGCCAGCGTCCCGTGGGCCGCATGGACGTCCCGTCGATCACGCGGCTGCTGGCCGTCGAGGGCGTTCGGCGCATCATCGTGACGACCGACGACCCGGCGTCCTACAAGGGCGTGGCGCTCGATCCGATCGCGGAGGTCCGCCACCGCGACGAGCTCGAGGCCGCCCAGAGCGACCTCGCCGCGACCCCCGGCATCACGGTCCTGATCCACGACGATCGCTGCGCCGCGCAGGAGCGACGCCTGCGCAAGCGCGGCAAGCTGCCCACCCCGCCGCAGCGCGTGCTCGTCAACGAGCGCGTCTGCGAGGGCTGCGGCGACTGCGGCGAGCAGTCGACCTGCCTGTCCGTCGTCCCGGTCGACACGCCGTTCGGGCGCAAGACGCAGATCCACCAGGGCTCCTGCAACCAGGACTTCTCCTGCCTCAAGGGGGACTGCCCGTCGTTCATGGAGGTCGTGCCCGGGCCCGCGGCGAAGACCGTGCCGCCGCCGCTCACGATCGCGCTCCCGGATCCCGTCCTGCGCGTCGGTGACCAGGGCGTACTCGTGCGGATGCCGGGCATCGGCGGGACGGGCGTCGTGACCGTCTCCCAGATCGTGCAGATGGCCGCCCATCTCGACGGGCTCAGCGCCGCGGGAGTCGACCAGACCGGCCTCGCGCAGAAGGGCGGCCCGGTGATCAGCGACCTGCGGATCGCCCCCGCGCCGATCGTCGGCCAGGTCCGCGCGAGCTCCGCGTCCGCCGACGTGCTGATCGGCTTCGACCTGCTCGGGGCGGCGGCGCCCGGCACCCTGGAGGTCGCCGATCCCGCGCGCACGATCGCCGTCATCAACACCACCGAGGTGGCGACCGCCGCGATGGTCACCGATCCGGACGTCGCCTTCCCCGCGCCGGTGCTGGCGCGCGCCGCCATCAACCGCGTGACGCGTATGCGCGAGAACCTGTTCCTCGACGCGGGCGGCCTGTCAGAGCGCCTCTTCGGGGACCACATGCCGGCGAACATGCTGATGATCGGCGCCGCCTTCCAGCACGGTTGCCTGCCGCTCAGCGCCGCGTCGATCGAGGCCGCCATCCGCCTGAACGGCGCGGCGGTCGAATCGAACCTCGCCGCGTTCGCCTGGGGGCGCGCCGTCGCGGCCGACCCCGTCGCCGTCGAAGCGGCCCTCGCGCCCACCGGCCGGGCCGTGCCCCGCGAGCCCTCAGCGGCGGTGCGCGAGATCCTCGCCGCAGCCGGCGCCACGGGCGCGCTGGGGGAGGTCCTTGAGCGCTGCGTGCCGGACCTCGCCGAGTACCAGAACGCCGGCTACGCGCAGACGTACGCCACCAAGGTCCTGCGCGTCGCCGCGCTCGAGCGCGAGCGCACCGCAGCGGACGCGACGCCCGTCGCCGCGGCCTACGCCCACGGGCTGCACAAGCTCATGGCCTACAAGGACGAGTACGAGGTCGCGCGCCTCTACCTGGACGAGGCCGAGCAGGCGCGCATCACCGCGGAGTTCGGCGCCGGGGCGAAGGTGCGCGTCCTGCTGCACCCGCCGATCCTGCGCGCGCTCGGCGTCGATCGCAAGCTCCGGCTCGGACCCTGGATCTTCCCGGCCTTCCGCGTGCTGCGCGCCCTGCGCGGCCTGCGCGGGACGAGCTTCGATCCCTTCGGCCGCAGCGCGCTGCGCAAGCTCGAGCGCGAACTCGTCGCCGAGTACGACGGGCTCGTCGCACATGGGCTCGAGCACCTGACGCAGCCGACGGCCGGCACGGTCCTCGCCGTCGCCGAGCTGCCCGATCTCGTCCGCGGCTACGAGGCGATCAAGGAGCGCAACGTCGCCCGGTTCCGCGCGCGGGCCCGGGAGCTGCTGGAGCAGCTCGACGCCCAGCCGGTTCCGCGGCTGCTGCCCATGGCCGACCGCACGCCGGCCTGGGCGGGCGGGGTCGTCAGCCGCTGAGCTCCGACTTGCGCTTGAGGATCTCGCTGGACACCTCGTCCAGGGCCTCCGGAGAGCGCTGCGCGTGTACGGCGATCCGCGCCAGCTGGCGGCGTGCGCTCTCCGCAGCGTCCTCGAGGGCGTCCTCCCACTCCGTGAGCTGGTCCTGCCCGCGCTCGGCGATCTCCTTGCTCGCCTCACGGATCCTGTCCATCGCATCCTCGATCGCGGCGCCGCCCTCCTCGGTGGCCTTCTCACGAGCCTTCGTCAGGTCCTTCAGCGCATCCTGCAGGTGATCCAGCGAGGTCTTCCGTGCATGGCTCCTCGCGGGGGCGCGCTTGGCGGGTGTCGATGACATCTCGGCTCCTCAGTGTCCGGGTTCGCTGCCGCCGGCAGCCGAAAGTCCGAGTCTGGCCCCGGCCTCCGCGTCCGTCATCCGTGGTCCCCCGCACCGATCGCGGGCTGGTAGCGCAGCAGGGCCGCGATCGCGCCGGAGTCGTCGAGTTCGCTGCCCTCGCCGGCTGCTCCCGGCAGCGAGGTCACCTCGCCGCCGCCCGCGATCGCCGCCTCGGCGGCCCGCTCCGCCATCAGCTGCGCCGGTGCTCCGTGCAGCACGGCCTGCGCGGCCTCGCTGACGTCGACCTCATGGGCGAAGTCGCGGAACGGGTCGACGAGCAGACGCTCGACGCGCCCGGCGAGCAGCGCCTGCGCAGTCGCGTCAAGGCCGACGGCGGCAGCGCCGCCGGCCTCGGCCAGCTCGCGGGCGCGCGCGACGAGCCCGCGCGCCTCGGCGCGCCAGAGCTCGAGCAGGTCTGGTTCGACGTGGGTGGCGATCTCGGCGGCCGTGAGCTCGACGAGATGCCGCGCGATCCGGTCGGCCACGAGCTCTCGGATCGCCGGGCTCAGCTCGCGTTCGAACTCGTCCGTCAGCCGGCGCTCGCCGACGAGGATGAGCCGCCTCCAGCCGAGCTCGTCCACACGCCCGCTGACGGCACCCGCCGCCTCGCGCAGGAAGCCCTCGCGATGGTGCTCCTCACGGGGCCCGAAGCCCTCGGGGTGGCGGCCGGTCTGCTGCGCGCGTGCCGCATTGCCGGCCGCGTAGGCCGCGTAGTCGCGCCACTTCCCGTCTTCGAGCGCATACAGCGCGCCCGGCGGCTCGCCGACGACCCCGTCGGCCCAGGAGACCAGGCGCACCCGATCGTGCCCCATGAGGACCAGCCCGACGGGCCGGCCCCGGTCGGCGAGGGCCAGCAGCGGCAGGACGTAGGGCGAGCGGTCCTGCACGACGACCGTCCGCGTCAGCGGCAGCCGCAGGGTGTAGGTCCGGTCCAGCGATCCGTCCAAGGCCACGAAGCGCGCGACGCTGCGCGCCCGGGTATCGGCGTCCAGGCCGGCCGCCCATCGCTCCATCTCCGCAGCTGCCCGCTGGAATGCCACGCGGTGGGCGTGTCCAGCGGGCACCGCCGCCTCGGCGACGCTCAGGCCGTTGCGCAACTCCGTGCGCCAGGGCGCATGGCCGTTGACGTTCTCGGGGTCGCGGAGGTCCGTGCGCAGCAGCGCGCTGAGGACCGGAGCGCCCGGTTCGGTGGTCGCCAGGTCACGGATCTCGTCGAGCGTGGGCATGGATACCTCCTCCTTCGGGGCGTTGTCCCGGTCGGGATCGCGTTCTCACGCTAGTCCGTCACGGCCCCGCGCGCACCCCGCGGCTGTCACGGCGCGCCGCTCGACGGGGATCCGGGTGCGATCGTCCGGTCGCCGGCGAGCACCCATCCGCGTACCCGCGCCGGCGTCCACTGGGCGCGCCGGACCTCCACGCCGAACCAGGCGTCAGTCGCCTGCCATGCCACGAGGAGTTGCACCTGATCGCCGGCGACCAGGTACCGGAACGCCGTGCTGTGCGGCGCGTAGCGCAGGTAGAGATCACGCGCGGTCACCTCGGCCGGCCCGGACGCGGGGCGGGCGCCGGTGAGCGGCTGACCGTCGCAGTGTCCGCCGCATCCTTCGGGACGCCGTCGGTCGAAGTCCGCCCCGGCGGGGCCGCAGGCGAGCTCCTCGTAGGCAGGATCGGCCTGCACGTCGGACAGCTGCATCCAGCCGGACTTGCGGATCGCCGGCGGCATGCAGTAGCCCCAGACGAAGCCGTTGACCGCCGCGCGAAGCGGTGGCCGGTCCAGGCATGCCGGATTGCGTGTCGTCTGACGTCCGAGGTGCTGGCCGGTGGCCAGCTCCACCGGCTCGCCGCCTTCTGCCAGCACGAGCGGCGACTGGATGTCCGGCCCGACATGCAGCGCCGCGGGCCGAACCGCCCGCCAGGGTTCATAGGCGACGTCAACACGATCCGGGCCGAACAGGCCCGCAGGCAGCCCCATGTCATGCACCGGCGCCGGCGAGCGCGAGCAGCCGTCGGGCGTTGTTCACGACGAAGCCCTCCTGGTCGTTGTTGCAGTAGGCGCAGACGTCGCCGTCGGCGCGGGCGGCGGCCAGGCGCGCGGCCCATGCGCGCAACTCAGCCTCGCTGTAGTTGCCCCGGCGGCCGCGCGTGCCGCGGTTCAGCCGCACGTAGACGAAGTCCGCCGTGCGCTCCAGGCGCTGGAACGGGCGCTCGGGGTGGTCGCCCCACACGAGCGCCACGCCATGCTCGGCGAGCACGTCGACGATCGCGTCGTCGAACCACGACGCGTGGCGGAACTCGAGCGCGTGCCGGCCGGCCGGCAGCACCGCGAGCAGACCCTGCAGCCGGGCCTCATCGCGGTGGAAGTCCTCGGGCAGCTGCCACAGCAGCGGCCCGAGCCGACCGGCGTCGCGCAGCGGCGCCAGCGCCTGCGTGAAGCGAGCGACCGGGACCGCGGGATCGCGCAGCCGACGCACGTGCGTGAGGTAGCGGCTGCCCTTCACGGCGAAGCGAAAGCCCACGGGCACCTGCGCGGCCCAGACCGCCGTCGCGTGTTCGGTCGGCAGCCGGTAGAAGGTGGCGTTCACCTCGACCGTGTCGAAGACCTCCGTGTAGCGCGCAAGCCAGTGCGGCGCCGAGAGCCACTCCGGATAGAGCACGCCTCGCCAGTCGCGGTAGTTCCAGCCCGAGCAGCCGATCCGCAGCTCGCCGGTCATCGCCGTGCGCCGCTATCCGTCCCGTGCACGACGAGCACGTCGCAGTGCGCTGATCGCACGACCCGGCCGCTGACCGAGCCGAGCAGGTGCGCCACGTGCCCGCTGTGCCGGGCGATGACGATCAGGTCCGCGTGCTCCCGCTCGGTGAGGATCTCGCTCGCCGGGTTGCCGACGGGGGCGATCGCCCGGGCCTCGATCCCTCGGGCGGCGAGGAATTGCTGCGCCTCGTCGAGCACGAGGGCCTGGCGGGCCAGGCCCTCCGGCGGCTCGAGCCGCGCGCTCACGCCCGGTTCCGGCATGACGTTGACGACGCTCACCACGTCGCCGGGACCGGTCAGGTCGGCGGCGCGGGCGAGCGCCTGACGCGCCCCGTCGGAGTCGTCGCAGGCGACGAGCACGTGCCTGAACGTCGTCATCGCTCAACGCGGTGGCGGCGGGCCGCCCGGCCCGGGTGCGCGGTCGGCCTGCTCGGCGGTGATGACGCTCACCGGCACGCCGAGCCGCTGGATGCGGTGCGCGAGATCCAGATGCAGCCAGCGGGAGATGCGCTCAGGCAGCATCGAGACGATCACCTCGTCGAAGCGCTCGCGCTCGAACAGCTCGCGGACCGCCTCGTACGGATCGGTCACGCCGATGACCCCGTGGACATGCGACCCCGCGGCACGGTCGAGCAGCGGAATCGCGAGCTCCAGCGTCGCCTCGGCCTCCTCGGTGTCGGGATCCCAGTAGGGCCGCGGCACGAGCAACGTGAACGTGCACTGCCCGCGCCGCGCCCGCGACTCCACGGCCGCGAGCAGCCGTGGCGTTGCGGCGGTGCGATGGGCGACGATCAGAACCTGGGTCATGTCGGTCAGCGGAGCCTTGCCGCTTCGGCGCCACCGGTCATCGGGAGAAACCCGATGACCGCGATCGAGCCCGGCCCGGGAACGAGGACGTCGACGGCAAACGCGCACGCCGGCGCAGAGATCTACGGATGCCCGCCGGTGACGCGAGGCGCACCGTCCCCTTGTCGCCACATCGCGTGCGAAGACGTGGACGATGCCAACTCGGTCCGTTCGTCGGAGGTGTGTCGTGAGCGTCGTGACCATCAGTGCGATCAAGGCAGACGTGGGCGGCGTCGCGGGCCGCAGCGCGGTGCACCCCGAGCTGATCGCCGCGGCGACCCAGCGCGTTCGCGAGGCGATCGGCGACGGTCTGCTGATCGACGGAGCGGTGAACGCCTGCGGCGACGACGTCAACCTCGTGATGACCCACCGCCACGCGGTCGACGCCGAACCGGTGCACCGCTCCGCCTGGGAAACGTTCGAGGCGCTCACCGAGATCGCGCGGCGACTGCACCTCTACGGCGCCGGGCAGGATCTGCTCGCCGACGCGTTCTCGGGCAATGTGCGCGGCGCCGGGCCGGGCGTCGTGCACGACCTGATCGAACACCGCCGGATCCTGTTCCAGTGCCCGCAGGATCTCTACGACCTGCTCGTGTTCATCGGCACACCGTCGCGCTACGTGATCAAGCACGTGTTCCGCCATGACCAGCTCGAGGAGCCGGTCGCCTCGACCTCGACCTCGCGGCTGTCGCTGATCGCCGGGCGCTACGTGGGCAAGGACGACCCGATCATGATCGTGCGCTTGCCAGAGCGGCCTGCCTGCGGTGGGCGAGGTCCTCGAGCCGTTCGCCAGGCCGCACCTCGTGGCGGGGTGGATGCGCGGCTCGCACAA